>JBNJDQ010000066.1:0-12544 GCA_051745065.1 Fibrobacterota bacterium
CCCCACCGTTCGGAGAGATGTTCGAAAGAACATCCTCTCATTTACCGCATACGCAATGAATTGCGTCTCTCCAATAATACACGGAAATTTAATCCGGCCACCATGGCCCGGGCGGACACGAGGCCCGCCTCTACAGGGTGTGTACATTCCTGCATCCATCGCCCCGTAGGGATGTTCAAACAAACATCCACGAATATATTCACAAAAAAGGGCTCCCCCATAAGAGAGAACCCTGCAGAAATGTACACAGGAAACAGTTCTATTCAATTCCGATACGGCGTACCCCGGAGAAATCCCCCGCAGAGTACTGCAGAAGGTAGATTCCCGGAGCCAGATCCGCCAGGGAATGAGAAATCCGGACCCGGCCGGCATCAAAGGCTTTGCTGATCTTTGGTGTCACCGCACGGCCCTGCACATTAAAAATCCGCAGAGAAACCTCTTGCGGTACAGACAGGTTCAGGCGCATCTCAAGCCGTCCCGCCACAGCACGGATCAGATGAATACCGTCCCGGGGCTCCGCCGTAGTCAGAAGGGGCGTGGCAGCATCATTGATCCGGCCCTGTCCCCCCGCAGGATAGAGGGCTTCTGAAACGGTTCCCCCCAGACTATCTGTGAGATAGTTGACCAGGGCCTGCTGATATGTTATACCCAGGGAGACGGCGCTCCTGTGATTCAGCGGGTAGTGATCACCACCGCCGGCAAGGAAATTGATCGTTGCAAGGTTTACCGCCGGAGCTCCCTCAACAGGACTGCCATCGGCAATGAGCGGTGTCCCGTCATCGAGGGTCGCCGAAAGAATCCGCCGTCCCTGCTGAGTGACTTCTCCCGCTGTATCCAGAAGACGGGGCAGACTGTCACTGCTGTAGCCAAAAGAAAACCCGCTGATCTGAGCGAAGCGCCCGTCGGTCTGCTCCACCCGGGAGACAGCATTCTCAAGAACTTCCTTGAGTTCTGCCGCCGAGAGCTCTTCCACAATGGTCACAAAGTTGGGAAAGGGAAGCATATCCCAGGTGGTCAGGGCCGTGATGGTATCACCGACCCCCTTGGAAACACTGTTACGGATACCGCCGCCGTTCTGCATGGCAATATGGGGAGCTGCAGCGCCAAAGTCAGGGTGCACCTGTGCCGCCTGCCACCGCAGGGCATCGGCGATAAGGTTTCCGCCGTTGGTCTCTCTGGTACGGACTTGTTCGCGCACGGCATTCAGGGCAACTCCGACCTCTGCAACAAGGGTATTACCAAGATCTTCCAGGGTCTCAGCAATGGGAGCAATTATATCATCACTCATGTCGCTTTTCTCGCCCACCGTATAAAGAAAGGATTCACTCTGAGATACGGCGATGGGGCCGCTGCCCGGATCAATCCGGGTGATTTTCCCCGCACCATCAAAGGTCAGGCTGAGACGTCCCAGATAGGCGTAATGTCCCGGTGTGGTAACCACGGGCAGATGGATACCGTCGGCATCTTCCGCCATGAGAGGATAGTCTCCGTACACCTTCTCTTTGTGGCCGGGAATCAGAGGAGTGCCCGCATTCGCAAGGAGTTCATCTCCCCCGCCGGCGATCATGACATCAACTCCGGAAAGATCTGCGGCCAGGGCAAGATCGTTTTCGATACTCTGAAGATGACTGATCAGTACAATCCGGGTTACCCCCTCAGACTGAAGCGCATCAATCTGCGTCTGAATCCGTGCAGCCAGATCTGCATGAACGGCAACTTTACCCGGGCTGGATATACGTGCTATCTCCGGCGTAACCGCACCGATCACTCCGAGGCGTTCATCCCCTTCACCGAGAATCACCTGCGGCACAATCCGCCCGGCATCGGCAAGGCTCTGAAGAGTATCCACTGCACTGACATTGATATTACAGGAGAGGAAAGGTGTTTCATCGGAGAAGCCCGCAATGAAATCAGCCAGCACGGCGGGACCGAAGTCGAAATCGTGGTTGCCGATACAAACGGCATCATAGCCGATCTGCTCCATGACCCGCGTATCGTAGAAGGGCTCACCTGCAGGCAGATCCAGGCTTGCATTGAAGACGGGCCCTGCAAGAAAGTTGTCCCCCGACGAGAGCATGTAGACAGCATTTCCCCGGCGCTTTTCGGCAGCACGAAGATTTTCTGCAAGAGAGGCAAAGCGTGCAGCTCCACCGAAATCGGGCTGATCTTCACCGAGGTTGATCAGGCGGGACTCCGCATCATTATTATGCAGCAGGGTCACGGGATACTCCGCTTCGCCCAGTTCAAAGACCGTAATTGAGCCGCTGACTTCGTTGGAGACCAGTATCATGGCACGATTCTTCGGCGATGCGGCTGCGGGAATAAAACGGATACATTCCGGACCGAGATCACCGATTGCTTCAATCTCTGCGGCCGTCTCATCACCAAAGGGGGCAGAGAAGTCGCGGTGATTCACATAGCTGACAAAGGTCGGCTTTTCCGGCGTGCTCAGATCGTAGATCATTACCCCGCCGACCCGTTCCAGGCCGATGAAGGCGTAGGGCGTACCGTTGACAATCCCCGTGGTGACGGCCTCCGGTTCCGGCCCTTTGTTGCCGGAACGGCTGTCAAAGGAGTGTTCGTCGTTATCGGAATTGAAATTTTTGGGAAGAGAGTCAGCCGTAATCTGTTCAAAGTCGTCGCCGCTGTCCCAGATCAGGGTAGCCGAGTCGCTCCATACACTGAAGGAGCGTGCCCCGTAGACATAGAGCTGATCCATATCGCCGTCCCCGTCCGTGTCGCCGAGAGTATTGGTTATTTTCAGTCCACCCAGACGGGATTTCTTCTGCAGAGCATCAGCGGTGGGGAAAGTGGCCGGATCAAGAACAAGATCCTTGATTTTCCACTCCTCCTCGAAAACATCGTATTCCCGGGCATCACCTTCGTTGGCAGAGAGGTAGTACGTTGTCCCCGCATGAACAAAGGTACAGATCGCATCGGGCTGATACATACCCATGAGCGGTTCCGCCTGAATTGTTACAGCATCTTCGTCCTCGCTGGCATCCAGGCCCATCCCGTCCCGGCTGTGGTCTTTATACCCCAGAGGTTTAATCGCCGTGAAGGTCGCTTCTTCGATATCCAGCACGGCAAAGGCATTGTTCTCCTGCAGAGCAATAAGCGCTTCACGATCATCGGCGGAGACCGTAATGTACTCGGGCTCAAGATCCTGTGCAACAGAACTGCTTTTGTCTGCAATATACAGGGATTTTACCCCGTTGATATCCGAATCCAGCTTATCTGAAAGAACGATGGTGCTCTCCGCTGCATTCACTTCCACAATACGGTACTTCTCTTCATCATCTTCGGTTTCACCGTCATCCAGTTTGGTATAGGCAAGAACTGCATACAGTGCCTCCCAATCGGTGGAGAGATCGGCATCGCAGGTAATGGTGCCGGCAGAAGCATCGTAGCCGGTCAGAGCAATCTCCTTGACACCCCCGAAAATGCGTACACCGGACTCCTGCAGTTCTGCCTTGCTCTCGTTAAAGGAATCAAAGAGCACCTCCTGAGCCTGGGCGTTTTGCACGCCGCCGCGCAGATCAATGAGGGTCACCGAACCCACGGGATCGATGGAGTAATCCTCAGCGGGCTCACCTTCGTTTGCCGCAAGGATATGACTTCCTCCGTGAGTAAAGGTGACCATATCCGGAAGATACCCGGCGGGAAAGCTTTTCAGGTGAACCGGTTCCGCCGCAGGATCGGCAATACTGAAAACCTCAATGGATCCGCGTTCCCCCGTCTTTTCCGCTTCCACGGCAACGGCAAGCAGGCTGCGCGAGACAGCAAGGGAGTTTACCCCGTCACCGTAGTCACTCATATCCAAAGCAGAGAGATGCTCCAGGGAGTCCGCATGGAGAGCCAGGATTTCCACCTGTCCCGCATCGGCATTGACACTGAAGATACGCTGCGAGCGGCTGTCAAAGTCGATAATCTCCGTGGCGCTCTCATCGAAAACCCCCGAATGCCAGGAAAAGGCACGCTCCACAGTAAGAGCACCGGCGGAAGTGTTCAGAACTGCCAGTACAGTTCCGGTCAGCAGCATGAGCCGCCTGATCTGTTCAAAATACGTGTACATAGGAAACTCCTTTTGGAAAGATGTATTCAAAAGATACGCCATCTCTGTTAGAGTGCTGTTTTGCCCCTGTTCTATTCCTGCATATTCTGTGTTACGGGAAGACTTCCGAAGTATTTCAGAACCGTATACACGTAACGCCCACAGCAGTGAAACACCTGTCACGCCTTTACAAAAGCTATTCTGTGCAGGGAAGAGGTGAAAGAAGTATTGTTAAAACGGATCTGAATAAGTATATTAGACAGGTTATAACGGGTAAAAGCCTGATAGCTGCACCGCTTCGGCGGTGAGGAAAGTCCGGACACCAGAGAACAGGGTACCGGGAGAAGACCCGGGGGCTTTGGCCACGGAAAGTGCCGCAGAAAGAAGTCGGCCCTGACTTTGTCGGGGTCAGTTTGAAAGGGAGGAGTAAGACCCTCCACCGGCAAACCCTGCCCGGTGCAAGACCAAGCAGAGAGCTCCCTTCGGGGACGGGGCTGTTCGTCCCGATTCGCTCTCAGGTGGGTTGCGCAGATAAATGGCTATCCAGTCGCAGGACTGAACAGAATCCGGCTTACCGGCTTTTACCCTCTCTTTATATGGTAACGTGATGACAAAGACAATACCCGTATTGGTCACTCTCCTGCTGACGTGCTCTCTCTGCCGTGCCCAAAAGGTTCGCAACCTTCTTGTTTCCGGAGATGACGTCAATACACAGGTTATCAGGCGAATCACGGGAATCCGTCCGGGCCGGGAATATCACGACTCTCTGGCTGCGCGTCTGGCAAAAGTACCGCAGATCCAGGCGTATCAGATAGAGCGAATCCCCATCAATGACAGTCTGGTGGATATTCGCATCATCCTGGATCTCATTCCCACATACCAGATCTCGGATTTCGGCGGCGCCTTTGTTCGGATCAAGCAGCGTGACACCCTGAAAATCCCCATTCCCGTGGGGGTACTCGGCGCCGAAAACACCAATCTCTTTAACCGCCTCCATCGTGCAGAAATCCGCACCAAACTCTTCTTTTCACGATTTCTGGAGCTCAACTGGCAGATCAACGATTACCCCCACGACCGGTATGCTCTCATCTCATCGCGGGCCGGTTTTAATTATGCACAGCAACAGTTCTGGGACAGCCGGCGCTACATTCGAACCCGGGCGGGACTCTACCGGCAGTTCAACGAAGAAACTCTCCTGCGAACAGCTCTCATCCATGAATACAATTACTATGAGCCGAAAACCCCGTTGGAGACCAACGAATTTTCTGAAATCATTGCTGAGCTGAGCGTAACAGACAGCCGCGGCGAAGGAGGAATCAATCCCGTACGGGCCGTGAAAAGCCGGGCCGCTCTGAAAAGCAATTTCATTCTGCCCTATCGGGAGGGGAGCAGCCGTGCCGGATCCGCACAGTACACGTATCTGGAAAGTTCTCTCGGCGTGGCTCTTTTTATTCCCCTGCCCACGGCAAATCGGGATCGCCTGATCAACTATACCGCATGGGATTTAACCATTCGGGGCCGCCAAAATCCCTACAACAAGTATTACCTTGGCTCACACACAACTCTGCGGGGCTTTGAGGGCGGTTTTCTCGGAACAGATATTAAAGCTGAAAACCGCCTGATTCACGGCATGGAGTATCGCTGGGCGCTCATTGATGATATCACCCTGCATTTTCCGCGCCTTGCACAGCTGCGCCGTGAACTGAAATCCCTCAAACTGGAAATTGACGGCGCCCTTTTCTATAACGGCGGCGCCCTCTTTGAAAATATCAAAACGCCGCAAAAACCGGGAACCTATCGCTACGGGGCCGGCGCCGGTGCGGGAGTGCGCATTATCTTTGCAAACCTCAACCTTTCTGCATCTGCAGATATTGCCGCTCCCCTCACCCATAACAGTCATAAAAGCGCCGCCCTGCCGACGATTCATGTTTTTCTGGGAATGCCCTTTAATTAGTTCTTGCAGTGACGGAAAAAACAGATATACTCATACTGTTCAATATGTATTCAACATAAGGATATCGCCATGAAGTATTTCTTTTCAGTTCTGTTTATACTCCTGTCTCTGAGCACAGGAATTCTCGGTAAAGACCTTCCCGGTGAGATCAGCATTTCACCGACAATTGATCTCTACGGATGTAAGTATTTCGGCAATGCCTCCCGTGTGGACAGTAATAATCTGGAAGAATTCTACGGGCGGATCAACTTTGTTATGTCCTATTCCTACAGGGATAAGCTCAGTTCCGGTTTGTACCTGCGCCTCTATCCGGCAGGCTACGGGTATGACTTCAAGACCGACTTCTCCTTTGATGATGAGTCAAATGATATCAAGGCCGATGGTGAGATGAACACCTCCAAGATGCAGGTTTTTGATGCATGGGTGAAGTATAACATGGGAGCCGTGGCACTCAAGGCCGGGCGCTGGCTGACGATCGAAAACAACGGCTTCAACTACGGTAACTATATTGACCAGGGAACAGGAGGAACCTTCGACTCCCGCGGGACTATCCACAACGCAACAGAATTCAGCACGGAATACGGCCGGGGGGATGTAAAGATATCCACCAGTGCCATGCTCATAGCCGGGGACAAACACCTCAACACGGGGTATCTGCGCCTTGTGGAGGATTTTATGATTCGTGAAAAGCTCAATCTGCGTCTTGGCTACCGGGCAAATCTTTTTGACAATATTAACAGCAGTGATCAAAATGCAGATATGATGCACCGCTTCTCATTCATCAGTTCCTACACCATCAAAGATGACTTCAAACCCTTTATGGAACTGGGGATCCACAACCGCCCCGAGGATGTGGACGAGTACGACATACCGGTTACCGCCGGAGTTATTCTCCCCGCAGGGGACAAAATCGACAATGTGATCGCTGAATTTGAAGTGGATGGAGAGCAGGATTTTCTCTGGAGTCTCTCCACCACCAAACACGTTGGTGAACTTGTACGGATTATGGCAGGTGTCTTTGCCGATCCTCAGGGAAATAACGCCGACGACCTGGGCTTTTCTCTTCAGATACGCTCCGGATTGATCGTCAACAAAGAATAGTTTTCTCAGGGCCCGCAGAATTCAGTCAAAGGCTCTGCTCCCACGAGGGCAGGGCTTTTTTAATGTCCATTGCATTCAGCATAGATGCAGCATGATTGTACATTCACACTGAAAAAGAAAGATCCGGGTAAAAACAGTAATTCAGAGAATACGGTCCACAACATCACGAATATCCCGGCAGGGAATGCGCTCATCCCCGCGGGCGGTGGATCCCTTTTTCTGTGTCAGGGGCGGGCAGACAACCCGGGTGAATCCCAGAGCTGCGGCTTCCTTCAGGCGTTTATCCATATCTGCAACAGTCCGCAGTTCCCCGCTGAGCCCCAGCTCTCCCACAAAGGAAATATCCCCGGGTACGGGAGTGTTGCGGAAGGAACTGACAAGAGCAGCTGCAAGAGCAAGATCCACCGCCGGTTCATTGATATTGAATCCCCCCGTGATATTGGCAAATATATCGTACCCGCCCAGAGAAATTCCGGCGTACTTCTCCAGAACTGCCACAATCAGGGCCAGCTTCTTTTGATTCACCCCCGCAGCAACCCGCTGGGGCAGTCCGAAGTAGCTTTCCGTCACCAACGCCTGCACCTCAACCATAAGCACACGGCTTCCCTCCAGCACAGGAACGACAGCTGTTCCGGGCTTTTCCAGGGAGGCCTGATTGATAAAGAATTTTGCTCCCTGCGCCAGTTCCGTCAGGCCCTGTGCTTCCATGCCGAGCAGAGCAATCTCTCCGGATGGACCGAAGCGGTTCTTTATGCCGCGCAGCAAACGGTAGGAATAATTACTGTCCCCTTCAAAACTGAGTACAGCATCCACCATATGCTCCAGAATCCGCGGCCCGGCAATGGTCCCCTCCTTGGTGACATGGCCGATAATAAAGACCGACACACCGTAATCCTTGGCAGAGCGTGTTAAAAGCGCTGTGGATTCACGCACCTGACTGACCGATCCCGGAGCGGAGGCAATATCATCAAGATACAGGGTCTGCACGGAATCAACAATAAGAAAATCCGGCCGCTCTGACCGCATAAGATCGATAACACGGTCCGTGGAGGTCTCAGCAAGGACGTCCATATCGCATTCAAGGGCATGAACCCGGCGTGCGCGCAGGGAAATCTGCTCAAGCGATTCTTCGCCGGAAACATAGAGAACCTTGCGGCCCGCCCGGGAAAGATGCGCCGCGATCTGCAGAAGCAGAGTGGATTTCCCGATTCCCGGATTGCCCCCGATGAGACAGATCTCGCCGGGTACAATGCCACCGCCCAGGACCGTATCAACTTCGGGAAAGCCCGTGGTGAGACGCTTAAGCGGTTCTTCACGGGAATAATCCCGGAGTTTTTTCAGCTCACCGTGGCCGGGGGAATCAGCCTGAAAGGTTCCGCGTCGTCCCGATGTCTTTTTACTCCGTGGCGCACGGTACTCTTTCACTGTATTAAAAGCCCCGCACGAGGGACAGCGCCCCATCCACTTAATGAGGTTTTCACCGCACTCTGTGCAAACGTAGGAAAGGCCTTTTTTTGCCATCAGGAATCTATCTCAAAGGGGTATCGGGCAGCTGTGCCGCGGGGAGCCGTTTCATGCCAGTCCAGATCATCAACACGAGCCGTGGAAGGCCCCCGTCGCAGCCAGTTCAGGAAAGCGTCAACATGATCCGGAGCACCTTCCGCTTCACCGCTGACACTTCCCGTGGGATCGTTCTTTATAAACCCCGCAAGATCAAGAGTACGGGCGGTATGCTGCGCACTGAAGCGAAAGCCGACCCCCTGGACCCGACCGGTTACACGAAAGATATATCGTTTCATACAGATTACTCCCGGTACAGACCAACCATGGTGATATCATCAAAGGGAACAGCCCCGCGAATAAAACGATCCAGAGATTCCTGCACCGCCTTCAGCGGCCCCGAGGCATCGTGAATATCGCGATTGTCAAGAAGCTCTGTAACCCGTTTGAGCGTAAAAAAGTTACCCTCGCTGTCCTGAGCTTCGGTCACACCATCGGTGTAGGAAAAGAGAAAGTCACCGTGACCAAGCTGAACAGTGCGGATGGGAAAATCCATATTCGGTGCCAGACCAATCGCCGGAGCTGCAGTCTTCAGCTCATCAAGAATTGTTCCGTCGGGGCTGACAATGAGGGGCGAATTATGTCCCGCATTCACGTAATCAAGCTTTCCGGTCCGGCAGTCGAGGATGCCGTAAAACATAGTGGCAAACATACAGCGCCCATGGGGCTGCTGATGTTCCTCGATGACATAATCGTTCACAATGCTCACTGTCTCCAGGGGAGATTTCCCCTCTTTGGATGCCTGCAGACCGAAAACGCGCAGAAGGGTTTTCACAATGGACATAAAAAGAGCCGCCCCAACATCTTTGCCGCTTACATCGGCAATAATCAGGCCAACACGGTTGTCATCAATCCGAACTACATCGTAAAAATCACCGGATACTTCACGGGCCGGGCGAAAGAAAATATCGATACTGTATCCCGGGGGATTGTAAATCTCCTGCGGGAGAAAACTGCGCTGTATCCGCCGGCCGATCTCAAGCTCCGTTTTGATGGAGTCCAGATGCTCCTTCTCTTTCTCACGCAGTTTCTGCAGTTCCGTATTCTGCTCCTGCAGGCGATCGGCCTGATTCTGCACCCGCTCAATCAGGTAGCGTGTGTGCAGGGCCGTACTGAAGTAATTGCCGAGAACCTCAAAAATATTTTCATCATAGCTGTCCGTATCCACAAGGAAGTAAATCACGCCGAAAAGCTCGTTATGAAAATACAGAGGTTCTGATATTATCGTATGCGCCCGGTTTGAAGAGATCACTCCCGGTGGAAGGATCCGGGGCGTTTTAAAGGTGATATTTCGATCCGTGGAAATTGTCTCAATCATTGCGTCATTCACACTGACGGCAAGGCGTGAGGTATCAAGAGGTGCATCGGGATCATTGTAGAAAGTAACAAAAAAGTTACGCAGCCCCAGCTCCGGAAAGGATTCGGACACAAGGTTGAGTAACCGCTCCAGGTCCACGGTATTGGCAATCTGCTCACCGATCTCGTGGGTATGGGCATATTCACGCTGGGCCTGAATCCGGCGATACCCCTGCGCCCGCAGAATAAGATTACTGCGGATGACCCGGGCACGGTGCAGGAGTGCATCGGCAAAAGAAAATGTTTCCCGGTCCAGGCTGGAAAGAGAGAAATGCCACAGAGATGAAAACACCTTTTTCCAGCCGGTAAGATTGCTGCCGCGCAGAATATCCGCACGGCCCACCCGGTCGAATTCCTGAAGAAACACGTCGCTTTTCTGCGTATTGACATCTGTGCAAAAAGCGGGAATGACCGATTCAATACCGGGATTATGCTCTACCAGGGACTCGTATGAATGGGCAACCTTGCGTATGACATATTTAAAAAGGGTGTCCTCTTTTATTTCGTGCCGGGCGGAGACCGATTCAATCAGTGCTTTTTTAATAAAGGCCCGTTTTAAGGAATGCTCAAAACATCCGCAGGACTGGCGGACAATCAGCTTCGCATCAAGAAGACTCTCCGTGGGAACCTCCTCACTGCGCATACGGGAAACCAGAAGTTCACAGGCCCGGCGGCCAAGCTCATGAAAGGGCTGACGGATCGTTGTCAGAGGCGGTGTTATGTAGGAACTCTCATCTTCATCATCAAAGCCGACCACGGCAACATCCTCGGGAACACTGATCCCGTTGCGGCGCAGCTCCTCAATGGCTCCATAGGCGGTTTCGTCATCAGCACAGACGATGACATCGTAGAGAATCCCGCCGTTTCCGTTTTCCAGAAATCTGCGAATCCCCCGCTTTCCTGACTCCCGGGTAAAATCCCCCGGCGCCTTATCCCCTTCATCGATCTGAAGGCCGTATTCCTTCAGACATGTGGAGAGCAGAGAGAGCCGTTCATCTGCTTCGGGGTTACCCACGGGGCCTTTAATAAAGGCGTAGCGCTTGTTATCATGCATCTCGGCCAAATGTTTCACCAGCTCTTCCATGCCGGTACGATTGTTTACCGAAACTGATGGTATTTTGGGCGAAAGGGGTAGCAGACTTACCACGGGAAGATGGGAAAAACGCTCAACAAAGCGGCGAATCTCCTGCTCCGAAATATAACTGCAGAGAGTTCCCGATATCAGGAGCCCGTCCAGATCACTCTTCTCCGCAATATCGTAGAGAACATTACGCTCCTTCTCCCAGGGATCATCAGGGGATTTCATCAGAGCACCCCCGGTAAAACAGATCACATTAAGATCATGCTCCCGGGCAACCTCAAGAATTCCGGGCCAGATACCGGACTGATAGGAACCGGACATACTCTCTATAAGAAGACCGATCTGCGGCCGCGAGTTATTGAGAACATAGCTGTACTTTTTGAAAGACGGCTCTGGTGTATTCATGTCAAGACCCACAATCCACAGTTACAATGAAACAATCTGTTGAAATATAATACAATTAAAAATCATACTCTTCCATTTTTTTAATTTTTGCTCCCCTGTAGTACGCCCGCAGGATTTCCCGGTACCGTTGCCCGGCGCGTGCCCGGCCGATTGCCCCCATCTGACACAGCCCGATACCGTGGCCGTATCCACGCCCCTGCGCTGTTATGCGACTACCCTGAACATGCAGGGAAAAGCGGGCACTGAACAAAAGGCCCCTGTCCGGCCCGGGACGCCGCAGAATATAGCGGATTCGATCTCCGCCGTACACCCATGAGCCCAGGTCCGAGGTAACGCGGCATTGTGCCACACGCCCCGAGGGGGTTTGTGACAGAATTTCAATCTCCCGAAGAGCACCTTCAAAGGCCGGGACAGCTGAAAGAGCACGGCTTTCTTTCTGAATAATCCGCTCCAGCTCTTTACGCTCCCAGGTGACGGCCCAGGTATATTTTGATGAAGACGCACACCAGGAGATACCGCTGGGACGGGCATCTGAAACGGGCTGCAGATAGGAACGCGCGGCCCCTGACCAGACCTGATCCACTCCGGCCGTGCTTCCGCCACAGGTTGAATGATAATACGCTTCAACCAGAGTATCTCCGTGGACAAGGACTTCACGGGCAGTTTCCTCTACGGCAAGGTTGGTCCCGCGATACTCCGCACTGACACCCCGGTAGACCTGGTCCTGCACCGAGGGATACAGATCGTATTCCCAATCGCGGCGTTCAGCCATTTTTCGATATGTATAGGTGCGGGCCGCCACTGCCTGGGCTTTCATGGCGGAAAGTTCGGTAATGCTTCGCCGTCCGATTTCCAGAGGAACCACCCCTTTAAGATACTCCTCGACGGGGAGACGGTTAATGCAGCGAAGGCCCGAAGAGCCGGCTGTGAAGATAAGGTCACCGCGATAACTTTCTGTATTTACATCAACAACCCGTGTTCCCGAATGAACAGAGAGTGTACCACACCAAGATTGCCGTCACGCAGCGCCGAG
>JBNJDQ010000067.1:0-12365 GCA_051745065.1 Fibrobacterota bacterium
CTTTTTGAGTTTTTCCAGGCCCGTGATGGCTCCCATCAACTCCATCCGGTTATTGGTGGTTTTTTGATAGCCCTGAGAAAATTCCTTTTCGTATGCTCCGCAGCGAAGTATGGTTCCAAATCCTCCGGGGCCGGGATTGGGTCGGGCACCGCCGTCGGAGAAAAGTTTTATTTTCGGTATGTCTTTCATTTTTTATCCTTTATTGAAGTCAGAGGTATCTGCGTTATAAAAATGTATCACAAAATACGTCCTCTTTCATTCTTTTGCGATACTTTTACACGATTTTTTACCAGGGTCAGTGGTAATTATGCCGAAGCTGATTGCTGTTTTTTTGATACAATATTGATCCGTTTATGTAAAAGAATACATGTTTGTGTCGTATTTGGATGTAAACAACCTGATATCTGGGCTTGCCATATTGGCACGGTGTGTGCTTTACCTCGATCGAAGTTTAACTGATTCGAGGAGAAAAGGAAATGCGAAACGTACTTGCTCTGTTCCTGCTCATGGGTGGAATTACCACGGCTGCTGCAGGGGACGGAAGTGAAATTAATCTGCTTGATACCCTGTGGGTCATGGTGGCCGCCTTCATGGTGTTCTTTATGAATGCCGGATTTGCCCTGGTGGAATCAGGATTTTGCCGTGCAAAGAATGTCGTAAATATTCTGGGAAAGAATTTTACGGTCTTTGCCATTGCCCTGCTCTCTTTCTGGGCAGTGGGATTCGGATTTATGTTTGGTGAAGGAACGACCTTTATCGGACTTACGTCATTTATGGTGGGAGAGTCCACGGTAAGTCCCGCGGGAAATCTTCCCGTGCTGGCATTCTTCTTTTTTCAGGCAGCCTTTGCAGCTGCAGGGGGATCAATAATTTCCGGTGCCGTGGCAGAACGGATTAAATTTCATACCTATCTGATATTTACCGCTGTTCTTATTGCCGTAATCTACCCCATGGGCGGTCACTGGGTATGGGGAGGCGGCTGGCTTGACAGTCTGGGCTTTCACGATTTTGCCGGTTCCACTGTGGTTCACTCCGTGGGCGGCTGGGCAGCCCTTGCCGGGGTAATTGTTCTCGGTCCCCGTATCGGTAAATACGCTCCCGATGGAACCCCGCGGGCGATTATGGGACATTCGATTCCCCTGGCCACCCTGGGTGGTTTCATTCTCTGGTTTGGATGGTTTGGCTTCAACCCGGGAAGTGAACTTGCCTTTACCGACGCTGTTCCCCGTATTGCCCTGACCACAGCCCTGGCATCGTGTGCCGGGATAGTGGGAGCACTTCTGCTGGAGTATGGACGACATGGAAAAGTGGATCTTTCAATGATCATCAATGGAGCTCTCGCGGGACTTGTGGCCATTACCGCTCCCTGTGCTGTGGTGACGCCCGGCGCATCCATTGGTATCGGTTTTGTTGCCGGGCTGCTGGTTGTGTGGGCGGTGTCCTTCTTTGACAAAATGAAACTCGATGACCCCGTCGGTGCCCTTGCGGTTCATCTGGTTAATGGAATGTGGGGAACCATCGCCGTGGGCCTTTTTGCAGCTCCACGCCTCTTTGACGGAGAGGCGGGACTGTTTTACGGCGGCGGGCTCTCCCTTTTGGGCGTTCAGCTTTTGGGGATTGCCGCCATTGGCGGGACGGTATTTCTGCTCTCCCTGCTGCTTTGGAAAATTCTGGACAGGACCATCGGTATCCGGGTGAGCCGCGAAGAGGAGATTGGCGGACTGGACCTCGGCGAAATGGGTATGGAAGGGTATAGTGGATTTCAGATTTTTACAACTGAGAACTAAGGAGTACTGATAATGAAAATGATAACAGCCATAATTCAGCCCAACAGACTTCCCGATGTAAAGGATGCGCTCTTTGCTGCGGATATTCAGAAGATGACCGTTTCCAATGTAATCGGTGCCGGTCAGCAGGGGGGATACACGGAGCATTATCGCGGAACAAAGGTGGAGGTGAACCTTCTGAAGAAGGTGCGTCTGGAGATTGCCGTGAATGACGACTACGTTGATCCCACGGTGAACGCTATTATAGACGGTGCCCGCACGGGGAGTATCGGTGACGGAAAAATATTTATTACAGACCTTCCGCGCTGTATCCGTATTCGCACCGGTGAAGAGGGGAGTGACGCTATCGGGTAGGCAGGGTTGCCGGTAAACTGCATAAAGGGACTGCTTGTATGGGCAGTCCTTTTTCCTTCGGGAGGTTGGGGTTCTGCGGAGTATCGTGTCCGCTTGGCCTGGTGGGCGGATCGATGCGGAGGTATGGATATGGGATGTTCCTTACCCGGCCTTGACCTTGGTGTAGAGCATTTTTTTGAGAATATTGCGCACCGTCCGGGAGGTATCCAGGCGGTTGTTTGCATCCACCATGGTTTCCACAAGGAGACTGTCTTCATGTCCGCGCAGATGAAAAAGGTCCGGATCGAGGGCGGAAAACCGTGCGGCACTCTCCTGCACGCGGCTGCTTTCGCCGGCAAGGGTGAAGATCAGCTTCTTTTCCTTCTGCTCGATACGGGAGATATAAAAATGGCGCGCCCGGATTTTAATCTCCATGGTAAGCAGAAGCTCGGTCACTGCATCGGGGAGGGGGCCGAAGCGGTCGGCGATTTCCTTTTCCAGAGCCGTGATCTCTTTAAGGTTTGTGCATCCTGTGGTTCGCTGATACATGATAATACGCAGATTGCCTTCACGAATGTATTCCGGCGGAAAATGACCGTTCAGGCCCAGCTTCAGCTCCGTTTCCCGGGCGGTGTAATCCGCTGTGGTGTCGCGCAGTTTATTGATCTCCTCTTTCAGAAGCTGACAGTAGAGCTCAAAGCCCACGGCGGCAATGGAGCCGGACTGATCCGTTCCCAGAAGGTTTCCCGCCCCGCGCAGTTCGAGATCACGCATGGCAAGCTGAAAGCCCGAGCCCAGATCAGTAAATTGTTCCAGGGCTTTGAGTCGCTGGAGTGAATCCTCTTTGAGGCGTGCAAAGTCGCGAACAAAGAAGTAGGCATAGCCCTGCAGGTCCGATCTGCCCACGCGGCCGCGCAACTGATAGAGCTGGGACAACCCCATGCGGTCGGCTTCTTCCACAATAATCGTGTTGGCATTGGGGATATCGATGCCGTTTTCAATGATTGCCGTGGAAAGCAGCACATCCAGTTCACCGTGTGTAAAGCGGGTCATGATCTCTTCCACCTCTTCGCCGTCCATCTGGCCGTGGGCCAGACCGATGCGCGCCGTGGGCACCAACTGAAGAATGCGCTGATTGAGATCTGCAAGCCCCTGAATACGGTTGAGCACCACAAAGACCTGCCCGCCCCGGTCCAGTTCGTCCTCGATGGAGCCTTTGAGAATTTCATCGTTGCGTTCGGTGACGGTGGTCTCCACGGGCAGACGGTTGCGCGGAGGAGTATTGATCAGGGAAAGATCGCGAATACCCGCCATGGACATGTGCAGGGTGCGGGGGATGGGCGTTGCGCTCATGGAGAGAACATTAATACTGCTGCGCAACTGCGTAAAATGCTCCTTTTGCTTTACCCCGAAGCGCTGTTCCTCATCGATAATGATCAGACCGAGATTTTCATATTTCAGGCTTTTTGAAAGGATCTTATGCGTGCCGATGAGAATATTGATCCTTCCTTCGGCCAGATCATCCCGGGTTCTGCGCACTGCCGCCCCGGAATTGAGACGGCTGAGCAGGGCGATGCGGACGGGAAAGTCGTGCATGCGTTCACGGAACGTTTCGCTGTGCTGTGCCGCAAGCACCGTTGTCGGGGCAAGAACCGCCACCTGATAGCCGTCCATGACCGCTTTAAAGGCGGCGCGCATGGCCACTTCCGTCTTGCCGAATCCCACATCACCGCAGACAAGGCGGTCCATGGGGCGGGCCGACTCCAGATCGTTCTTGATTGCCGCCACTGCCGTGTCCTGATCCGGGGTCGGTGTGTACAGAAAGGATTCCTCGAAGGTGTTCTGCCAGTCCGTGTCTTCGCCGAGACGCACTCCTTCGCGGTACTCACGCAGGGCGTAGAGGCGAATCAGTTTACCCGCCATCTCCTGCAGATTGCGCCGGGTGCGTTCTTTTTTGCGTTTCCACGAGGAGCTGCCCAGGGTGGAAAGGGCCGGTGCAGCGCCGTCACGGCTGCCGATGTATTTCTGTACCTTGTGAAAATCCGTGACCGGCACGTGGATGGTTGCCCGGTTTTTGTACTCAAGGATCATGCAGTCCGTTGTCAGTTCTCCCGCTTTGATGGGGGTGATCCCCCGAAAGAGAGCAATGCCGTGATCAATATGGACAACGACGTCACCGGGATTCAGGCTTTCGTAACTGAGGATGGGGGCGGTGTTTTTTCCGCTTTGCCCCGTCTGTTTGCGCGTCAGGCGGCTGAAGAGTTCTCCTTCGCTGTAGCAGGCTGTTTTAAAACGCTCTGAAAAGAAGCCCTTCTGCAGATACCGGGGAATAATTGCGCCCCCGAAGTCTTCACCCAGATGCTGGACAAGGCGGTTTTTCTGCTGTTCTGTTTCCGTAAAAATGCGTACATCATAGTTTTCTGCCGTCTTACGGGCGATATCGTTGCGAAACAGGGCGAGGTCTCCGCGAAAGGAGGGCTGCGGGACAAAGTCGAAATGGTGCCGTGCCGCGCTGTGGGGAGCACTGCGTTTCATCAGGAGGGTCGTACAGTTCTCCCGGAGGGCCGTGACACTCTGTAGGGGCAGAACGACCTGTTCCGGCGGGGTCACAAAGGGCGCCATGGAATCGGGAACCCGCGTGATATGGCTGCGGTGGTTTTGGAGAATGCGGTCACGCCGATCCTGCGGTGAAAGGTAATCATCGTCCATAATAAGAGTTGATGCAGGCAGATAGTCAAAGAGAGAGGCGTTCTCCCGGTCGAACCAGTGGATGAACCATGCCAGAGCCCGCCGCCGGTCTGCATTGATCCAGTCATGTTCCAGAGCTTCCGTATATTTGGCGGGAATATTTTCGCGGCGGCTGAAGGCCTCCACCCGTTCCAATGCCTGCTGGATGCGTTCATCATCAAAGAGAAATTCCTGCATGGGGAGAATGGCGATTTCGCCGTGTGCCTCCACGGAAGTCTGCCGGAATATGTCGAATTCCCGGATTGATTCCACTGTATCTCCCCAGAACTCAATGCGCACAGGGTTGTCCATGCCCAGGGGGTAGATATCGACAATACCGCCGCGCAGAGCAAATTGGCCCGGCTCATGCACTGTGGTTTCCCGGGTGAAGCCGTTCTCACTGAGCCAGGATTCAAGTTTCTCCAGGGGAATATCGTCATCCAGAGCGATCCTGATGGTGTTGCTCATAAGTTCACGGGGCGGAATGGTGCCCTCGTAAAGAGCCGCAGCCGTGGTGATAATGATTCCCTCCGTCCGGTGCAGCAGAGATGAAAGGGTCTTCAGGCGTTTTTCCCGGGTCGGTCCGAAAACCGGTTTCATGTTGTAGGGGATGCTGTAGGCGGCGGGAAAGAGATGCACCGGCCGGTCCGTTCGTTCGGACAGCTCATCGCTGAGGCGGCGGGCGTCTTTTTCTCCGGCGGCAATGTAGAGTATTGTTGAATACTGTCGGGATATATCTGCTGTCAGAAATGTGTCGGCTCCGGGGCAGATTCCGGCGCATTCCACTGTTGTATGTTCTGAAAGAAGCGTTTTGATCGGGGCGAAATCGAGAGAGGTGGGGGCGGTATTCACGACGTGCTCCTTTGCATGCTATAAAAAAACTCCTGCCGGAACAGGAGTTTGAAAGGAGAAATGAGCCAACAAGGGATCGAACCTTGGACCCACGCCTTAAAAGGGCGTTGCTCTACCAGCTGAGCTACTGGCTCATATATTCTGTACATTAAAAATGAGCCAACAAGGGATCGAACCTTGGACCCACGCCTTAAAAGGGCGTTGCTCTACCAGCTGAGCTACTGGCTCATTTAATTCTCATATTTTGTCAAAGACGGCCATAATATACGTAATGGGTACGGTGGGTTCAATACTAAATAATAAAAAACTCTTGCGGGATGAGTTCTTTTCTCCTTGAATTCAGGCGTGAGTATTATATCCTGTACGGGAAACCATTTTTTCAACGGGGCTGCGGCTATGGCAAAGGACAACCTTTCACCGGAGGAGTTTGAGAATCTCTTCGATGAGCTCAGTGCTTTGGTGAACTCCCGTCATACAGCATCTTCGGAATCTTCATCAGAACAGTCGTCCGATGAGTCTGAAACAGAAGAGCTGGATGAGTCTTTTCTGGATGATCTGATAGAAAGCTCGGCCGGGGAGGATCTCCGGGAAGATTCTTCTTCCCCAGGAGCCGCACCTGTTTCTGAAAAGTCTGCTACTCCGGCTCAGAATGATTCAGATGCACTTTTTGAAGGGCTCATGCATCCGGACGGAGAGCATCCCGTTGATCATTTTGAATGTCCGGTCTGTTCCAATACCGATTATGAGGCTCATTACATGCGGGGGGAAAAGAATTTTCGTTTTATTGCCTATGAATGTACACAATGTTCCATCCTTTTTCGGGAACCCCAGCGTTTTTCCCAAAATCGTGAGCCTCTGCAGACAGAAGATGACCAGCGGGAAGACAGGAGGTTCACCTGTCCTCTCTGCGGAGCCCATTCGTTTACGGGCAATTATTCCCGGGATATTGGCGATATAACCGTGGAAAGCTATCAATGTGCACAGTGTTCCGTTCTTTTTGATGATCCTGATCGTTTTTCCGTAAAAGAGAAAAAATAGTTGCACCGGCCGTAATAAATGGGTATCCTTACAGTACATATCAACAGTAGACGGAGTTGCCTATGCGTTTCCTGGTAGTTGAGGACGATTTTTTCTGCAGAAGTATTCTGGTAAATATTCTTGGTGAGTATGGCCATGCCGATGTGGCGGTCAACGGTAATGAGGCGGTGGGAGCGTTTCGGCGGTCCATTGAGGAAGGGGATAAATACACCCTGATATTTCTTGATATCATGCTTCCCGACAAGGATGGGCAGACCCTGCTGAAGGAGTTTCGCGATCTGGAAAAGAAACACCGTATTGCTCCGCAGAAAACCACTCCCATTGTAATGACAACTGCCCTTGATGATAAACATAACATTCTGAGCGCTTTCAAAAACCAGTGCGAAGGGTATATCGTAAAACCCGTAGATGAAGCCAAGGTTATTGAGAAACTGCAGGAACTTGAATTGATCTGATTACATGTCCCGTTGTGACAGCTCTTCCCAGCGGGACATTTTTTCAGCAAGTTCTGTGCGCACATCATCGTAGCGCAGCTGCAGTTTTTTCAGATCCTCTTCCTGCGGTGCACCGAAGGCTTCCTCCAGATTCGACTGTTCCTGCTCGAGGGTGTCAATTTCCTCCATAAGTGATTCCAGTTCCCGCTTTTCTTTGTAGGACAGTTTCTGGTTTTTCTTTTTATGTGTGCTTCGCCGGGATCTGACCGGGGCGGGAGTTTCCCTCTTTCGGCGGCGTTCCTCCTCTTTCTGCCAGATGAGGTAATCCGAATATGCCGCGGGAAATCCGAATATTTCTCCTTTGCCGGGCATTACAAACAGGTAGTCGCAGACCGTATCAATAAAAGAACGGTCATGGGAAATGATAAGAAGAACTCCCTGGAACTTGTTGAGAAAATCCTCCAGAATTTCAAGGGTTTCAATATCCAGATCATTTGTCGGTTCATCGAGAATCAGGAAATTGGGATTGGTGATAAGTACGGAAATCAGCTGCAGCCGCCGTTTCTCACCTCCCGAAAGAGTGTCGATTTTTTTATACTGATCTTTTTTGGAAAACAAAAACTGTTCCAACAGCGCCGAAGCTGATACCTTTTCTCCGTTTATCTCAATGAATTCCGCAATGTCCTTAATGTACTTGATCACAGGTGTGTGCTGGGGAAGATCATGAGAGTTTTGCGAGAACACTGCTGTTTGGGTATTCATGCCGCGGTCAACCGTGCCCGACTGTGGCTGCAACCGGCCGGTCAGAAGACTGGTAAAGGTTGTTTTTCCTACTCCGTTATCACCGATAAGGCCGATTTTCTCGCCGCCCTTGAAGGTGTAGGAGAAGTTATTTACTATGGGAGTGTCCCCGTAGGCGAAGTAGAGATTTTTAAGATTGAGTATTTTCTTGCCCAGGCGCCGTCCCGAAGTGGAGAAGGCCGCACTGCTCTGCTCTTTTATTCTGCCCGTTTTCATCAGCTCCTGAACACGGTTGATCCGGGCTTTCTGCTTGGTTCCCCGTGCACTGGGTGAGCGGTTGAGCCAGGCTGTTTCCTGTCGCAGAAGGCGTCGGTTCTTTTCGTCTTTTCTCTGCTGTGCTTCCTGCCGTTCGCGCCGTTTTTCCAGAAAATAGGTGAAGTTACCCTTGTGTACGTAGATGCGGTTATCAGCAATTTCCCAAATGGTATTGCAGACATTATCCAGAAAATAACGGTCATGGGTGATAAGGATAAAGGGAAGGGTGCGTTTCTGCAGATAGCTTTCCAGCCAGAGAATTGTTTTAATATCCAGGTGGTTTGTCGGTTCATCCAGAAAGAGCAGGTCAGCCTCGGACATGACCGCCTGGGCAAGAGAGATCTTTTTAAGCATTCCCCCGGAAAGCTCCGAAAGAGGGCGGTTCAACGATGATATGCCGAAGCGTTTCAGCAGGGAGCGGAGTTTGCCTTCAAAATCCCATGCTCCCAATTCCTCCATGCGGGCGGACAGGCGGTCCAGCTCTTTCTGTCTGTGCTGGTTCCAGCCTTCTTCGACTGCGGAAAGTGCCGTTTCGTAGTCGCGGATTGTGTCGATATGGGGAATGTCAAAGGCGGAAAAGATGTAGTCGGAGATATATTGGCCCGGATCATACGCGGGCAGTTGTTTCATAAGATGTATCGAACAGCTGCTGTTGCGGGTGATAGTTCCGGCATCACAGTATTCCGATGAGGTCAGGGCTGTCAGGAGTGTGCTTTTACCTGAGCCGTTCAGGCCTACAATCCCGATGCGCGAGGTGTCTTCGATGGAGAGAGACACGTCCTGAAGGAGTGTTCTGGTGCCCGCTGTGAGGGTTATGGAGTCCGCTGTCAGATAATTCATAAAGATAACCGGTTGTTAAATAACCGGGAAAATATGTTATACAGCTGTGGGAGAAAATGATTAATTTCATTGAAAAGAAACTATTTCTGTAAAAGTTATTTATATTTCTAAGTTGAAATCTGCTTTGGAGGAGCTATGCGAATACTGAGAGTTTTTTTGTCCCTGCTGCTGACGGCACAGATCTGGACGGTGCAAGCCAAAATAGCACAGTCTTCAATTCCGTCGCTCAACTTTCCCTGGGGCGCACGGTCAACAGGTATGGCCGAAACCTTCACCGGGGTGGCTGATAACAGCGAATCCATATTCTACAATCCCGCCGGCCTCGGCCTGGCTCCTCTGGCTGATTCCTGGATCCGCTATGATGACTTGAAGCAATCCTATGAGCACCTTTCATCGGCAGAGCTTTCCACCTGGGCCGTGGACACTTCAGGCAGAATCTATCGTTTCGGCGGTGGTAGCTTTCTGGACCACGATGTGCATTATATCGACAGCGGTGAAACCCTTGAAGATATTGCTGCACGATATCTTGATATTGCCGACTCCCGCCATATTGCCGATGCCGCGGACAGTATTCGCCGATTCAACGACCTGGAGGAGGGTAAACGGGATTCCGTTATGCGGATTATCTCTTCGTATGATGTTCCCAATGCCGATTCTCTTGTTCTGCGGCTTCTGTCACTCGGTCCGGATCAGCGCGATCAGGTGGCGGTTTACGCGGAGATAGCCGAAGTCGTTTCTCCGGAAGAGGGGGATTCTCTGGCCGGAGAAATTTCCGCGGTGCTCCGCGATGATATGGGTGATATTGAAGATCTGTATTCCCTTAAGATACCCTATTCAATTGGTCCGCGTTCAAAAATACATCATATCTGTGCCCGTGACGAAGGCGTCCTGTGGGTGGCCACGGATAATGGGCTGTGGCGGTATTCCGATTCCTGGAAGCGGTATGATACCTATGATGGTCTTCCTGCGGATCGTATCCTTTCCATTACCCCCGTTCAGGGCGGTGATCTTCTGATCGGAACGGAAGACGGTGCAGCGCGGTATGCCGGCGGAACCTTCACTCCTCTTACCGCTCGGGATCAGAGTATTACCGGTCCTGTTTACAAAGCAGGGGCTTCTTCCGACGGCATTGTGTATCTGGCCACGGATTCCGGCCTGTACGAGGTTGATTCTCAGGCGGTTCGTGTCATCGATACGGCAGATGGGCTGTATTCCAATCGTATTACTGCGCTTCATGTGGATTGGAAAGACCGGGTCTGGGCTGCCGGAGACGGCGGGGTTGCCCTTTTGAGAAAGGATGGTGTGAAACGCTTCAGTCTGGGCAGGGATACCCGGGTCAACGCCATTGCCGGAGAAGGCGGTACTGCGGTCTGGATTGCCACGGATCTGGGTGTTTCGCGCATTACCGAGGAGGTGAACCAGGAAACAGGCAGGAGCTCCTGGGTGATCAATGTGTATCATGCTAAAAATAATCTCGCCTCCTCACATGCCGCTGCGGTGAGTGTCGGCAGTAACGGAGATATCTGGATTGCCACGGATCGCAGTGTGGAGCGCTACCGTCAGGGACGGATTACTTCGACGGTGTTTTTTGAAAATCTCCTGCCCGATCTGAATCTTTCCGATCTTTGGCATGCCGCCGTGGCCGGGACGTATCCCATCGGGGAATGGGGGGCAGTGGGGTTCACCTTTAAACAACTCTATTTCGGCGAAGTTGAAGGCAACTACGATGCCACGGGGCAAAACAACGCCCGTAATGCCTCCTTTGAAATTGCGACCGGCCTGTCCTACGGCTTTTCCCTGCGCCGGGATCTTGCCCTGGGGCTGAATCTGAAATACGCTTTCAGCCGCCTGGAGAAAGACGAAGCCGAGGCACGGACCGTTGCTGTTGATGCGGGGATACTGAAACGCAATCTTCTGGTTGATGATCTGGATTTCGGTTTCATGCTGAAAAATATGGGGCCTGCCGTATCATATTCCGAAAACGAAGTATCCAACCCGATTCCCTTTCTTGCGCGGGTCGGGGTGAGTTACACGCCCATTGATAAACCTGGGTCCCGTCTGCTGATTGCCCTTGATGCAGATCGTGAGATTGTCTACCGCGGTGATGATGGCGAAAGCTACAACTTCCTGCAGGCTCTGTACTATGATCTGCTTACAAACAAAGATGGTGAGAGCGCTGCTACTGAGCTGGAAGAGGTGATTCTTCATGGCGGGGTTGAATATCTCTATGCGGATTTTCTTTCTCTGCGGACGGGATACATGCACGATGATGCAGGGAGCCGGACGGAGCTTTCCATGGGTGTTGGTGTGGAGCTCAATCAGCTTATTGCGGATATTTCAATTATTATCAGTACTCTTGGCGACGATGATCAGGTTCGCCAGGGGCAGACGCGGTTTTCCATAACCTATAATCCCTGAAGGTCTCTATGCGAAGCAAACTCTTTTTATCTTTGATACTGATCTCGGCCTTTCGGCTGTGGGCTGTTCCTCCTCGTGTGGGGGACGGGCAGTATTCCCGCCGGGAAGCATCCCGTCTTCTTCAACAGGGGGGCGCTTTACGCAGCAACACGGCGCCGAAGGACATTCAGATATATGCTCTTTTAGTGGAGTTTAAATCGGACAGTGTCCCCAACACAACCGGTACGGGACTCTTTGGTTTTCGCACGGACAGTCTTCGGCGAACCCTTCAGGATGATCAGGAGCTTGCATGGTACCGCGAAAGTGATACGGTCTATCCCTTTGACCGTCTGCCTCATAACGGTTCCTATTTTGAAAATCAGCTGCGTTTTGTTAAAAATTATTACGAAAAGGTTTCCCGGGGAAATCTGAACGTACATACTCAGCTTTTTCCTGCACAAAAAAACAGCTCAGCTCAATACCCCGATGCCTATCAGGTTCCGCTGGAAATGGCCCGCTATTCTCCGGGCAGTTCCCGTCCCGGTGAAAAGGAGACGGATTTTCTGATTCGCAGGACAACCAGTCTTATGCGGTTTGTAAAGGATGCAGTTATTACGGCGGATACCTCCTCTCTTGGCAGCCCTTTTTCTTCCCTTGAAATGGATGAGGATGGGCGACTTTGGGATATTGACAGTACCGGTGATTCCCTGCAGACGGTTATTCTTATTTTCCATGCCGGATCCAACTATCTGACCGACGGCGGCGGAAATTCACTCAATGCCGATTCCCCCTCTGATATGAGTGACATCTTTGTCAGTAACGATTTCTTTACGGATTATTATGATCCTGCTGAGGATACCGTGTTTCAGGGCACCGTGGACAGCACCGGCGGGTATACGGG
>JBNJDQ010000068.1:0-12301 GCA_051745065.1 Fibrobacterota bacterium
TATTGAAAGATATTTCAAGGATCTTTCAACACAGAGGTTCTGCAGACAAGTCCGGGTCGACACCGTTTGCGGTGGTTGTTCCAAAGAATATTGCAAATCGCAGGAGGTTGCATTCGTAATGTGAGATGTATTTCATAATTTCCGTAAGGAGCAAATACAAAAGACAAACTTACGGAGCATGTAATCTTATTTGACAGGGCATATGAAATGGAACTATTTTGATTTGGACGATTGGTTTGTCATACCGGTGGTAATACAGAGTCACTGGCCACGCACGTTTAATAGAGGAGCGACCCATGAAGAAACCGGTCCTTTCAACAGCAATCATGTCCTGTGCCCTTATACTTGTCACATGTTTTGACACACCCACTGGCAGCGATGATGACACAGATTCCAATACGGAAAGTTCGATCAACAGCACGACAGTTCTATCAGATACAAACAGGATATCCAGAACAGATACAGCGTGGTATGAGATACGGGCGGAACGGGGCCATTCATATCTCATTATTACCGATAGCCACCACGATAATTTTGCCATGGGAACTACCCTGATTACCCCCAATGGCGATACCGTAAAGAATGACTGTTTCAGGGCTGATACCGATGGTATCTATCAAATCGGCTTGTCTGTTGCCCATACATTTCACAATTATTCCGGGCCTTTTCAATTCACGATATTTGTAAATAAATATGCACCCACACCATCCACCTTTTCGGGAAAATGGTTACTCGTAAAAGAAGTTAACACTGCTTTTGGAGCCAGATCTGAAATAGCCTATTCTCCTTCAAAAGCGCTGTCATTAATTGAATTCAGAAATGATTCACTTACAGAGTACAGGTTCGGTACTTACAACGACTCTGTATACCACACCACCAATCTCTTTGCCGGCACCTGGAAAAGCAATGCAGAGTACAACATGTCAGAAAACAAACTTACGTTTCACTCCGGCAATGATTACGGCAGTTATTCTGAAGTCTATGAAAAATATACCGGATCCGTCAATGACCTGATGTGGGCAAACAAAAACTGCAAAGCTCCTGCAGAATTCATCGGAACGTGGTATCTCTCTTACGAAAAAAGGAAATGGAGAGAATCCTGGAATGAAGACGGGATAATTGGCGAAGAAACAGAAGACTTTCGGGAGAAAAAATATAATTCAGGAGCAGAGTCCGGAGTCATCTATACCATAACATCCGATTCCGTAACAATATACAGCAGAGGCAGAGACTGGACGTTAGAAATCGGAACATATCCTGCTGGTGAATTCGTCCCGTTTTTTGATCAATCCACAGTGAAGGGTTCCCGTTTTACATCTGAAGAATGCGATGCTTACATTTGGACAAATGATTACGGTCTTCAGGAATTTGAAATCCACAAGGAGATTCGAACATTTTCAGAATACGCCGGTCCGCTTCCCCCGGCCGAATGGAATGAGGTTCCACTCCCGAGCGATTATACCGACATGCAAACCGGCCATGAATACTCAGGCACTCTCCATGCCGATGACTCTCTGTGGTTCAGAATTCCCGTTTTAACGGGCAGGAACTACCATTTCACAGTGACATCCGGTAATTTTGATACCTACCTGAGTATGATTTCACAGGAAAAAACACTGCAGGGCAGCGATGATAACAGTGGGGATGATCTGCTTTCACGGTTGGAGTTCACTGCTGATCTGGATGGGTTTCACTATGTCCTTTTAACAGGTATCTCAACAAGCACTGAAGAAGATTTTACCGTCGCATACTCCGAACGATCTACCTCCTCAGCCAGTTCTCCCAGCAAATCACCGAATGCCCCTCAACCAAAAGACCTGGCGACGAAACCGGTACGGAGATGAGGTTATTCGCCGTGGTGAAGGCAAATCACAGCCATGACATTGCTGTTCCCAAGCCATGAACGCCAACAAAAAAAGCTGTCCCACAGAATGAGACAGCCGTCGTATCAATTTCTCCCGTTCACAGGAGCGGCGATTAGAGTTTGGAAAGAATATCCTCTTTCATATCCTCAAAGCCGGGTTTATCCAGAAGTGCAAACATATTCTTCTTATATGCCTCCACCCCGGGCTGGTTGAAGGGGTTCACCCGCAGGAGATATGCTGAATAGGCACAACTCTTCTCAAAAAAGTAGTACAGCTGCCCCAGCGCATCGGCGGAGCGCTCTTCCACCATGACCGTTGCCACGGGAACACCACCGTCCTTATGTGCTGCCAGAGTCCCCTGATAGGCCTTTTCATTCACCTCTTCAAAACTCTTACCAACCAGATAATCAAGGTTATCCGCATTATCCTCAAACTGAGGAATACTCACGCTCGCACGGGTATTTTTAACGCAGAGGAACGTTTCGAAGATGTTACGAATTCCCTCCTGCATCCACTGTCCCATGGAGTGCAGGTCCGTGGTGTACACAGCGGATGCCGGAAAAAGCCCCGTGCGGTCTTTGCCTTCAGACTCACCGAAAAGCTGCTTCCACCACTCGTTAATGTACTGAAACTGTGGCTGAAAGGCCGCCATCATCTCCGTGGTTTTGCCTTCACGCAGCATGATGTTGCGGTTCACCGCATAGCGGGCGGCAATATTGGATTCCAGCGAAGCACCGCGGCAGTATGAAACAGCCTTTTGCGCCCCCTGTACAAGCTCTTTCACGGAGATACCCGCCACAGCAATGGGCAGAAGCCCCACGGGAGTCAGTACGGAAAAACGCCCCCCCACATTTCCGGGAATACTGTAGGTATGATATCCTTTTTGTGTTGCCAGCTGACGCAGAGCCCCTTTTTCCGGATCTGTGGTGGCAATAATCCGCTGCGCAGCCTCTTCCTGACCGTATTTCTCCTCCATCCAGCGGCGAAGCACCCGGAAGGTGATCCCCGGCTCCGTAGTGGTACCGGATTTCGAAATAACATTGACCACAACATCTTTGCCCTCGATATGCGCCAAAAGATCCGCCAGGTAGTCGGAGTTCACCTGATGTCCGGCAAAAAGCACCTGAGGCTTTCTGTTCTCTGTAAAGGTTGTGGAGAGGAACTCAATGGCCGATTTTGCCCCGAGATAAGATCCGCCGATACCCACAGCAATGAAAACATCGCATTTTTCCCGCACCTCATCGGCTTTCGCCTGCAGTGCGTTAAGGGCCGCTTCGGACTGTTCTTCCGGCAGTTCCAGCCATCCAAGAAAATCATTTCCCAAACCGCTTTTACTGTCAATCATATCATCAACAGCATTCACCTGTTCTGTAAAGGCAGCCCGCATCTGATCAGTGACTGATCCCTGCAGGGTGCTGTCATCATAAAAGACCTTCTGCATAATCCATCCTTCTTCAAAGTTTTGTCCCAAAATATAATTTCTGCACGGAGCCGTCGAAAAAGACAGTTCATCCGCAGTGAATAAATCCAACTGTCAGTATTTACTGCAGATTTACACCGGGTATATACCCATAATACCTTCAGAAAACACGCATTCTTTTGTGCAGCTCATACTTTCCGGGTCAGGCAAAATTAACATTTTAAAGCCGATCTTTTACAATCTTCAGAAAAATGAGCCTACCTCAGGTTATTTCAGCAAATCCGGGCAGAAATATTTATACTATGAGCATCCTCTTTAATTTGACCTTGCAAAAAGGCTTTACCTCCTTTAAGCCTTTCAGTGCTCTGCTTCGGCAGGGCACTTTTTATTTCCCCAGCTCCTCTGCAACAGCGGGAAAATAGTAGACACTGTAATGCGCCAGAGTTATAAGAGTAATCAGAATAAGATACCCTTCGACACCGTATATAACGGAGAGAGGCGGCACGGGCAGGGTGGATGTATCCGGCAGGGCAAGGAAATAATAGATAATCAGAGTGGCGGGAAAGGACGTGGCCGTACGGAGTTTGCCCCACAGGGTTGCTTTTGCAGACATTCCGCACCGGCTGCCCACCATGCGCAGAAACGTAACCAGTTGATCCCGAACAGCAAAAACCACCGTCAAAATCGTCAGGACCGCCGTATGCACCGGCGTCGGAGACAGAGCGGAAAGGTAAATCAACAGGGGCAGTACCCCCATAAAGAAGAGTTTATCCAGCATGGGGTCGGCATGGGCACCAAATTCCGTCTGCACCTGAAAGCGCCGGGCAAGCCAGCCGTCCAGAAGATCCGTCAGACTGCAGAGAACCATAAGAACAAGGGAGCTGAAGAAGATTGCCGGCGTGGGAGAACCGAAACAGATGTTGAGCAACACCACCGCAATGATCAGGGGCAGGCGCAGAAATGTGAGAATATTTACGAAGATCTTCATTGGGCATCTCCTCCGTCACAAGCACGGCGTACATCAGCGATAAAATCCAGATTGTTCTCTATTGCCTGTTCACGTTTTTTAGACGGAGCATCCAAATTGAGGCTGCGGGCCAGGTCAAGACTGAGCTGTGCGCGCTCAAGGAGATGAAACTCTTCCTGCAAGCGGGCGGAATCGGCTGACGCAGCGCCGGAATACCCCGTTTCCCGGGAGAACCATGAAATCAGGTTTTTTGCCGCATTATTAAACTGCCAGGAAGCAATTCCCGGACGGGATACCGCAAGCATTGCCTCGCCGGCGCAGAGTCGTTTGCGATATGCCCTGTAATAGCTGTTGGAATCTTCAGCAGCCATGGCCTGACTGCGAACATCCTTATACAGACTCCATGCGTCTTTGTCCGAAAGAGTATCCATGAGCGTATCCCAGGAATACACGTAGGTATCGGGAGCCTCATGCAGATCAAAGCTGTCACGGCTTGATGCAGACGTATCCACAGACGAATCAGAAACATCCGTTTCTTCAGAATTACTGTCGGAATCAGAGCAGCCCGACATACACAGTAACAGAGCAAAAACGGTAATGAGCAGTCGCATAAAACCTCCGGATTAAATCTGCCTGAAATATAGCTTATTCAACCGGAGGATTAAAGACACCTATGAAAAAAGAGCATTTTTAATAAGTTTCTGCGCTTTGCCGGAACGGCGGAGTTTCCGCAGAGCAGCATCCTTGATCTGGCGAACACGCTCCCGGGTAATCTGCAGCTGCTGACCGATCTCCTCAAGGGTGTAATTGGTATCCTCGTTAATGCCGAAATACATGCAGACGACGTTCTGCTCACGCTCAGTCAGGCTCTCCAGAACCTTCTTTACCTCGCGGGTAATGGAGGAATCCATGGCGCGCTGATCCGTATCCTCAACATCATCATTTCCGATAATATCGAAAAGGTTCCCTCCGTTCTCGTCTTTGATGGGAGCATCGAGAGAAGCATGACGGTTGCTGATCTTCAGGGTTGAGGTCACTTCGCGCTCGGATATATCCAACTCTTTTGCAATTTCCTTGTCGTTGGGAAGACGGCGGTATTTCTGCTCCAGGCGAACCCGGGCTTTACCCACCTTATGAATGGTAGCCACGCGGTTGAGGGGCACCTTGACAATGCGGGAATGATCTGCAAGACCCTGCAGAATGGCCTGACGAATCCACCACACTGCATAGGAAATAAACTTAAAATTCTTCTTTTCATCAAAGCGATATGCCGCTCGGATCAGCCCCAGATTACCTTCATTGATGAGATCTGCAAGGGGCATCCCCTGATTCTGGTAGTTGCGCGCAACACTCACCACAAAACGAAGATTGGCCCGCACCAGTTTCTCCACAGCTTTTTTGTCTCCCTTGCGAATCTTGCGGGCGCATTCCTGCTCTTCTTTTTGTTTCAGAGACTCGTGCTTGGCAATATCTTTCAGATACAGACCAAGACTACCCTCTTCCACAAAAAACATGCTTTTATCGTTCTTCTTTGCCATACTCACCAACTGTATATTTGATTTTTTCCGCCAATTAATTCGGGGCAGCCGGCGTGACTGCCGCTCTCCGCCTGTTGTACCGGTTCAATCCCGACATGGTGCGGGTTTTTCCATTATTTTTTCAGCTTGGGAATATACATTACGCCGCCCGCTCATTCAAGGGGCAGTACCAAGATAAACCCAGGTGCCTGAATCCTACTGTACAGAGAACGTGGCAAAGCGCCGGAAAAAATAATCTGTTCCGGAAAATACATCCCGCGTATTTATCACCATAAGCACGGAATAATCGCTGCGGGTCCGCACGGCAAGAGCGCGTACACCGTGCGCATCGACACGGGAACTGTCCTGGGCCAGGCGGAAGATATCACCGGTGCTGACTCCCGCACTGCTGCCCTTATCAACGATGAAAAGCTCAAAGGGATGAATACTCAGGTTTTCTGCAGGGCGATGGATCAAATCCGCCGTGCGGGGATCTGCCGTCTGATAGGCTGCCGCATCGACCGGCGGAACCCCTTCGCCGTCAAAGCTGTCCGGAACAAGGCGGGCACCAGCCGGAATAACATCCCAGACCTCACCGATTCTGATGTACTGCCCGTCCTCGGCGGAAGCAGACACTGTACCCCGTGCGGTGGGAGTAACCACGCGGCACTCGCGGTCACCGACATCAATCCTTTCGGAAAGGGCGACAACAAGGTATTCACCGGAATCCAGGGGTTCCTCCTGGTCAGAAAGGGGCAGTTTTTTATACCGGGCATTTACCATGTTGCGCTCCAGATCGAGCGCCGCAACACCGGGCAGATCATCCCGGGATGTTGTCCAGTGAAGAAAGGGAAGGGTCTTGCGAAACCCCGGACGCTGCAGAAAAGCAAGGGCCTGCCTGCTTTGGGAAGAAACCTGAGACTGTTCAGCTGTTACTGCCGCGCCGGCGGAGGTATCTTCCGCAGACGACTCCCCTGATTGGAAAAGCCCTTTTACGGATTTTTCAAAAGCCGAATCCTGCAGCCAGACCTGCTGGTCCTGATCTGCCGCGCCCGTTTGTGAATAACCGGGAATGCGCAGCATATCGCCGGGATATATCAGATGCGGATTGTACACGGAGGGATTAACCTCCCAGATCCGCTTCCATTCCCATCCGCTGCCCAGATACTTTCGGGATAAATTCCACAGATTATCCGTGGGTCTGACGGTATAGGTCTGGGCTCCGGCGCCAACCGTCAAAAGGATCAGTACAAATAACAGAACATTTGCCGCGGATCGGGTAATTGCGTACATCGGTAGATCTCCTTAAGTTATATTTGTAAATTATATAATAACAGATTTTGATTACAATAGTTATTTTGATGACAGCCAAAGCAAGGGAGGTATTTTTGAAGAAAATCAGCAGCCGGGAAGTACCGGGAGGGGTTACAGCACCGGCAGGATTTACCGCCGCCGGGACAACTGCAGGCCTCAAACAGTCGGGCTCACCGGACACCGGGATTATTCTCAGCGAAGCACCCTGTACCGCAGCCGGAACCTTTACAACAAACCGAATCTGCGCTCCCTGCGTTGTGACAAACCGTAATCTGCTCCCCAGCGAAGATATCCGGGCAATTCTATGCAACAGCGGCAATGCAAATGCATGCACCGGTGAACAGGGATTTGAAGATGTACAGGCGGTCACTGCCCACTGTGAGAAACGCCTCAATCTTCCTGCCGGGGCAGTTCTTACGGCATCCACAGGAATCATCGGCGAATTTCTTCCCGTGAATAAAATCACCGCCGCCACGGATACCCTTGCGAAAAATCTCCGCCCCGAGGGATCCCGGGATTTTGCAACAGCCATTATGACCACTGATACCACTCAGAAAGAATATGCCCTGGAAGTTGAATTCACCACCGGCCATGCCCGCATCGGCGGTTGTGCCAAAGGCGCCGGTATGATTCAGCCCAACATGGCCACCATGCTTGGCTTTATCACAACGGATATTGCCATTGATACGGAGTCCCTCTCCTTTTTGCATAAACGTGCCGTGGAAATGACCTTTAATAATCTGACCGTTGACGGCGACACCTCCACCAACGACATGGTTCTGATAGCAGCCAACGGTACATCCGGGGTAACCGTGGAATGCGAAAAAGATATCGAAATTCTTCAGAAAGCCCTGTTTACGGTATATAACAGACTCTGTGCACAAATCGCTGAAGACGGCGAAGGGGCCACAAAGCGGATTGAAATCAATGTATACCGCGGAGCCGATTTCGCTGACTGCCGCAGGGCAGCAAAGGCGGTGGCGAATTCCAATCTGGTAAAAACGGCCATGTTCGGCAACGATCCCAACTGGGGGCGTATTCTCTGCGCCGTGGGATATTCGGGGGCATCCTTTGATCCTGACACGGTACAGGTACGAATCGGCGATACTACAGTATATCAGGATGGCGGGCCGGCTGATTTCGAACCGGCGGTGCTTTCAAAAATGATTGATTCCGCCGTCGTGCATATCACAGTGGATCTGGGATTCAATACCGATACCCATGCCGTGGCCCAAACCTGTGACTTCAGTTACGACTATGTAAAAATCAACGCGGAATATCATACGTAAAAAATATTCTTTCTCTTTGTTGAATATAGAGATTAACAAATGTATTTTAATCGCTATTACAGGAAAGTTATAAATCATAAATATATGAAAGGTGCACTATGAGAAGAAGCAACATATGGGGTCTGGTTTTCACGTTGCTGTTTGTGATAATGGCAATTATGTTTCTAATCCCCAGTATTAAAGTTTACCGGGAGTCTCCCGCGACACAGCGCGAAATGATTAAGGAGAATCCGGCCCTCAGTAAAAAAATTCTCAACCTCGGCCTGGATATTCAGGGGGGTGTGCGTCTTGTACTCGGTATTGATACAACAAAACTGACAAATGCGCAAAAAGAAAAAATTGCAGAGCAGGACAATCTCATGGATCAGATCTACACGGTCGTTGAAAACCGTGTGAATGCCCTTGGCCTTACAGAACCGATCATCCAGACCGAAGGGGATGACCGCCTGATTGTGGAACTGCCCGGCCTTGCCGACGAGGAATCCGCCAAGAATCTTCTCAAGCGGGCGGCCAAACTCGATTTCTACCTCGTAAAGGACAACTCCGGAAAAGACATTGAGAAGGTCGTTTCCGATATCGATCGCGTTCTGACAGCACTCTCCGATCCTGTCAGCAATAATGATGGTACCTCTGACGCTACAGACGAGCTGGATGAGTTGGATGAGTTGGATGAGCTGGAGGATACGGAGACAGGCGAAGACGAAAGTACAGACACTGCCGATGCAACCGATACAGGAGCGCAGAAAACGCCCTTTTCCTCTTTGATTGCCGGAGTCGACGAAATGGGGCTGCGTGCTCCCGAGGCCAACCGCGAGGAAATTGATTCTCTCCTGGATCGTCCCGAGGTTACCCGTGCTCTGCGCGGATCAACCTTTATGTGGAGCTATAATCCCGCTGTGCAAAACCGCGGTGACGGTCGCACGGATACACTGAAAAGCGACGCGGGCAGTCCGATCTACCGCCTCTATCATCTTAAGAGCGAACCAAGCATGGGAGGAACCCACCTGGAAAGTGCCAGTGCCATGCGCTCACAGGACGGTATCGGCTACGAGGTATCCCTTTCGTTTAACCCCCGCGGTGCCAAGAAATTCGGCCGCGTAACCGGGCGGAATACGGGACGCCAGCTTGCCATTGTTCTGGATAATACGGTCTACTCCGCTCCAAATATCAATGAAAAAATTTCCGGCGGCCGTGCCTCAATCAGCGGCAGCTTCACCAAAGGCGAGGCAGAACGCCTTGCCATTGTTCTCCAGTCCGGTGATCTGGAAGTACCTCTGAAAGTGGAGCAATCCACCAAAGTCGGTCCTTCTCTGGGGCGCGCCTCCGTGGAAAAAGCGTTCTACGCAGCGCTCGTGGGTCTTATCCTTGTCATGCTCTTTATGGTATTCTACTATAAGCTCTCCGGTCTTCTCGCTGTGGCAGCACTTATTCTGAATATCATCTTTGTTATCGCCATCATGGCAAGTTTCGGTGCCACCCTGACCCTTCCGGGGATTGCCGGTCTTATCCTGATTGTCGGTATGTCCGTGGATGCCAATGTAATTGTATTTGAACGGATAAAAGAAGAAATCGAGAATAAAAGCACCGTGATAAAAGCAGTTGACGCCGGTTACAGCCGTGCCTTTGTTGCCATTATGGATGCAAATATCACCACCCTTTTTACAGCGTTTGTTCTGTACAAGGTTGGTTCAGGCCCCATCAAAGGGTTTGCCGTAACACTTATGAGCGGTATTTTTGTATCCCTCTTTACGGCGCTCACTTTTACAAAGATGGTCTTTCATTTTATTCTTGACTCGAAGAAAATTAAGAAACTGAGCATATAGGAAAGTTGAAGGTTACTATGAATAATACAACGTTCAATATCAATTTTGTGGGCAACAGGAAAACCGCTGTCATCGTATCGGGCGTTCTTATCCTGGTGACGGTTCTTGCCCTGATCATTCGGCGCGGGCCCAACTACTCTATTGATTTTACCGGCGGGACATCTGTCACCATCGCTTTGGAAAACCGGGATCTGACAGCGGATAAAGATAAGATTCGTGAAAAGATTCAGGAACTGAATTTCTCCGGCTTTGGTGAACCCAAGGTAATAAAGGACGGTTCCCGCTCAATGATCCAGATTACGGTGAAACAGAAGGATTCCGAAGAGGGAAAGATTAAAGCTATGATTCTGGACAAAATGAATGATCTCTATCCGGAAATCAAAAAGAGCAATATATCCGCAGAGGAAGTGGGCAGCAAGGTCGGCTCCGAACTGACCTCCAATGCCCTGTGGGCGATTTTTCTCTCCCTGGTGGTTATTGTTCTCTACATTGCGTTCCGTTTTAAGTTTGCCTACGGCCTCGGGGCAATTGCCGCCCTGGTCCATGACATTCTGATAACAATCGGCTTGTTTGCAGTTCTGGACTGGGAAGTCTCCCTGCCCATTATTGCGGCCATTCTTACCATTGTCGGGTATTCCCTGAATGATACGATCGTACTCTTCGACCGTATTCGTGAAAACCTGACAGAGCATCTGGATAAAAAGATGAGTCTCTCTGATACTCTTAATATCAGTATCAATCAGACGCTCTCACGAACATTGATTACCTCCCTGACAACACTCTTTGTTGTCTTTGCAATCTTTGTTGTGTTTATCCCCACGGAAAATATTCTCAAATACTTCTCCGGTGCGCTTCTGGTGGGAATTATCTCCGGTACCTACTCTTCCATCTTTGTGGCAACGACGGTCTTGCTGTACCTCAGCAAAAAATGGCCCATTACAGAGGCGGAATCAACGGGTAAAAAATAGAGATTACTTCGAAATGATACCATTGGGGAGTTTCACGCGAAACTCCCCTTTTTTATGGAGGAACCATGGATTCAAACCTGCTTTTACGCATCCCCGCGATACTCATCGCCCTGACTGTGCATGAATTATCCCACGGCCTGGCGGCCCTGCGTATGGGGGACACTACCGCCCGTGATGCCGGACGGCTGACCCTCAACCCTCTGCCCCATCTCTCTGTTGCGGGCACCCTCATGCTCCTCTTCGGCCCCATTGGCTGGGCAAAGCCGGTTCCCGTGGATCCCCGGGCCTTTCACAATCCCCGCCGGGATATGATGTGGGTGGCCCTGGCAGGGCCCGGTGCAAATATTGCTGCAGCCATGGGAACCATCGTGTTGTTTCACCTTATTGCAGGCCCGGCACAGTCAGCTTTGACAGGGCAGGTTCTGCAGAACACCATGCATTTTCTGGTTTTTTTCTACATTATTAACCTCGGTCTTGCTCTGTTCAATCTGCTCCCCGTAGCACCCCTTGACGGCTACAGCGTGATGACCGGTATTCTTCCACGGGATACGGCTGTTCGGTACGCGCACTTCAGCCGCTACGTTCCCCAGATCTTTCTGGGGCTCCTTGTTCTCGAGTGGATCGGTGTACCGCTCTTTTCACGCTTTATTATTCGCCCTGTCTTCGGCCCGTGGTTCTCCCTGTGGAACAGCTTTCTCCCTCCCGATATCGCACAGTTCATGAATCAGCTGTTCAGTTTCTGAAACGGCAATCTCAGTGGTATCGGCGGTCTCTGCGTGACAAATCCCGCCGCTGCTGCTGAGTACTGCCGCCGGAGCGGATGACATCTCTGTCGGAAAACGTCTGAAAAGCCTCCACTTCAACTCCTGAGTCATGATGATGGCCACTCTCCTCAAGATGCCTGACCCGTGTCTGCAATGCAGTAATCTCCCGGTTCAGACGCAGAAATTCTTTTTGCACAATACTCCGAAAAAGGGCAAAGTCCCGTTTCATCGAATGCTGTTTATGCCTGTCCTGTTCCATACAGTCCTCCCTTCATTTATCTGTATTGTACATCGTGCAGAAAAAAAGAAACTAATAATCCGAAGAATATGAACAAAGAGCAATAAGATGTGAAGTGCCATTGAATAAAGAAGAG
>JBNJDQ010000069.1:0-12275 GCA_051745065.1 Fibrobacterota bacterium
CCCGACCGTTCAAAGAGCTGCACTCGTGCAAGTGCGGACCTAATATATACTTTCACCCGGCCCGGTGTCAAACTCTTTGTTGTTTTGCAGTATTTTTGATCATCCTTCATTCAGAGAACTCCGATTATACAATGCAGGAGGATAGCCTGTAATACCTGCGATACATAAACACGTTTTTTCACAGCTCTCCCCTCTTAGTGCAAATACGAAGTAACTTTTTTGCTCTGATTACGTTTTTAATACCTCCTTTTAAAACCACAACACATTTATTTTAATTGGATTAAATATTTATTACAGTCATTAAAGGTTTATGCTTTTTTGATATAAAACAGTATAAAATGCTTGATTATTTTTGTAAACCGGATATACTGATTCAAACTGTTCAGAGGTTGCCAATGAAAAAGCTGGTATTTATTCTTATTGTGCTGATTCAGGTTTCAGAAGCTGATTCCCGGTATTCGTGGTTGTGGGAAGACTACCACCTTTTTAATGTAATGTATACCTGCCGGCATCTCAGCAGCACCGATTCTGTCTCAACCCTTCCTGCAGCAGATCTGTACACTCAGATTCCTCTGATACGAAAAGATTCGCTTTATATCGCGACAGGAACGCTGTTCCGTTCCTATGCACCACAACCATACCGGCAAACAGAAAACACCCAGGCTGCACTTATCGGCGCTGTCGATGTTCGTATTTCTTCGCAGTGGCATTTGTATGCCGAATATAACGGCGGAATCACCGGAGATTTTTCCCGGGCACGGCAAAATCAGAGCCACCTCCTTTTTACGTTTGCCGGTTACAACCTTCAAAGGAACACCTATATTCGTGGTGGTGCAGGGCTTCTGCATGAGTTTAACAAAGAAACCATTTTTCCAATCATTGGGATCAGCCATGCCTTTTCCGACAAAAATGCTGTCGAAGTTCTGATACCCAAATATTTGATGTATCGCCGCCGCTTTGACGACAAAACAGAAGGAGGGCTGAAATGCAGTCTTCGTGAGGTCACGCTTCCCGTAACCGACTCCGGGACATATTCCCTGCGGATTCCTGAAACAACTGTCTTCATGGAACGAACTCTCCGCACCCCGCTCATTCTGCGCCTTCAAGGCGGTGTTTTTCTTCCGCCGCATGTGAGGGTGTCCCACAGTAATCTTTCTCATACAGGAGAATGGGGCTGGCTTTTCCGAATATCCTTCAGGTGGGCGGTATAATGGAACTTTATAAAAATATGCATCTTATTGCTGCGGGCATAACCGCAACGATAGCATTCTTCTATTACTTTCTTACCAGCCGCGGCGTTGATACACGAAACAACCGATATCTATTCTGGGCTCTTATGCCGCTCTCAGTATATATTATCACAGTGTTTAATATATACACATACGGAAACAAAGAAAATTTCGCACTCCTTAAAACGGTGCAGCTGGCCTCTCTGACCCTCACATCAATATTCTATCCCCTTTTTCTCAGCAATCTTGCACACATAAAGGCCGGTTTGTATATCAAAACAGTAATTGCACTTCTTACGGGGACCACTATCCTGCGAATAGCCGTTCCCGAATGGCTCTATTTTACTCAGCAAGCCTCCTTTCAGACACATACCCTTGCCTGGGGAGAAACCATTCTCATACCCATGGGCAAAACAACACCCCTGATATTCGCGACAAACGGCCTGTTTCTGCTGATAATAGTATATGTTCTCTTCATAATTCTTCGCTATACCCGCAAAAACCCCGTTGAAGGGCACGCAATTTTCATCGTTCACGCAATAACCTTTCTGGCTGCACTGCACGATATTTTTTCAATATTTATAAAATTACCAACTCCGTACCTGTCCAGCTTTGCCATACCGGTTTCCGCTGCACAACTTGCAATTCTTAAAGGACGCTGGTTGCTGAAAGGACATGCCGTACAGAAATCACTCTATGAACGAAATCAGCAATTTCTGCATCTCACCCGCAATGACGATATTGCAATTTACACAAAGGACCGGGAGAAACGTTTTATTACTGCGGGACAACATATCTGTAAACTCTTCACTACTGCGGAAAAGGATATCACAGGAAAAACCGTGGAAGAATTTCTGCCGACCGCGGATGTTCGGCACATACATGCCAATGATGAATTGGTGTTATACACGGGAACCAGCAATCAATTTGAAGAACCGCTTACCATCAATGGGCGGCGTCTCACATATCTTTCGTATAAATCACCCGTCATCAGCGAACAGGGAGAGGTCCGGGGCCTGGTGTGTATCTCCATCGATATAACAGCAACAAAAAACATCGAACAAAAAATTGCGCAGGTCGAAAAATTTACCTCCCTGGGGGAAATGGCCGGGGAAATCGCGCACAACTTCAACAACCAGCTGACCAGCATCATCGGCATGGCCGACCTGATGCACCACCTGAAACAATATGACAAAAGCGCCGTGGAGGGTATACTCAAAACCAGCAGGGTAACATCAAACTACATTCGCCAGCTCCTTGATTTCTCGCGCAAAGGAACCACCGGACATTCCACGGTATCCCTGCGGCATATTGTAACTCACGGGATTGCGACTCTGCAGCATGCAATGCCCGCTGCTATCAGCATCAACACCTATATAGACGGTACCGATGATTATTATGTCACGGGACATCCCTCCAATCTGGAAAATGCCATAACAAATCTCTGTATTAATGCCCGCGATGCCATTTCCGGAAGCGGACAAATTGATGTGGCATTGAAAAAATGTTATATCACAGCACACATGAGCAAAATCACCGCTCTTGCACCGGGGTATCATGCCCGCATTATCATTGAAGATACAGGCTGTGGTATTCCGGAAGGACTGCGGGAAAAAATATTCACACCTCTTTTTACAACCAAAGAACAGGACAAAGGAACAGGCCTGGGCCTCTCCTCGGTATATAAAACTGTAAAGGCTCACGGTGGAGGCATCCAGCTCTATTCTGAGGTCGGTACCGGAACAACCATCGAAATACTACTTCCCCTGAAGGACAACAGCCGTGACAAACACACGCCAGAGAATTGAGGCGATCACCTCGCCGGACGTATCCAGACTGAATGACTATATCCGCCGCCATAATACGGCGGTCCTTGTGATTATGTTCACGGACATTGAAGGCTTTACGGCCATCACGGAAAATCAGGGTGAACGCTATTCCGCACAGCTGCGCAAACACCACGATGAGATTGTTGTCCCCTGCGTTGAGAAAAATGATGCAGGTATGGTGATCAAATTCATCGGAGATGCAGTCATGGCCGTGTTCTCCGAACCTCATCGGGCAGTGGAGAGCGCCCTTGCCATTCAGGAGAAGCTGGCAGCCTTTAACACCACTCACTCCGAGCTTATGGATATCCGCGTGCGAATTGGCCTGCACATGGGGCAGGTCGCTGTGGAAAAGAGCATCCAGAGCGATGTTTTCGGACGTCACGTCAACCGGGCCTCACGGGTTGAATCTCTTGCGGCAGGCACCCAGATCTATGTGACAGAGTCGGTATTTGACAGCGCAAAGGGCTGGCTTCAGGAGTGCAGGGATATCGCATGGAAATGCCACGGCAGATACTATCTGAAAGGAATCGCCCGGCCCGCAGAGATATACGAAGTCTATACGCCGGCCCGGCAGAAACCGAAACCGCCCCGGGCAGGAAAGCGCGAAAAGAGACAGGGCACGGTTTTTATAACAGCTCTTTTTACCGCTCTGATTATCGGATTGATACTCTTTTTTATTCAAAAAAGTCGGGAAACACCGGAAATCTATTACCATGATTATAACTTCTCCGTTCCGGTCATCGCCGACAGCGGCGATACTCTGCAGTTTCGGGACAACGATACTGCCCGGGGACTGCTTTCGACGAACCTTTCCCGGGGCAGACATATCCTGTATTACGATATCAGCCCCATGGTCCGCTATTATGCTCCCATTGAGATCGGCCCCGAAGAGAACCACCTGACACCCAAGTTCACCCATTTTCAGCTGCCTGAGATCACCCTTCGCGCGGCAAACACCGGAGACAGGGCCATCCGCAAAAAGAGTGAAGGTGTACGCTCATTCTCCTACTATACCAATGCAGGAGAACTTCGTGAAGATACCCTGACCTACCGCATGCTTATCGAGGGGCGTCCGGCGGGAGCAGACTCTCTGCACTATACGGTTACCGCCGAAGGAACGCTGGGGGCACAGGATTTCAGCACAACATTCATGAGGACAGCCCCCCGATCGCGGCGACGCAACAGCATAAAGATCGACAAAGAGCTCCTGGATACAGCTCACTATTATCTCTCTGCCCGTTTACGTGAGAGCGGTCCCTTTGCCCAGTTTACTCTGGCCCTCAGCTGGAAGTGATCCCGAGGGCGGGAGCGCATTCTGATTATTGCCCCACAGACTGTGTTAATTATTTATTTTCGAATCAACAGATAATTTATACAGAAGACGGTACACCTATGCTGGAAAAACTCAACGGCCTAAGAGCTGCTTTTGACAAGGATCTGTCCCGGGCGCAGAGCCAGGCTGACGTCCTTAATATAAAGTCCCGGTACATCGGCAGGAAGGGAGAGGTCAGTGCCATTCTCAAAGGCATGAAGGACGCCACTCCCGAGGAGCGCAAAACCGTGGGCAAGCGCTCCAACGAGATAAAAGGGTACATGCAGGAGGCCGTGAACAAAGCCCTCAGGGCAGTTGAAATTCGCGAAGTGGAAGCACGGCTGGCACAAAACCGCCGGGATATCTCCCTCACCGAAGAGATCTGTGAAAACGGCCCGACCCCTGCAGGCTACCATCCGGTTACTCTCATTCAGCGGGAGATTGAAGACATCTTCACCTCCATGGGCTTTGAAGTGCTCGACGGTCCTCATATTGAAGATGACTTTCACAATTTCGAAGCGCTCAACATTCCCGAGACCCATCCCGCCCGGGATATGCAGGACACCTTCTGGTTTCCCGATATGAAACATCTCCTGCGGACGCATACCTCGCCCATCCAGATTCGCGGTATGGAACGAATGAAACCGCCCTTTCGCATCGTTGGGCCGGGGAAGGTCTTTCGTTGTGAAGACACGGATGCCTCACACGAGATGGTATTTCACCAGCTTGAAGGGATGATGATCGGCGAGAATATCTCCGTGGCCAACCTGATCTATTTTATGAAAACCCTCCTGACGGAAATATTCCGTAAAGAAGTGGAAGTACGCCTCCGTCCGGGGTTCTTTCCCTTTGTTGAGCCGGGGTTCGAACTTGACATCAAATGCCTGATCTGCGGCGGTGACGGCTGCTCTGTCTGCAAACAGAGCGGATGGGTGGAATTGCTCCCCTGCGGCATGGTCCACCCCAATGTTCTTGCCGCCGGCAATATCGACACCGACAAATACAACGGATTCGCTTTCGGTCTCGGTCTTGACCGACTGGTTATGATGCGCTACGGAATTGACGATATTCGCCATCTCCACAGCGGCGATCTCCGTTTCACCCAGCAGTTCTGCGAATACTAAGAAGGATACAGGCCATGAAAATTTCAATTGACTGGATTAAAGATTTTACAGATACAGCATTCCGGGATGCCGCACAGCTTGCGACAGATTTCACCATGACCACCTGCGAAGTGGAAGAAGTGCTGCAGCCGGGCAAATTCCTTGAAGGTGTTTATGTTTCGGAAATCACAGAGGTTTCCCAGCATCCAGATGCAGATAAGCTCAGCCTTGTAACAGTGGAGACCGGAACAGGGACCCAAACGGTTGTCTGCGGCGCTCCAAACGTACGCCCGGGGCTGAAGGTTCCCTATGCCCCGGTGGGAACAACCTTTCCCAACGGTCTGACTCTGGTACCGAAAAAGATCCGCGGCGTGGAATCCTCGGGCATGCTCTGTGCCCAAGACGAACTGGAACTGGGCACGGATCATTCCGGGTTGATGGAGCTTGACAGCACCCTCACAGTGGGAGAAACCATTGCACAGGCATTGAATATTGAGACCGATACAATCTTTGACATTGATAATAAATCGATCACCCACCGGCCGGATCTCTGGGGACATCACGGCATGGCCCGGGAGTTTGCTCTGCTGTGTGACACGCCCCTGAAGAACACCTTCAATCACGAATGGCGCGAAGGACTGCTCAGTCATACGGGCACCGGCAGTTCCCCCATCGTTCCCTCAGTGGAAGAGTCTGCCTGCAAAGCCTATTACGGACTCTCTCTGAGCGGCATTACCGTTGAAGAAAGTCCTGCCTGGATGCAGCAGCGCCTGATCAACTGCGATCTTCGCCCGATCAACAATATCGTGGACATATCCAACTATGTCATGCTGGAGCTGGGCATTCCCCTGCATATCTTCGACCGCGATGAAATACATAACGATACAATCCGCATCCACCGGCTGACAGAAGATACCCCATTTACCACTCTCGATGAGGAAGAGCGCCTTCTCAAAACCAGCGAAACAGTTGTAAGCGATTCCGAAGAACCTCTTGTTATTGCCGGAATCATGGGAGGGCTTCGCAGTGGAGTAACACCGTCAACGCAAAACATCTTTATTGAAGTTGCCAACTGGGACAGCGCAGAAATCCGTAAGACCTCTGCCCGCATAGGGCTTCGTACGGATTCCTCTCAGCGGTATGAAAAGTCCCTGGATTCACAGCTTCTGGAACGAACCATCCTGCGAACGCTGGAACTGGTTCTTCAGCTCTGTCCGGCGGCAAAAGTGGAAGGTAATATCGAACTCGCCGGCCCCGATACCGAAGGCTACACCCCTCTGAAGACGCACATATCTCCGGAGACGATCTGCCGTGTTCTGGGTAAAGAGATCGATCGGGCAGAAATTATTCGGATTCTCACAGCCCTCGATTTTACCGTGCAGGAACAGGACGACCTCCTGAAAGTGGAAGTTCCCTCCTTTCGTGCAACCAAGGATATCGAAGGAGAAGCCGATATTATCGAAGAGATCGGCCGAATTATCGGCTACGACAATATCCTCCCTGAACCGACCTATGAGCGAATCACTCCCAAGCGATTTGAAGGATATAAGAATCTCAAACGGCGGATTCAGGATTTTCTTGTTTTTAACGGCAACTGCACTGAAACAATGACATACCCCATGGTGGGAAGAAAACTTCTGGAGAAGGCAGAGTGGTCCGAGCTGAACGAAAAGCTGACCCTTGCAAACGCTATCTCTCAGGATCATGCGGTAATGCGCCCCAGCCTGCTCCCCTCTCATCTGGCAGCTGCTCAGATAAACTGCCGTAACATGTCGCGCTATGCGGCTTTCGAGATCGGTCGAATCTATCGTGAAGATTCAGCCCGGTTTTCCCGGGAAGAGGACATTCTCGCTATTACCTTCTTCAATCGTGAAGAAAGCACCTTTATGGAGTTACAAAACACGGCCCTGCGCCTGATCCGCTACCTGGGGATTCCCGCACAGATCACGCAGCCCGCGGAGAAACATCCCAACGATCTGGTGGATCGCTCCTGGTCCGGCCTGCATCCCTTCGAGACCCTTGATATCAAACTCATGGGCAAAAATGCAGGTTTTCTGACAACCCTCCACCCGCTCCTGGCAAAACGCCAGAAGATCAGCGGTAATCTCTCCATGCTCTTCCTGAATCTTGCGCCTCTGGAGAAGTTTCGACCTAAAAACAAAACTGATTATAAACCCCTGCCCCGCTTTCCCGGATCAACCTTTGACTGCACTGTTCAGGTCCCTCAGAATACGGCAGCATCACAGGTAATCCAAGCAGTGAAGAAGCTCAAGCTGAAACATCTGGAGGATGTACGGATTGCCGATGTCTATGCACCCGATGCGGGTGATCGCAGTATTACGGTAACGACATCATTTCTGGACCGCAGTAACACCCTGGACCATGCATTCATCGAAGATGCCCAGAAAAAGATCATTGCCGGTCTTGAGAAAGCGGGATTTCCCCTGAAAGCGTAGTTTTTACGGGCCGGTTTTCCGGCCCTTTCACCCTTAACCATTGAACAGGATGAACTCATGATACAGCAGTTAAAAAAGTGGCAGACGCCGATTTATTTCCTGGTATATCTTCTTCTTGTACTGTTCCTCTTTCGGGAATTCATTTTCGACGGAGAGATGGCCCTGACCTCACGCTACAGCGACCGCGTTGCCGCCATGGGCATCAAGGAACCAATCCGTACAGCTCTCACGGAGAACGGCAACTACGCCCTGTGGAATCCGGCAATCCTCGGTGGGATGCCCACGGTTGACGCAACATCCGGTGATATTATGTATCCCCTGAGTCTTCCCCTCTACTTCCTCTTCCCCATCTTTCGCCTTGACGGATTCACCATGATTCTTCACGTGCTGATTGCGGGGATCGCCTTTTTCTGCATGCTGAGAAAATCCTTTCACACCCCCCGGGTGGTTGCCTTTGCCGGTGGACTGCTCTACATGCTCAACCCGCAGTTTTTCTCCCATCTCCTGCCGGGACATGACGGCAAAATGTTTGTCATCGCCCTGCTGCCCCTGATGGTATGGGCCCTGCGTGCATTGCTTGCAAAGCCGGATCTGCTGCGGTCAACTCTCCTTGCTGCCGTCGTGGGTGTGGGCATTCTCTCTTCCCATGTTCAGATGAGTTATTTTGTCCTTTGGGGGCTCTTTGCCTACTGGGTCCAGCATACCATCCGCCTCTGGATGAAGGAACGCAGCGTAAAAGCTCTTTTGCCGACAGCCGGGGCATTCTGGGGAGCCATGCTGCTCATACTCGCTTTCAGTGCAGTACTCCTCTTTCCGGCATTCTCCTACGTACAGGATGCCTGGTCCGTACGCGGCGTGGAGCGGGATCTCGATTATGTTGCAACCTGGTCCCTCCACTGGCCGGAATTTTTCTCTCTCTGGATACCTCAGTTTTCCGGGTGGATCCAAAGCTACTGGAGCGAAAACCCCCTGAAACTCAACACGGAGTACGCCGGACTCATGGCCAGCCTGCTGGGGCTGCTTGCCCTGATATCCCGTCCCAAAGACCCCTGGCGCCTCTTCTGGACGGGGACAGCGGTCTTTGCTGTGCTCATCAGTTTGGGCACCCATACGCCGGTGCTTTCCGCAGCCTATCATCTGATTCCCGGGGTCGCAAAATTCCGGGCCATCAGTATGATTATGTTCTGGTTCTCCTTTGCAGCAGTTCTTCTGGCCTCTCTTTTTCTGCGTGACCTTCTGGAAGGCTACTACGAACAATTGAGTGATTTTATGCATAAACGTGCAGAGCGCACTCTTCTGATCCTTATGGGGGCGGCAACCCTGCTCCTGCTGATATTCCTCAATAGGGATTTTATCTTTTCGATAATGAGCGGCCTTACTGAGGGACTTGCAGACTCCGAACAGAAAAAGCAGATATTTTTTGGCAATTACAGTGACAACTTTATCCCTGCCCTCTACAAATGGTGGATCCTCACCCTTGCAACACTGGGTCTCTGCTTCGGTTATCTCAAAAGAAGCATTCCAAAAGAGGCACTTTTTGCCCTGTTCCTGGCCATCGCAATGATTGACCTTATTCCTCTGAATACCGAGTTCATCACCATAAATGATCATGAGAAATACGCTCCGGAAAGCCCCCGCCTTGATAAGCTGGCCCGCGGCATGGACCAGGCCCCGTTCCGTGTCTTTTTTCTGCCGGGCGTAAGCAATACCCGCAATATTGCCGGTGTGTACGGACTGGAAGGTGTTGGCGGATTTCATGACAACGAGCTGAAATGGTATCGGGCCTTTCGCCGCGAAGGAAACACGCATTATGTCATGCCCCACCTGAATGAGCAGCGCACCAACTTTGATGTGCCCTCTCTTAAAACGGGCAGTACCTTTTTAAATATTGCCAACTGCCGCTACATGATCGCCCGTATGGGCAATGATTTTTATCCCATAGAAAACACCAATGCTCTGCCGCGAATTGCCTTTACCACGCAGTACACCCTGGCAGATTCCGCCGGCACTATCGGCAAGCTGCAGGCTCCAGGGTTTGACTGGAAACGCGAGGCCGTTCTGCGTAGAAAGCCCGCCTTTGAAAGCACGCCGGTTCGTGAAGATGAGATCGATGTAACCGATGCCTGGGAAACCTACTCCGTGAATTACCGTAAGGCCCGGATCACAGCACCGCGAAAGGGGCTGCTGCGAATTGCAGAAGTGTATTACCCGGGCTGGAAGATTTTCGTTGACGGCGAAGAGGCAGAGGTGCTGCGCTCCAATCATGCCTGGATGGCTGTCGAAGTATCTGAAGGAGAACATGTCATTGAGATGAAAGCGGACTCTCTCTACCTTTCCAGGGTACTGCCTCTGTCAGTCATCACCTGGATTGCCTTCGTGCTTTTCTGGGCGATCACGGGTGTACGCAAAGCGTTAAAAAGGAAAAACAAGTGAAGATACTCACCTTCACCCATGTTTTTCCCCGCAGTGCAGAGGACTCTGTCGCTCCCTTCCTGCTCAATTATCATCAGGCCCTGGCACAACAGGGCGTGGAAACAGTTGTTCTTGCCCCCCATAACAGGGGGCTCAAAACATATGAAGAACGTGATGGTTTTCGGATCTATCGTTTTCGGTACGGCACAGACAGTATGGAACGACTCGCCTACCGCGGACAGATGCATGAGCTTGTTCTGAAAAACCTGATGAACAAGTTTCTCTTTCTGCTGTACTGCATAAGCGCGTTCTTCTCTCTGCTGAGAGTCATGCACCGTGAAAAGCCGGACCTGGTCCACGTGCACTGGTGGATTCCCTCGGGGATTCTTATGTACATGGCATCCTTTTTTACGCGTATTCCCTATGTTATTACAACTCACGGGACGGATGTTTTTATACTGAAGCGCTTCTCTTTTCTTAAATTTCCTGCGGCACGTGTCTTTTCGCGGGCAGCCCGTATCCATGTTATATCGACGTATGTAAAACAGCGTGTCCTTGCATTCTGTCCAAAGACGACCGCCCGCATTGATACGATCCCCATGCCCATTCGGGAAGATGTATACCCCGACCGGGTTCCGCAGTTTATCACGGGCACCCGCCTACTTTCCATCGGCCGGCTCATCGAACGAAAGGGCTTTGCTCATCTGATAGAAGCAGCAGGGCAGCTTCCTTCGGAATACAAACTTACCATTGTCGGAACAGGGCCCCTGGAAGAAACGCTCAACCAAATGATTGCCGAAAAGAACCTGCAGGAACAGGTCAGGATAGTTTCGCCGGTCTCGCCGGCAGAGCTGGGACAGATTTTTTCAGAACATGAGATTTTTATTCTCCCCTCAATCACGGACTGGAAGGGTGAAAAAGAAGGCCTCGGCATGGTTCTTCTGGAGGCACAGCGCTACGGTCTTGCCTTGATTGCCTCACGCTCCGGCGGTATGACCGATATTGTTGTGCATAAAAAAACAGGATTTCTTGTTCCCGAAGGTGACGCCCGGGCTCTTGCCGAGGCAATTATGAAATGCAGAGATAAAAAAATATTCAGCGCCATTACCGAAGGAGCCAAGGAACATTATCGGAAAAACTACTCCGCTGAAGCAATCGGGAGACGGGCATACAGATCCTATAAAAAAGCCCTCACACCTCAGCCATAACGATATGTGTTGATTCATCATGGGTATTGAACCAAAGCATCAGACGGTCACCCTCTCTGCTGAAACATTCCTCAAGAGAGCCTTTTCCCCCGCAGGGACGGACAAGCTTGTATGTTTCCACTGCTTCACGTATGAGTCTGTTTTTCACTTCATCCATAACACCTTCTCCTGAATGATTCAACGTTCATTAAGCAGAAACCGTGCCACATTCTTCAACCGGGTACTCAGCCCGTACATTCGGGGATGCAGAAGTGTATGAATCACGCAAGGGGATATATTTTCATTGAAATGCTTCCCGCGGAGGAAATATTTTCCCTGTTCAGCCCGAACAAAGGAGGGCACGATGATTGAAGCGGATCTGCATTGTCACAGCAGCTATTCTTTATGCGGTCTCCATTCCTACGGGGAACTCCTTACGAGAGCCCGTACTATGGGCCTGAAAGGCATTGCGGTGACAGACCACGGCCCGGCAACGCATACTCGTATACCTCCGACATTTTTCAGCCGTCTTCGCAATCCTGAGGAGGGAATCCGCCTGTTTCGCGGTGCCGAAGCGAATATCATCGATGAATACGGACGAATCGATATCCCCCGCCGGAATCAACAGCGTTTGGATATTCTCCTTGCCGGGTTTCATGCAAATCTTCCTGCAGGCCTCTCCCGGGCAATTTACACCGAAATTCTTATACGTAGTTTTGCGCAGTCCCCCGGTGTGGATATCATTTC
>JBNJDQ010000070.1:0-12255 GCA_051745065.1 Fibrobacterota bacterium
GGCAATAACGGCGATATAGATCATTCCTGCTCCTCAACCTGCAGATACTGGCCGGAGACACCGGTTACCCGCACAGGTGTATCAGCATCAATAAAAAGCCCCCGGGAAACGCCGTCATAGAGCGTTCCATCAATTTCTATACGACCAGTGGGATGCAGTTCACTGCGAACACGGCCATATGCCCCGACCAGAGCAGTCCGGTCCATTTGGGAATCCCTGTCGATGGATGAGTCTGCCACAACGGAATCAAGTATAACGCCGGGAGCCACATGGTTTAACCGGGGAAATACGTATTTAAAAAAGAGAACAATCAGAACAAGAGCTCCAAAGAAGGAATATCCCATGGCACTGATATTGCTTCGAAACAACTCCACCTGCCAGGGTTTGTCCCCTGCGGGTATAACAAAGCCCTGCAGAGAAAGAACACCGGCCAGGGCAATGCAGGCAATACCCAGTATCCCGGCAACACCAAAGCCCGGAATAATAAATATTTCCGCTGCAAGCAGGGCAAATCCGATGATCAGAACAAGCAATTCCGTCTGATCTGCAAGCCCCACAAAGAGCTGACTGCCCATCACAAGGACAAGAAGTATGACCCCCACAGCTCCGGGGAAACCGAGACCGGGGGATCGAAACTCAACAAAAAGAGCCGCCATGGCAAGAGACATCAAAAGCGGAGCAATGGAGCCGATAAAGGACACAAACAGCTCCGACCAGCTACGTTCAAAGGTCTGTCCGGAGATACCCATGCCCGCAGAATCAAGGAAAACGGAAAGGTTGGTAAAACTGCCCCGGGAAAACCCCGTTTCCAGAGCCTCCTCATCGGTTACGGTCAGCAGTTCTTCATCTGAAAGAAATAGGTCAGTATTGTTTTTTTCCTCTTTCGTAAGACTTGAGTATTCATCGCCATTGAGATAATGGTGGGTCCCGGCGGAATCCGTCCATCGCCACACGGTGATATTCTGCGATACCATCGCTTCAGAAAGGAGCTCATTGTATCCTGCACGATCGGCATAGGCCCGAAACTTTGCCCGTAGGGGCGACTGCACCTTCTCACCAAGCATGTTCGGCCCTTCGGAGGACGCCACAATGGGCGCACAGTCACCCAGGGTGGCACCATGACGCATAAAGACGGAATCGCAGGCAACAGAAATAAGGGCAGCAGCCGAAAGAGCACGGTTCTGCACAAAAACCATATTGGGCACCGCAGAGGAAAAAATGCTGTCGGAAATCGCAAGAGCTGCGTCAACCCGTCCGCCGTCGGAGTTTACCGCAAACACAAGAGTATCTCCGCCGGCAGTACTGTCCAGAGCCCGGAACACGAGGTTCTTCATGCTGTGATCAACCATACCTTCAAGATGCACAAGATGTGTCGCCCCACGCAGAGGGAGGCACAAGGCAGTCAGAAAGAAAAGAAAAAAGGCCGAAACAGCAGTGCTGCGGCACATATTGTCAAAATAACGTCTCTTCATCCTGATCATACTCCTCCCGATTGTGATCTTCTCCTTCGGCAAGTGCCGGGTAGAGAGATTTCATATACAGTTCCCGCTGCTCCACTTTACCGGAAAGATCCCCTGCATCAAAGCCCAGAATCTCCGCCATCTCTTTCAGATCAACCGTCTCGGGAGTATTGATTTTCACACGATACGCCCCTTCTCCCGTACAACCGACGGACAGATTTGTTCGGTAATCCCCCTCTGCCGCATTTGTGAAAAGGGTACCATCATTTTCATTTTTCTGCAAATTATTATTCCCTTCAACTCCGGAACAGTCCGGAACGGGACAATTATAAAAAAGATTATCGGAGAAAAGAGCAGAACACCGCTCACTGCCTTCAATACTGCAGCAGGAGGAAACCGAATCCGTAAAAACAAAACTGTTGTTATAAAACAGATCCGGCAGAAGACATTGTTCAAACTTCATGGAGATGCCGGAATCGACAAAACAATTTTCATGGGCAGCAAGATCTCCGAAATGGGCACCAACCCCACTGCTGCATCGGTCAAAGCGATTGCCCGAAACAACAATTCCGAAACCGCTGCTATGCAAAACTGCATGTGTACAGTCCCGAAAAAGAGAATCCGTCACCCGGGTTCCGTTGGCCTTAATACGCACCCCCTCAGCACATCCGGTAAAGCGTGACTCTTCCACTTTAAAATAACTGAATTCGTCGATTTCATCCCCGCTGCCGACAACAACCGCCGTACCGAGATTTTCAAAATCACAATACCGAACAACACCTTTGCGACTGACGCGAATGGAATCATCCTCTTCATCCCGGCTTTGGGAAAGGAGTATTCCGATCTGCGTATCATCCTTTTCCCTGCGGGCGATACGAATATTCTCAAAGAAATTATCAACTCCGCCGGATCCACCGGTGAACAAAGAGCACTCTGCTTCGTGACCGCAGTTATTCAGGACGATATTCTTAAATATATTGAACTTCGAATCCCCCACGATCGAAAGAGCCGCAGCAGAGGTATTCTCAAAACGGATACCCGAGAGAACAATATTCTGTATAGAATAACAGTACCAGGACGCCGTAAACACCGCCGGTTCATCATCGGGATCGGCAATAATTCGTATGGGACTGCGTAACTCACCCCGCACATCCTGCAGAGTAACGGTCTGTGAATACGGACCGCCCCGCAACACGACAGTTTCACCGGGGGATGCCGCCTTCACGGCTTCGTTTACGCTGGCAAAAGGGGAGTCTTCACTGCCGTCGCCGCCTTCTTCTGCCCGTGGACTCACCCAGATATTTCGTCTATCTTTTCTGTTCAGCATTCCTTTTTCGGCCTTTCTCTTTATCAAAAACTGCTTTAACCCGTTGAACAACATGATCCGGTGCAAGATCAACAATCTGCATAACAATACGGTCAATGGTGGAGCGCTTATCAATGCGATGCACCGTCACATCCCCATCAACTGTCACCGAAACCAGGGCAACCGGAACAACCTTAACCCCGCCGCCGGAGCCGCTTGCGCCGTCCCGCTTATCGCTGCCCGCTGCAGAAAAACCGAAGGAGATCCGCGTCACAGGAATCAGGGTTGTTGTTCCTGCGGTGATGGGCTCACCGAACACGGTCTCGCTCTTAACGCTTCCCTGCAGTTCCTTCAAAAGAATTTGCAGTGTATCACTTATTGACATAGTATTTCCCCTTTTCTGTCATATTCTCACCCCGGCATTGTCACATTGCCGGAGGCTCTCATGTTTTGCGGATTGCCGTACCCAGGGCATCAGCCCCGCAGTATATCTGAAGCAGTACAGTCATTTTATACACATATCTTCGTACAGAAGCTGTGCAGCGGGAAATGGTGAAAGAATCCGTTTGAGGCAGCCCTGAACACAGGCAATGGTAACACCGTAATTGGTCACGGGCACCCCCCGCCGGGCAGCCCGGTCCATGCGCTGAACCATCTCGCGCCCCGTCAGCATGCAACCGCCGCAGTGAATAACCAAGCGGTACTCCTGCAGATTTTGGGGATAATCCCGACCGGAAAAAACATCAAAATGAATATCCGCACCACTGAACTGTTTCACCCAGCGGGGGATCTTCACCCGGCCGATATCATCGGACATGGCGTGGTGAGAGCAGGCCTCTGCAATGAGTATTCTATCCCCATCGTGCAGTTGCGAAAGCGTTGCAACACCTTCCACAAGGCGGTTTAATTCTCCCTTGAATCGTGCAAAAAGCGTGGAGAAAGTCGTTACGTTCACATCGGGCGGCGAATCGGCCACCATCTTTTTGGTTACCTGGGAATCACATACCACGAGATCCGGCTTCTTCTTCAGATTATTCAGGAACCATGAATATTCCCGCTCCTTGACAACGGTGACAGCAGCATCGCTGTCAAGGACATCGCGGATGGACTGCACCTGCGGCAGAATCAAACGCCCCCGGGGAGCCTGCAGATCGATGGGAACAATAAACACTGCATGCCCCCCTGCCGGAAGCAGATCCCCCAGTATGGATTTGGGCTGCACAAACTCACGGGGCAGCACCTGAATCAGGGCCGCCCTGAAGGCCTCAAACTGAGCCGAGTCATGGCGCACAGCAGAAAAAGTAACCACCGGACCGAATTGTTTAAGCTCTGCAAGACGTGCCGGGGAAGGCTCTTGCAGATCAATCTTGTTGATAACGTGAATCACGGGAAGATTTTCTTCCTGTGCACGCCTGCGCAAGGTCTCTTCGGCTCTGTCGGAATGGGCCGAACAGAGGATCACCGCCACATCAGCGCGATGGAAAATCTTTTCCGTCCGATCGCCTCTTTTACCCCCCAGGACCGAATCGTCACCGGCACCGGCGGTGTCAAGGAACATGACGGGCCCCACAGGAAGAAGCTCCATGGCTTTTTCAACCACATCAGTTGTTGTACCGGCAACTTCGGAGGTAATGGATACATCCTGGCCGGTAATCCGATTGAGAAAACTGGATTTGCCCGCATTCGTTTCACCGAAGATACCAATCTGCAGGCGCAGGGATTTCGGGGTCTTCTCCATATACAGCTCCTTATGATACAGAAATATACAAAATGGAGCCGCCCAGGATTGTAAAAAGTGATGAATCGCGGTGATATTATGTTCCCTCTCCTCCTGTGGTATCTGAGGAGCTGTTATCATCCATGAAAAGGCGGTTTTTTCCTGCATCCTTCGCCCTGTAGAGGGCAGCATCCGCACGGGAGATCAACTCCTGCAGGGAATCGGCTCTTCCCCGGGCACCTCCCACGGAGACCGTACAGGGGATGGACTGTTTCCCATGGGTAATCTTCATATCAGCCACAGCACTGCGCAGCCGCTCCAGAACGGCAACACTGTTACGGGAATCCCGCCCGGTCAAAAGCAGACAAAACTCCTCTCCGCCGTAGCGACAGATTATATCGTTGCGCCGCAACTCCCGAAAAAGCAGGGCGCTCATCCCGGCAATAACCGCATCTCCGGCGGGATGCCCGTACGTATCGTTTACGGCTTTAAAATCGTCAATATCGATCATTCCCACGGCAAGAGAAATATCACCGCGTTGATAATTGGCAAACAGGGCGGCACCGATTTCCATAAAATAACGCCGGGTATACGCTCCGGTCAGACTGTCGCGCTGTGCCATGTGACGCATGCGCAGATAGGCGATCACCTGCATGAGAGAACTGTGAACAGTTATCTGAAAATGCTCCAGCCCCAAAGCCGATGAGAACCGCTTGCGCAGGCAGTGATTTGCACCGGCATACAGCAGGTTCAGCTCCTCCTCATCGCCAAGGCCTTCATCGGTAAGAACAATAATACAGAGATCCTCACGGCTGCGTTCACGCCGAATCCGCGCAATGGTGTCTTCAAGGGATATCCGATGAAGTCCCGTATCAAATATACCGAGATGAATTCCCTCATCGGCAGCCACTGCAGCGGGAGCTGTCTGAGCAGGAACGGGACACTGCACGGCGAACCCCATAGTGCTGATCATTCTGCGCAGCAGCCCCTGCAGGGATTTATCCCGCAGGTAACAGGCAATCCGGATCTCTTTACGAAACGGAATCTGCCGTATCTGAGAGATAATAAAATCAATATTTCCACCACCGTATCCGGGAACAGTATCAATGAGTTTACGCGCATTCAAACGGGCACGGGTATTCATGGGAATACCGTGCGTCACCAGCAGGGTGGGCACATCGTTAACCGGCGTATATTCATCGGGGGAAATTTTCAGACTCATAATACACGCCACCGGCGGATCTGCGGCAGCAGTGGCCCGGGTCCGGGCTTCGGCGACATCCCCGCAACGTACAACAGTGCAATCCATGAGTGTCTGCAATCGACTTTCCAGTAATGCCGTATCTTCCCGCACATCCTCAACAATGATTATCCAGTTCACCCCTACCTCCTGATACATGGGAATACAGTATAGTACGCTCATGACCGTCTTCATGCAAGGCAAAAGACTGATCTCCCCCGATTTCATCTGCAGAATCTATTTTATACGCACAAGGAGAACCTTATGAGTGACCAGGAACAACTGTCCCCGCAGGATGAACTTGCCGCATTGGTAAAGAAACTCCGCCAGTCGCGGAAAAAAGCTCTGCGCCGTCTTGAAAAGCAACTCAAAGAAAAGGAAGAGGCTGCCCGCTGGCCCCAGCTGCGACATACCGGCGACACCATCCTTACGCATAAGAACGAGATTCAGCGCGGTATGAAAAGCTTCGAAACCGCGGATGTACACACAGCTGCCCCGCTTACCATTAAGCTCAACCCCAAATGCAATGCCGTCCGAAATGCAGAACTGTACTACAAAAAAGCCAAAAAAGGAGAACGGGGACACGCCGCCTGCGTTGAAAAAGTTGCCCGGACACGTGAGGATATTGCCGCTGATGATGAGCTTCTCAAACGCGCAGAGGAAGCCCTTTCGCAGGAAAATCTTTCTGCCGACGAGGCCCATGCCCTTGCTCAGGAGATTCGCCCCCGCCTGAAAAGCGTCCCCTCTTCCGGCAGAAAAAAAACGCAGGAGAAGAGTCTGCCCTATCGCCGCTACGAATACCGGGGCTGGACGATCTATGCGGGAAAAACGGCAAAAATAAATGATGAGCTTTCCACACGCTTTGCCAAACCAAGCGACATCTGGCTTCACGCTGTGGGCTATGCCGGCTCCCATGTCATAATCCGCCGCAAAAAGAACACGCCCTGGCCTCCGCCGGAGATTATCGATACAGCAGGAGGTATTGCTGTGTTCTTTTCCAAGGCAAAACACACCTCATACGCGGAGGTGCATATAACAGAGGCGCGTTTTGTCCGCAAGCCGCGCAAATCTCCGCCCGGGCTGGTTGTTGCCGACCGTTGCAAAACCAAACGGGTTACCCCCGTGGACCCGCAGCAGCTCTTCCGTAGCACCTGAGAGTTTTCCAAAATGCCCCTGCAGACAGAAAACAGCTGAAAGATATCTGTAATAATAGTATATTTCAATTGTGTTTGGCTGGATATCGCGCCGACAGCGTTTTCCAGGAGTCATGAATAACAGGGATATCGGGTGTGAAAAAGAGCGTTTACATTCTCTTTCTGCTGATACTGCAGGCAAAGGCTGCATTCATTCATACAGGAGAGATGGATCTGCGCTACACACATATTGACAGCACCTTTATCACCCGTCTTGACGGAAACTGGCAATTTTACTGGAACCGTTTAATTTCACCGCAACAGATACAGAACGAACCCACTGACGGACTGTTTTATATACCGGGGTTCTGGAACTCCCGCCGCATTGACGGAGAACCGGCCGGCCCTCACGGGAGTGCAACCTTTTATCTAACAGTACTCCTTCCGCCGCATCATCCCGCTTCTCTCGGCCTGAAAACAAATACACAGAACACCGCTTTTTCCCTGTGGGTAAACGGAGAACTTGTTCAGAAAAACGGAACCCCCGCTCTTACAAAAGAGGCATATGTTCCCCGGTACCTGCCGAAAACATCCATTTTTTCCGTTAGGTCCGACACCCTGCATGTGGTACTGCATGTATCCAACTATATTGATGCCAAAGGCGGGCCGTGGAAATCCCTTCTCCTGGGGACTCCTCAAATGATAGTCCACCGGCGGCAGTCTCATCTGCAGATGCAGCTCTTCTATTTCGGGGCGATCCTCATTATCGGTATTATCTTCTTCACTCTGTACCTTTTCGGAAACAAAAAAAAGAGCCGGTACGAACTGTTCTTCAGTCTTTTCTGTTTTCTCATCGCTCTGCGGATCAGCCTCACGGGGGAGCGTTTCCTGATCGATCTTTTTTCAGATCTGTCATGGCACGTTTTCCTCCGCCTTGAATATTACACCTTTTATCTGATGATTCTTCTCTACTCATTTTACCTGTACTACCTCTTTCCCAAGGATTTCTCCCGCAAAGTTCTTTTCGGCATTCTCTACATTTCCGGCTCCTTTGTATTTCTCTGCACCGTAAGTCCGCCCTCAGTCTACTCACGCACCGTCAGCATCTATCAAATGTACATACTTCTCGTTATCATGTATCAGACATTCGTTATTATCCGGGCCCTGCACAATAAACGAAACGGAGCACGGGGTATCTTTGTGGGCACCCTTTTTATTTATATTGCTGCAATCAACGACATTCTGTACAACAATGTCATTATAAATACCGGAGAAATGCTTTCGGCAGGAGTTTTTATGATGATACTCTGTCAGGCAGTCATTCTCGCGATGATGTTTTCCAAAACCAAAAAGGAAGCCGAAGACCTTCGGGACAACCTCAGCCGAACAAACCACTCCCTCACCCGCTTTATTCCCTACGAAGTATTCAGATTACTGAATAAAAAAAGCGTCATTGATATCAGCCTCGGGGATCAGGTCCTGGAAAACATGAGTGTCATGTTCGTAAAAATCCGGTGGAAGTTGCATTCGCATTCCTCCGACAGGATTCATCGTAATTTCACAGACATCAATCGCTACCTCCGATATATCTGCCCGGTTATTGAAACAAATATGGGCTTTGTTGACAAATATTTTGGCGACGGTATTATGGCCCTTTTCCCCCGCACGGAAAAGGACGCCGTCATTGCTGCAACGGAATTAATCCGTGCAGTGAACGGCTTTAACAGATATAATCAATCCAATCAGATTGAAGCCGGCATAGGGGTACACAGCGGCAGGCTGATTCTGGGAACCGTGGGTAACGAAAAACGGATGGATACAACGGTTATCTCCGATGCCGTCAATCTCGCATCCCGCCTTGAAAATGTTACACGGGTGTACGGTGCGGGCATACTTGTTACTCACAATGTACTTGAACGGGCAGCCGTACGGGAACAGCTCAACTTTCGTCTTATTGACACGGTCACCGTAAAAGGCAAAAACCTCCCCTCAACCATTTACGAAATACTGGACGGCCTGCCCGTAGAGGAATTCCTTCGCAAAAAACGCACGGCCTCATCCTTTAAAGAAGGCATAGAAGAATACCTGGCAGGAAATATGCAAAAAGCTTTCTCAATTTTTTCCGATATCCTTTCCCTTAATCCTGCAGATGAAGCATGCCATCTCTACGCCGAACGAAGTAAGCATTACCTGCAATATGGCACACCGCAAAACTGGTCGGGAGTAACGCGATTAACATAAAACACAGGGGATCCGGTTGTAAAAGGAGACATGTAATATATAATTACATTATTCGTAACTTAGGTCAAAAGTCGGGTATTGTGTCCAAAAAAGCTCTGATTTTTTCGGCAATCATACTCCTTGCATCGGTGCTCCAGGGCAAAACCTGCAACGGAGGTATCCTTGATTTGCGAAATGCCACGCTGCAGGAAAAGGAGATCCCTCTCTCCGGAGAATGGTGCTGGTATCCCGATACTCTCATGACCTGGAGCGAGCTGCCACTGTCGGATTCCTGCAGAAGATATGAGAGCCCGGGACGGTGGAACAATGTACTGCTGAAAGACTCCTCTGAATACGGTCGATACGGCTATGCCACCTTTACAATAACCGTGCTCCTGCCGGAAGAACACCCGCAACTGCTGGCATTGCGTACAAAGGCCATTCATCAATCCTATAAAATTTTTCTGAAAGACAGCCTGATATATAAAAACGGGAATGTGGGAAAATCCCCCCGAACGAGCAGGCAGATAAAATCTCTGCCGATGATACTTCTCTTTAACTCTGCAGAAGATACACTCAACTTTGTCTTTCAGTTTTCCAATTATAAAGACTGCAAAGGCGGTCCATGGAAAGAGTTTTACCTTGGCAATTATGAAACCCTCAACCGCAAAAAATCGATCAATCTTGCACGGGAACTTTTCTTTTTCGGTGCAATCCTTATCATATCAATAATATCATTCATTCTCTTCATATTTAACAGGCAAAACCGTTTCGAGTTGTACTTCAGCCTGGCCTGCCTCGTTATCGCTCTGCGGATCGGCCTGACGGGAAATCGTTTTATCGCCGGTTTCTTTGAGTCCCCCGCAGTATTGGAAGCACTTTTCAAAGCAGAATATCTCACAGTCTATCTGGGCACCCTTTTCTACGCCCTTTTTATCAGATTCCTCTATACGGACATTTTCTCCCCCATTGTATACCGTTTTCTCTACACGGCAGCCCTTTGTTTTACCGCAATCACCCTCGTTACATCACCGGTCATTTTTACCAATATAATTGTGTACTACCACATTATCATCGTCTTTACCATGCTGTATATATTATGGGTCAGTTTTCGGGCCCTCCGCGAGCGCCGGCAGGGAGCACCTGTACTGCTGCTGGGAAACGCCTTTATTATCATTTCCGCTCTGAATGATATTCTCTACAACAACCTTATCATCAATACCGGTGAATACATTCCCCTTGGTGTTTTCCTGATGATACTCATTCAGGCGATCATGATCTCGGTGATATTTTCTGGCAATAAACGATCCGTTGAGATGCTGACAGAAAACCTGAAGGATATCAATAAAGCCATGAATCGCTTTATACCTCATGAGTTCCTCAACCACCTCAATTGCCGAAATATAACTGAAATTCACCTGGGAGACAGCAGTACCCGGAACATGACCGTTCTTACAGCAGACATCCGCTCGTTCACAAGCATGTCAGAACAAATGGGCCCGCGCGAAAACTTTATGTTTATCAATTCCTATCTCAACACAGTCTGCCCGATCATCGAAAAAAACCGGGGGTTCATCACCAATTATATCGGCGATGCCGTGATTGCTCTTTTCCCGCATACCTCCCGGGACGGAATAAATGCAGCCCGCGAAATGACCGCGGCTGTTCAGTGCCTTAAAATAATGCGCTTCAGTCATATTAATATCGGTATCGGCCTGCACCGGGGGGATATCATGCTTGGAACTGTGGGCAATAATTCGCGCATGGATACGACAATCATTTCCGAAACAGTAAAACTGGTTATGAAACTTGAACATTTAACCAAAATCTATGGTGCAGAAATAATCATTTCCCATGTCATGCTTCCGGAAAACAATGATACTCTCTTCCGTGAACTCGACACGGTCACATTCCCGGAACTGAATCTGACCACCCGCATTTACGAACTGTTTATCTCGGGAACCAGCGAAAGTGAACAGCGTAAAATCCGGACGGCCCATCTCTTTCGCAACGGCCTTGCCGCCTACAGAAGCGGCGACTTTACCGTGGGAGAGGAATATTTCCGTGAAACCCTTCAGGCAAACCCCGATGACCAGGCGGCAAAGCTGTACATCACCCGCTGCCGGGAACATCAGCAATTCGGCATTCCCCTGGACTGGAGGGGAATTCATATTCAGCACTGATTTTTCAGAGATACATGGTAAAACACATTTCCCAGGGCCCTAAAAACCGATGGCTCCATGTGCGCAGAGTTCACTCTGTGCACCATGCTCCTTCACAAATAAATCGCCTCTCTCGGTCATTCCTGCCGAACAGGGGTGAAAATTTTCCCGCGAAACCATATGGGCGTCTTCGGTTCAAGGTGATTGCGGAAAATAAAATCAAATGTTGCCCGCAGCGTATCCCGGCGAAGCAGCTCTCTGTCAACCTCAATTGCTCCCGAACTACATCGAAAGTCAACCGGACGGGCACGGGTGATACTGTTCAAATGCACCCGTGCCCGGCAGACAGAATCTGTGAGCACCAGTATGAGAGAACAATGCGTACCACGGCTGCAGCGGCAAACACACCGTACTGCCCCCTTCGGCAATGTGCGGGCATCCATAAAATGACTGCCCGCCCATTCATAACACCATCCCGTCATTGAAAGCGTATGATACCGGCGGGTCGTATCAACCAAGGAATAAAATAAATCCCGCGACTGCGGCGGAATATATCCCGTGCTGTCTTTGAATTTCTCAACAGCCCCTCCGGGAATACCGTCATAACTGAGCTGGCCGAAAGAATTGCGATACACACCGGAAGAGAAACTCCACTTCTCAGTAAAGGTAAAGGACTCATCGTTCTGATGAGACCATCTCAAAGAAATTGGAGAGTCGCCGGCCGGCAAAGATTCTTTGCTGAAGAGTCCCGTTAACAAAGCGAGCGCAATCAAACAGGAGAGCCGTCCTTTACAAAAAATGCCGCCTCCCCGGGGGGAAGCAGCATTGTAAAAATGAATCAGGCATTTCAAAAAAAACATCAGTGGAGAGAGATTCGGGAAACAAAGCGCCGGTTCACTCCTTCAATTGTCAGGATATAAATATTCCGGGAGATATTTTTGCCGGTGGGAAGCATGTTAACACCCTGATCAAGGCGGATATTATCCGATGAAACAACGCGGCCGGTAATATCGTACA
>JBNJDQ010000071.1:0-11943 GCA_051745065.1 Fibrobacterota bacterium
GTCAGAGGTTATTCATTACAGTGCAGATCAGCTGCGCGATGTTCTGCGGCGGGAGCTTGAGCTTGAAAAGCGCAAACTTCTGCAACAGCTGCACCGGCGGACCATTGAACTCATCTTTGTGGCCGAGCGGGTCTATAAGGAAATTGAGAGCAAGCGAAAGCCGGAGACGATCAGCAAGGCTGTTTTTGCCGGTCTGAGTCCCTTTAAAGAGGAGATTCCCGGGGAGATTGTGCAGGAAGATGTGGATTATCTTCTCTCAATTCCCATTCGGAGAATTTCCGCCTATGATATTGCCAGGGCAAAGGAAAAACTGAATGAGATCCGCGGACGAATTTCAGAGATCGATGCCAGCCTGACCCGTCTGACGGCCTGTGCACTGGCGTGGATAGATGATATTCTGAAAAGATACGGTGCATTCCATCCCCGTCGAACAGAGATTGTTGATATGAATCAGACCAGTGTTCAGACTGCGGCGATTCGCGATCGGTCTCTGTGTTATAACGGGAATAAGGGTTATCTTGGATATGATCTGGAGGATGCACCGGAGCGGTTTAAGGTTTCCGTGTACGATCGGGTTTTGATTCTGGATACGAAAGGGCGCTACCGGGTTATCGAAGTCCCGGAGAAGCTCTTTATCGGGTATCGAATGCGCTATATCGGACTGGTTGATGAGGATATTATGCAGTCAACTGTTTTTGCTGCTCTGTATAAAAATGCAGAGGGCGTGCTGTATCTCAAGCGTTTTCGCATTACAAAATTTATACTTGAAAAAAAATATTCCATCCTGCCCGATGATGAGTGCAAACTGCTGGAGCTTTCAGTGAACGGGAAAGGAGGGTTTGCCGTCGACCTTGAGCCCACTGCCCGTTCACGTCGGAACAGGATTATCTGCCCCTTCGATGACTATCGTATCAAAAGTGTTCAGGCCAAGGGGTATAAAATTACGGAGCGATCGGTTCGTGAAATACATGTGTATGATAATGCAGACTCCCTGCCGGATGAGAGTCTGCCTCTTTTTGAATGATGGTCAGCGTTTGTCAATCGGGGTGAATGTCCGTTCTCCCGGACCGGTGTAGATCTGACGCGGTCGGTAAATTCTGCCTTTGTTGTCATTAAATTCCTTCCATTGGGCAATCCAGCCGGGAAGACGGCCCAGGGCAAACATGACCGTGAGCATATTCGTGGGAATACCAATGGCCCGGTAGAGAATACCTGAGTAGAAATCGATATTGGGATAGAGATTGCGGCTTTTGAAATAATCATCCTGCAGGGCGGTTTCCTCAAGTCTTTTGGCCGTTTCCAGAAGAGGATCGGTGATGTTGCGTTTCTCGAAGAGTTCATCGAGTAGTTCCTTTGCAAGTCGTGCCCGGGGATCATAATTTTTGTAGACCGCGTGGCCAAAGCCCATAAGGCGAAAAGGGTTGCGTTTATCCTTGGCCATGTTGATGTATTTCTGTACATCGTTGTTATCTGCACGGATCGCCTTGAACATTTCGATAACAGCCTGGTTGGCACCGCCGTGAAGTGGCCCCCACAGGGCGCATATGCCGGCAGATATTGCGGCGTACAGATTGGCCCGGGCACTGCCGATGAGTTTCACCGCACTGGTGGAACAGTTCTGTCCATGGTCAATGTGGAGTATGAGCAGTTTGTCGAGAATTCTGGCATGAAGGGGATCAATTTCGAATTTCTTTACCGGTGAGTCAAACATCATATTCAGAAAGTTTTCGCAGTAATACAGGTCGTGGCGGGGGTAAATGATGGGCTGCCCCTTTGACTTTTTGTAGGAAAACGCTGCAATGGTGCGTACTTTCGAAAGCAGGCGTGCGGCGGTAATGTCAAAATTGGAGTCTGCTGTACTCAGGTCGGGGTAGAAGCTGGAGAGGGATGTTACCATGGAGGCCAGAATGGCCATGGGGTGTGAATCCTGGGGAAACCCGGAAAAAAAGTGGTGCATATCTTCATGTATAAGGGAATGTTCCGTTAGATACTGGCTGAAAGTATTCAGCTCCGTGCGGGTGGGCAGAGAGCCGTGGACCATGAGGTAGGCCACTTCGCGGTATGAACAGTGAGCGATAAGGTCTTCTATGTTGTAGCCGCGAAAACGCAGGATTCCCTCTTTCCCGTCGATGTATGTTATGTTGCTGAAGCCGGCTGCGGTATTGGAAAAACCTGAATCGTACGTATAGGCACCGGTATCCTTCTTTAGATTTGAGATATCAATACCGATGTTGTCTTCGCTGCCGTACACGATGGGAAGTTCCGTATGTCTGCCGTTTATATCCAGTTTCGCTGTGTCTACTTTTTTCATTAACCAGTTTCCTTATGTACTTAATCCAACTTGAAATATCAAAGCCACTTCACCATGATAATAATATATTTTAGGCCCTGTAAAAGTCAAATTTAAAACCATACCCGGGGTAACTTATGTCATTTAAAAGTGAAGCATTAGCCTACCATGCCAAGGGACGGCCTGGAAAGATTGAAGTGGGACTTACAAAACCCTGCAAAACACAGGGTGATCTTTCCTATGCCTATACTCCCGGTGTAGCCGAACCATGCCGTGAAATTGCCCGTGACAGTTCTCTGGCAGCAAAATATACTGCCCGCAATAATCTTGTCGCAGTGGTGACCAACGGAACAGCCGTCCTGGGCCTGGGTAATATCGGACCTCTGGCGGGTAAGCCCGTTATGGAAGGTAAGGGTGTGCTTTTTAAGCGTTTTGCCGATATTGATGTCTTTGATTTGGAGCTGGCAAGCACCAATGCAGAAGATTTTGTCCGTATTGTTGAAGCTATGGAGCCCACTTTCGGCGGAATCAATCTTGAAGATATCTCTGCACCGGATTGCTTTTATATTGAAAAAGAACTCAAAAAGCGTATGGATATTCCCGTCTTTCATGATGATCAGCACGGTACTGCGGTTATTTCCGGAGCTGCCATGCTCAATGCCTGTAAAATTCAGGAAAAAAATGTGCAGGATATTCGGGTCGTTTTTTCCGGCGCCGGCTCTGCAGCCGTCTCCTGTGCGCGTCATTATATCAGTCTCGGTGTCCTGCCGGAACATATTCTTATGTGTGACAGTAAAGGGGTTATCCATACGGGACGGGAAGATATTGCCGGCTCCTACAAAGAAGAGTTTTCACAAAAAACATCGGCCCGCACCCTTGCGGATGCTCTTGAGGATGCAGATCTTCTGGCCGGTCTTTCCACGGGTGGAGTTGTAACCCAGGACATGGTTCGCTCCATGGCAGTTCGGCCGATTATCTTTGCCATGGCAAATCCCGATCCGGAAATTACCTATGATGCGGCAAAAGCCGCCGCTCCCGACTGCATTATGGCAACGGGGCGTTCTGACTTTCCCAATCAGGTGAACAATGTTCTGGGCTTTCCCTTCATTTTTCGCGGGGCTTTGGATGTGCAGGCCACAGCCATCAATGAAGAGATGAAGGTCGCTGCAACGCATGCTCTGGCCGATCTTGCGCAGACCGGCACGGTTCCTCAGTCAGTTCTGGATGCGTATAACGTCACTTCTCTGAGTTTCGGGCCCGATTATATTATTCCCAAGCCTCTCGATCCGCGCGTTCTTGTAGAGGAAAGTTATTATGTGGCCCGGGCTGCGGTGGATTCCGGAATCGCCCGCCAGCCGATCATTGACTGGGAAGAGTATCGTAAAAAACTCACTGCGCTTTCGGAAGATATCCAGTAATCACGGAATATTAAAAAGGGGCTGTCTTTTTCGGCAGCCCCTTTAATAACAGAACATGAGCTCTGCAGTCAGTAGGTCTTGCGAATATTTACGCCTTTGTTCGCGAGATATTCCTTGATTGCACTGATGGTGTATTCGCCGTAATGAAGGATTGAGGCAACAAGAGCGGCATCGGCCTTGCCCGTGGTGAGCACATCGTAGAGGTGCTGCGGTGTACCGCCGCCGCCGGAAGCAATGACGGGAATGCGTACGGCTTCACTGATGGCCCGGGTCAGGGTCAGCTCGTAGCCTGTCTTTGTTCCGTCAGCATCAATGGAGTTCACCACCAGTTCACCGGCACCCAGTTCTTCTCCTCTCTTTGCCCATTCAAGAGCGTCGACACCCATGGGGGTCCGGCCGCCGTTGATGACAATCTCATAGCCTGAAGGGATTTTATCCGAGGGCGCAACCTGTTTTACGTCCATGGAGAGTACAACGCATTGCACGCCGAAGGCCCGGGCGGCCTCGCGAATAAGTTCCGGTCGTTTTACGGCCGCGCTGTTGACATTGATCTTTTCTGCACCGGCATTTAATACACGGGAACAGTCTTCCACCGTGCGCAGCCCGCCGCCGACAGAAAAGGGGATGAACACCTGCCGGGCCACCTGATTTACCACGTCAATCATAATATTGCGCTTATCACTGGAAGCCGTGATATCGTAGAAGACCAGCTCGTCCAAACCTTCTTCATAATATTGGCGTGCTTTTTCAACGGGATCACCAATATCTTTGGTGTCCACGAATTTAATGCTTTTGGCTAGATTGCCGTCCCGTACATCAAGGCATGATATTATTCGTTTACTCAGCATTGCTACCGTCCCAGTTCAGAAAGTTTTCAAGAAGCTTGAGGCCTGCCCGGCCGCTTTTTTCGGGATGAAATTGCGTTGCAAAGAGTGAACCTGTACCCAAAGCTGCAGCAAAGGTGATTTCGTACTCTGTTGTACAGTATACGTGTTCTTTTTTATGCGGTACCGGGTAGTAGGAGTGAACAAAATAGAATTCCTCTCCGGAGGCGATTCCCTGGAGCAGGGGGTGTTCATTTTCGATTCTGGCCGAATTCCAGCCCATGTGCGGAATTGCCAGATCCGGTGATTCCAGCTGGAATTTCCGGCATTTTCCGGGAATAATATCCAGGGTCTCCGTGGGCCCTTCTTCGGAGTTGGAAAGTATAATTTGAGTCCCCAGGCATATTCCCAGTATGGGGACATGGTCGGAAAAGGCTTTTCTGAGGGCTGTATCCAGGCCGGATTCCTGCAGGCTTTTCATGGCAGACTGTGCATGCCCCACACCGGGAAAGAGGATCTTATCTGCCCGGGCGAGTTGGGCGGGACTGCTGGTGATCTGACTTTCCGCACCGATTGTATCGAGGGCGCGTTTGACCGACGTGATATTTCCGGCTTTATAATCGACTATTGCTATCATTGCGGCTCCTTTCAAGTCTGTAAATATACGTTATTTTCGGGGCGGAACCAAAAAAGGGTGCCCCGAAGGACACCCTTTATTGGAAATTACTGCAGAGGAGAGTTATTTGATAACAATCTTCTGAGTCTTCATAATATTGGCATCTGCCGAATTGATTCGCAGGATGTACATACCGCCGCGAAGGTTATCAACAGAGATACCGCTCTTCATCAGACCGTTCTGTGCAGCCACAAGATTCTCTTTGCTGATCATACGACCGGAAAGGTCGAAGAGGGAAATAGAGTAGCGACCGGCAGAAACATTCAGAGAAAGGCGGTTGTCACGGATACCGGCAAAGGCAGCCTGTTTTGCAGTTGTTGCTGCATCAGCTTCTTTGATGGTTCCGACAACAGGACCGTCCCAGTCACCGTTGGGTACAATTTCTGCAGTACCGAGGTAGGGGTTCACTGATACGGACCAGATCTTACCGGCATCATCAAGCTGACGCGGTCTTCTGCGGGGGGTTTTGCCCCATTCAGAATCTTCGGTCTTGTAGCTGACACCGAGAGAATCTACGGACTCATCAAGAGATACGATGACGGAAATCTCATCGTGATATTTATCCGCAAGCTCTTCTGTGGTTTCACAGGTCAGCTCGTAGTTCTCACCGGCTTTTACGATATCCGCAGAGGTAGTTGCATTTGCTGTCAGGCGGTACTTGGTTACCTCACCAACAGTAAATACGGTAATCTTGTTTGCATCAATCTTTTCCTGTACATACTCATAGTGGCGTCTCAGCTGTTCATCTGTGATACCACCCCACCAGCCGCCTTGTCCGCGGGCTGCGCTGTTCAGAGGCCAGAATTCGGGCTGGTCATCGTTGTACCACTCACCGTCTGCAATGTCAGCTACGGCATGGAACTCACGAATCATGTACCCTTTGGCATCGACGATTTCATCAACCATCTCATTTGCCCCGAGAAGAACATGGGGGTTGTTGGGGTAGACAAATTCATCACTTGAAGAGCTGACGGTCCAGTCATTACGGGTAATGAAAAAGGCGTCAAAGTCTATCCGGTAGGGGTGAAAGAAATCACCGGGAATGGGAACACCGGATTTTGCACCACCACGGGCACCCACAAAACCGTAGTTTTCGAGAGAATCATGAGATTCTTCTGAATAGGCATCAAAGGGATAGCCGTAGTATTCACTCTGCTTGGTTTTCGCAAAATGTTCGCCGAAGCTTTCTATCTTGTCATAGACATTGGCATTGATGCTGTCGTTGGCGTCTTTGATATTGAGCTTGTACTCTTCTCCGCGCCACCCTTTACGACAATACACCTTGGCAAGGAAACCGGGGCGACCTTTATCAATAGTGGATACCTGTCCACCGGGACCGGTATTGTCTTCGGTTTCAGGATCCCAGGTGTTTTCAAGATAGTACCCGTTGTACCAGTTTGAGTAATCACCGAGAAGGTCACCAATCTCGTACCAGCCGACACCTGTGGCGATCAGCTTACCGCTCTGGGTATCTTTTGTTGTATCAAGGGCCTCATCGTATTTAACGTAGAGTTCCTGGCCTGTTTCGAGGGTGATTTTCTCAACACCATTGTCCTTTATGGTAATATTCTTTACCGCGTCATCGGAAGATGCAGGAGCAAGACCTGTCCAGTATACCTCCGCTTCAATCTCTACATAGTCATTGTAGTAGATTGCAGTGGGGCTGCCTTCGTTGGCCCATTCATTCGTTGAGGATTCAAGAACAAGGGGGACATGGCTGTTTCCCTGGTTGCTGGTTGCACCGGTGTCAATGGAGCCGCTCGGTTCGCTGGCGAACATGGTAATATCCATCTCCTTGGAGTTTTTATTCCCCAGAGTGAAGTCATTCCCAACAACTTTGATGTTCCAGGTACCCACCACATCAAGACCACGGATTTCCTTGGGGATTGCCGGGTCGTGTGAAGGAACCTTGTTACCGGGCTTAAACCACTGCCACTGGTCTGATGCAGAGGTATGCTCCATGGAGTGGTTGAAGATTTCGTGACCGTTCTTTACCATTTCAACAGCACCGGCCCATTCGGCTTCTGACATTTCTGCAACAAAAACACCCCAGCACTGCTTGATTTCGGGGAAGTCTTTCGCTACATCAAGACCGGGCTGAACAGATCCGTCATAGGGCATGGCACCGATGTCATCATGGGTGAACGAGTATGCACCTTCTGCACCGTCACGCCATGTGGGGATCTGTGCGTCAAGGCCGCTCATGTTTTCCATGTCGCCGTTATAGCCTTTCCAGGTATAATCAACTGAGCCGTTGTCTGCAGCGGAAAGAGAGTTAATAAGAACCCAGGGAGAGGTTCCGCCGTTGGGGGCGAACTTTCCCGGTACCATTGTGGAGTCTGCGGCAAATTTTGCCCACCACCACAGTTTTTTACCATTGAATGTACCATAGGATACAGTATCACCCTGTTTGGTAGTGTAGTCACCAGTATAGGTTTCGCTGGGATCCCATTCGCCTTTGTTGGTAAAGCGTGATGCACGCTGACCGCCGTCTGCGTCACGTGCAATTCTGCCCATCTGCAGCTGAGCGCTGTGTTTGCTTGGCAGGTGGCCGAAAGTAAATGATACTGACAGGGCCATCAGTAACAACAGCTTGAGTCTTTTCTGTAAAGTACTCATATACTATTCCTCCGATTAAATAAAACTGAAAACTTATAGGCAAATATAACAAACAAAATGCGAAATGGTACGAAAAAAATGATGGGACTCAAAAATTAATTGTTCATATTGATAATGACAATTTATTTGGCCGATGTTGTTGCAGGGCGCCCTTTTCATGACGAGAATGAGAGGGAAATGCACGAAAAGTGTAAGGTTGATTTTGTGATGTTCATTTGATTATTTCAGGTTCTTTTATTGATACTTTATTTTTAGGGCTGATTATTGAGTGACTGTGCTGCTCTGTTGTATTTTGTGGGGGACGAATGGAAATGAATTTTTTGAGAGGTGACATGCCGATGAGGAGCGTCAAGAAAAACGGTGCCCTGACAATCCGGATAGCTTCCCTTATTTCAGGAGCTGCCGGTCTGATGTACGAAATCGCCTGGGTAAGAAGACTTGCTGATCTTTTCGGCAGTTCGGAGCTTTCCCTCAGTATTGTTCTTGCCGTGTTTTTTACGGGCCTTGCCGCGGGGGGCTTTTATTATGGAAATCGCAGCCGCCGCAAACGGGATGATCTGAAAAAACTTGTCCATCTTGAGTTGACCGTAGCTGTATTGGGGGGTGCCGCACTTCTTATGTATTACGGTGCCGAATTTCTCTATGGTAATCTCTATCCCTTGATATCTTCTCAGGTATGGCTGCTGAATCTGCTGCGGGGGATTCTTGCTGCGGCAGTTCTTTTTCCCGCAACTTTTTTTGCGGGGGGAACATTGCCCCTGCTGGTGCGGACTGCTTCTTCCCGGGGATCTGTCGAAAAGGGCACAGCACGTATCTATTTTATTAATACCCTGGGCGCCTGTGTGGGAGTACTTCTCACCGGTTTTGTGCTTATTCCGGCGGTGGGTGCCGTCTACTCGTTGGTTATCGCTCTTGCTCTGAATGTCATCGCGGCAGTTCTTTTCCGTTCGGTTTCCCGTTCTTCCGCAACGAGGGTACAAACCTCCGGCGAAGAACATTCTCAACTGCGGCCGTTTTCAAAAATGCCCGTGCTCTATGGTTCGGCCTTTTTTATAACCGGATTTGCCTCCCTCGGAGCAGAGGTTCTCTGGAGTCGCTTCCTCAGTATTCTTTTCACTAACACCGTTTATACCTATACCATAACCGTGGCAGTCGTTCTTGCCGGTATTTTCTCCGGAAGCTACCTTGTTACGCGCATTTCCCTTCAGCGGGAAAAACTGCGATCTTTTTACACTACTCTTCTTCTTATCTCTGCCGGAAGCACCCTTTTTTTTGTGTATCTGCCTCCGGCGGTATGGAACAGCCTTCGCGGAAGTGAATCTCTTGCCGTGCAGGTTGCAGGCGCGGCTTTGCTCCTGTATGTACCGGCTGTAATTTCCGGCATGCTGTTTCCTCTCGGTGTGCGTCTCCTGGCTGCTGATCGGGATGAATCCGCTTTCGCAGCAGGGCGGGTTGTTTTTCTCAATACTCTGGGCGGAGTAACCGGCTCTCTTTTGGCCGGGTTTATTATTATTCCGCTTCTTGGCATGGGCAGCGGTTTTTATCTTTTAAGCGGCCTGCTTCTCGCTGTAGGGGTTGCCTTTGCATTTTCCGAAACCCGCAGCAGCAGTATGCATATCCCCCTTGCTGCTGCAATTCTTCTTTTCCTTGCCGTCTACCCCCGTTTCACCGGTGCAAATATTCCTTTGTCCTATTATTCAGACCATGGTGAGGTAATTTCCCATGTTGAAGGGGTTGCCTCTGATATAATCGTTTCCCGCACACCTGCGGGACGGACCCTATCCGTGAACGGCCTTTGGCAGGGAGAAAGCCGAAAAAACCGTCAGATCATGGCGGCGCATATCCCCATGCTGATTCATGAGGATCCCCGAAGCATTGCCCTGGTTGGTCTTGGTGCCGGTCAGACGGGTGAGCGGTTCCTCATGTACGATATTGATTCTTTGTTCTGTATTGATATTGAGCGTGAAATATTTGACGTTGCCCGCCGCTATTTCAGTGCAGACTGGCTTGCGGATCCCCGGGTGGTACCGGTGTATGATGACGGACGCAGCTTTCTTAAATATACGGACCGAACCTTTGACCTGATTTCACTGGAAGTGGGGCAGACCTTCCGTCCCTACCTTGCTTCATTTTATTCGGTCGATTTCTATCGCAGTATTGAGGGTCGTCTCAATAAAAACGGCATGGTGAGTCAGTTTCTTCCCATGGGGGCCATGACCAGGGATATGTTTCTGCGGGCGATCCGCTCCTTTACGGAAGTGTTCCCCCAGGCTGTTCTCTGGTATAATACGTCGGAGCTTCTTCTTATCGGCCGAGCCGATGGGGAAGATCCACCGAAACTGACTGCTGAGCGGCTTGACCGTATGCAGAATGATCCGACCCTTCATGATGACCTCTCTTTTCGCTACTGGGGAACAGCCCAGAACAGTCTGAATAATCCCTCTGTGTTTCTGGGCGGTTTTATCTGCGGTGATTCAACTCTGAACGCCTTCACGGCGGATCAAACCCCCTATTATGATTCTCCGCCGGAACTTGAATATGCTGCGGCCCGGGTGCGATCGGTTACGCCCTATATCGATTTGATCGATTCCATGACTGCTCCTTTTGATGTCGGTGCAGATCTTACTGATATGGATGCTGATACCTCATTTTCGCGTGGCGTTCGTCGTCTCAATCTTAAGAATATTCAGGCGAATGTGTATCATCAGCAGTACATGGAGAGCGGCAATGCGACGTATCTGAAAAAGGCTGTCAGGACGAATCCCGGTAATATGAAGGTAACCCGTCTTCTGGTTGACCATTATATTACTGAGGAGAAGCTGGATTCCGCCCTGGTGTACATCCGTCAGTATCTTGGTGCAGACCCGGCAAATCACAAGATGCTCACCAATGCCGGAAGTATTCATTACTACAAGAAAAACTTTACCGTGGCAGAAGGTTTTTTCCGCGAAGCCCTGAAATACGATCAGAGTGCCAAGATTCTCAATAACCTTGGCAAAGCTCTTGCAGGACAGGGGCAATACATGGAAGCAATGCAGGCGTTTCAGGCGGCCCGAAAGAAAGCTCCGGACAACTACGAATATCAGCAGAATCTGCGCAAGGTTATGGATATCCTGCAGTCGGGCGGAGGAGGACCCCGTGAGCAATAGCATACAATTCGCGATTATGCTTTTTTGTCTTCTCCTGATCACCGCCTGCACCACGGATTCCGACAGATCCACACGAAGCAGCGAGACTATGGCTGCGGTGCATTCTTTCCTGGCGTCCTATTCTGTGTATGCAGATCACCTTGAGAAGGCTGATCTTTTCCCGACCCCCGGGGCTCTCTGCAACAGTCTGCGCGATACTCTGAAGGGATATAATTACACGTATTTTGTTGAGCCCTACAAAACCGGTGATTATGTACATGGTGTTTCCGGCAGTAGTGCGCAGGCGAGCTTCGGTATCCGTCCGGGAATCTTCAGGGATACTTTTTTTATTCAGGAAGTCTATCCCCAAAGCCCCGCGGAATCGGCGAATCTACAAAAAGGGGATCGAATCATTTCGGTGGATTCCCTTCCTCTCTCCGGACGGATTGATCTTTTTCATCTGCTCACAGATAAAATCGGCACCTACACCCTTGAAATCATGCGCGATGGTTCCTCCTTCATGCGTACTGTTGCATCGGACTATTATACCCTGCCGCCGGCGTACGGTGCCGGACTGAATGATTCCACGGGCTATATTTATCTGGCAACGTTCATGGATCGGCAGGGGAGCAGTGCTGATATGCAGAGCTCCTCGGGTGCCTTTCTCCAGGCCCTGAAAGAGACTGACCAGTATCCATTTACGGTGATTGATCTTCGCGATAACGGCGGCGGCTATGTAAAAGAAGCTCAGCGGATTGCATCTTTCTTTCTTTCTTCCGATGATACCATGGCCCTCACACGGTATAACGATGGGGGAAAGATTGCATCAGGGGCGCTTTTGGTGGATACCGGTGATGCCTATCAGGTGTCAGAGGAGCGCGACTTTGTGTTGTTGGTTAACGGCGGCAGTGCGTCCGCTTCGGAACTGCTGGTTTCGGCATTGCACAGCAATCTGGATATACCCATTGTGGGAACCCGCACCTACGGA
>JBNJDQ010000072.1:0-11724 GCA_051745065.1 Fibrobacterota bacterium
GATTCCGTGCTTATCGTAAGCCGTAACCCAGCTGTAATCCTTGTTGTCATTCCACCAGGAGACCGTCAGGACCGTGCTGCTTTTTACGGGGATAATACCGGCATTCAGAGAAAATGCACCGGGAACCCAGCGCAGATACGCCTCGGCAAGGGCTGCAACGGGAACACTGTTTCCATCGTGAAACCAGTAATTATCTGTAATTGAATTGCGCTGATACCCGGCGGGGTTGGAGAGGCGAAAGTTGATTGCCGCTGCATCACCGATACGGTTCTTCATAAAGATATTCCAGGTGTATTTGTTGTAAAAATCCACGGTCTTATCCTGTTCAGTACCGGCATTGTCCTCACCACCTTTGATATTGGTGCGGAAGTTATAGGATACATCACCGCTGAATTTTGTGTCCACCTCCAGAGCGGCAAGAGGGAGAAAAATGCAGAAGAGAATAACCATTTGTTTCATGGGAACAGACTCCTTGTTACAAGTATATTGGTTTTTGTTTCAACCGTATTTTCGTCTAATACTGTGCTAATATATATAAAACAAAACAAAATCGTTCGGCAAACCACAGGCTAACATATTCCTAACAAAAGCCGAAAACCCCCGTGCCGCCGTCTCTGTCCGGCCAACTGCAGTGGACCCTTCAGGATCGGGCAGGTTCCATGCATATCAGCGAACATCACAGCAAATTTGATTTTTCCGCCAGTAGAAGCTATCTTTAGCTGTTAATACAACCTCACTGTTTAAAGGATCTTCTTTATGGTAACCATCAGCTTTGTAGTATGTCTCCTGCTCTTTGCCGTAATCGGCGGTGCCTCCATGCGCCACAGCAAAAAAACAACAGATGACTACCTTGTGGCGGGCAACTCCATCGCCCCATGGCTTGCGGGGCTTTCCGCCGTTGCCACAAACAACAGCGGGTTTATGTTTATTGGCATGATCGGCTACACTTACAAGTTCGGTCTGGAATCCATCTGGCTGATGATCGGGTGGATTGCCGGAGATCTTATCATGTCCTACCTCACGGTGGAAAAAATCAAGGAACGGACTGCGCGGTACTCCTTTAACTCCTACGGAAGTCTTCTTGCAAACTGGTTCGGCGATAAGAACCGCGCCACGCGCACTCTTATCAGTATTCTCATTGTGCTCTTTCTGGGTATTTATGCCGCCGCTCAGCTGAAAGCAGGCAGCAAAGCAACCATCGAACTGCTCAACTGGAACGCCAACACGGGGATTATCATCGGGGCAATCATCGTGCTCTTCTATTCCTACGCCGGCGGCATCCGCGCATCCATCTGGACCGATGCGTCTCAGGCCATTGTCATGCTCCTGGGCATGTTTCTTCTCATGGTAACCGGTATTATTCACATCGGCGGTTTTGCAGCAGTCACAGATGCCTTCAGCGGGGTCGGGGCAAACTATCTCTCGATCTTTCCCCAGCGCAGCATCACGGGGATCATCCTCTTTATTGTCGGGTGGGTCTTCGGTGGTATCTGCATTGTGGGCCAGCCCCATGTAGTGGTTCGCTTTATGACCCTTAAAAACGAGGATTCCGTCCGGCGCATGCGCAAATACTACTACGGCTGGTTTACCTTTTTCTATGCAAGCACCATTGTCGTGGGCATGCTGGCCCGGGTTATTCTTGATATCTCCCTGGATGAATTTGATCCTGAACTCGCCCTGCCCAAGGTAACCATCGCTCTGTTTTCACAGATACCGGTGATCGGTAAAATCCTCATCGGCCTCATTCTGGCGGCCCTCTTTGCGGCAACCATGTCCACGGCGGACTCCCTGGTTCTGTCCTGCTCCGCATCAATTACCCATGATCTGACGGAACGACCGATCAAAAAACTCTGGGTGAGCAAAGCTGCCACAGCTACGGTCATTCTCTTTGCCACGTTTATTGCGGTCAGCGGGAACAAATCGATCTTTACACTGGTTCTGGATGCCTGGGCCATGCTCGGCTCCGCTTTTGTTCCGCTTCTGGTACTGAATGTACTCAATTTCAAGACACCGCAACCCGTTGAAATCGCCATGATCCTGACAGGTCTCGGTGCGTTCATCGCCTGCTCTCTGGGCGGCGGAGCAAGTGTCATATACTGCGCAGCTCCGGGGATTCTTGCCGGATTTATCCCCGCTCTGATCTCCGGGATTGCCGGAACAACCCGGCGCATGCCCTCCTGAATCTGAAGTGCACCGCATAATTTGCGGTGCACCCTGCAGGAAGGATCGTATATTTTCAGTGAAATAAAACACTATCAAAGGAGAAGAGATGAGCAATCTTCCAATTATGTCTGTATCGGGAATCCGCGGCAAATTCCCTGAACAACTCGGGGAATCATTCATTGCAGCTATCGCCTATATTCAGACACAGCAATGCGGCGGTGGAACCATGATTATCGGCCGGGATACCCGCCCCACGGGAGCTTTGCTGGAACGGGCCGCATGCCGCGGCATCCGTGCCGCCGGTGGGCGCCCGGTTTCCATCGGGATTGCACCGACTCCCACCACCTGCTTTGCCGTGGATCATGCCGGTGCTGCGGGAGGAATCATTCTGACAGCAAGCCATAATCCACTGCCCTACAACGGATACAAGATGGTACACGGCGAGGGCCGTCTCTTCTCCGGAGCGGAATGTGATGCTGTCTATGCAGCATACCATGCAGGTAAGTTCCCCGCCCTGGAGGAATTGACGTCCTTTGATGACACCCCCGCCGAAGAAATGGATGCTGTTACGCCGCATATCGAAGCTATTGTTAACGCCGTGGATGCCGATACAATCCGTGCGGCCGAGCTGTCTGTGGCCGTGGATGCCATCAACGGTGCCGCCGGCGTGATCTTCCCCGCGCTCCTTGAGCGCCTGGGCGTGACCTGGAAGGGCGTGCATACCAAACTGGACGGTAACTTTGTACATAACCCGGAACCCCGTCCGGAGCATCTGGGAGATCTTGCTGCACTTCTGCGGTCAATGGATGATGTTCGGGGCGGCTTCGTCTTCGACCCGGATGCAGACCGCTGCGCGACCATGGGCGAAAAGGGAGAACCGATCTCAGAGGAAATGACCCTGGTCCTCGCCATGGAAAACATACTCCATAAAACCCCGGGCCCTGTGGCGACAAATCTATCCACGTCCATGGTCATTGACGATGTGGCGTCCCATTTCGGCGTTGTATGCCACCGCACAAAAATCGGCGAAGCCAATGTGGTGGAGGCAATCCATGCTCAGAACTGCATCATCGGCGGCGAAGGAAACGGCGGCGTGATCTACCCGGCCGTGAGTACCGTTCGCGACGGCCTGACTGCCATGGCCCTCATTCTTGAGCAAATGGCCGTAAAAAAGATGCCCCTCACGGCATTGACCGCCCCCTGGCCCGTGTATCCCATCGTAAAGGAAAAAATCGAGCTGGGCGATAAAAACCCCGCCGAAGCATACCGGGCGGTGGAAGATGCCTTTCCGAATGCAACAAAGGATACTCAGGACGGAATTAAACTGATCTATCCGGACGGCTGGGTCCATCTGCGCGCATCGAACACAGAACCGATTCTTCGCTGTTATGCAGAAGGAAAAGACGAAGCAACTGTTCGAAAATATGCAGACTCCGTCATGGCTGTACTCTAAGGCGTCCCGACAGCATTCTGAGCAGGAGCATAAAGCTCTTGCTCTCCTCTTTCGAATATGCTACACTGAATGCAGATGGTGGTGTGCTTTTTCTCCGGAGGAGGATTCCGTGACAAAGGTTAATTTTGTTGATTATCAAATAAAAAAAGATGTTGAATCCATGGTTGACCGCCTGCGAAAGGCTGTTGTCGAATGCGATGAGGTTATCGGCATCTCCCGCAACTTTATCAAGAACGGTCTTGATGCAATCAGAATAACCTCCAAGGCCTCAGCCGGGGACGGTGAGAAAATCAAAAATGATATTCTGAAGGTAATCAAAGAGCGAACCAAATCCGTGCGTGAACGCCTGGATAAATTCAAAAACCTTGAAGAAACGTCGGAAAAGCTCATCGGCCAGATGGATCAGAAGAAGTTCAACTCCAAACGGGATACCCTTCGCCGGGAATTAAAGCATCTGCAGGACCGTTTTCCGGAAATTGAGAAATGCATTGACGACATCAAGGATGCCGGCAAGGATAAAATTCTTGAAACCCGCAAAAAACTGCAGCATATTGAGCGACATAAGGTGTACCTGAAAATGAAAAACAAATACACGAAGTAACCCCTTCCTGTTCAGATTTTTCGCTCTTGCTGCCCCCGTTGCACAGAACAGCGGGGAAGCCGACTGAATCCACCGGGGAGCATATTTTTTAAACGGTTCATACGCCACTGTCCTCATCACATGACATATTTTGCTCTCTTTTCAATCCGGGAAAAGACATGAAAAACATGTATCGACGAATGTACTCCTTTCTGTGGCCCCACCGCCTGCTTCTTGCCCTCAGTATTGGGGCAACCCTTGCCTATGTGGCCCTGGACGGTGTCAGCCTTTGGTTTGCCAGCTCCCTGCTGAATACAATTTTCTCCGGCGAAACCGCCACGGCTGTAGAGCCGGTCAGCTTCTCTTTCGCGGAAATCAATGCATGGCTGAAATATGTTTCATGGAACTTCCTCACCCGCGGAGGAAGCAGAGACAACCTTGCAGTCCTGCAGATAATCTGCCTCCTGATACCGGTTCTTTTTGCCCTCAAAAACAGCGTGCTCTACGTTAAACAGGTTCTGATTGCAGCACTCAACTTCAAAACCGTCGAACATATCCGCCAGCGTTTTTACACCCATATCATGCGTCTGCCCATGAGTTTTTTCAACAAGCGGCGCCGGGGGGACATCATATCCCATCTGGTCAAAGATGTCAACGACCTGCAGAATGCCATGACAACCTCCATCAACAGCCTTCTTACGGATCCCCTTAAGCTCATATTTTTTATCGTACTTCTCTACATCATCAACGCCCGCCTGACCCTGATTGTATTTCTGGTATACCCCCTTCTGGCGCTGATTATCGGAACCGTGGGGCGCATCATCCGCCGCCGGGCAAAGAAAATGCTGCGCGCTTTTTCCGATGTTGTTGCCATCATCAACGAAACTGTTGCAGGAATCAAAGTCGTAAAAATGTTCAGCGGTATCTCGTACGAGGAAAAAAAATTCAGCCGGGCAAACCGATTTTTTACACAGAAGTCACTGCGCGAGAAGATGATTTCCCATTTCCTTTCCCCCTTCAACGAATTTATTTCCCTGCTTATGACCAGTGCTCTCCTGTGGTTTGCCGGACGTGATGTTCTGGCCGGAGAAAGCGATTTCTCCTCAGGAGACTTCCTGCGTTTTCTTATCATTCTGTTCTCCACTTACGCGCCCATCAAAAAACTGACCAAAGTGCATACCAATCTGCAGCGCGCCCGTTCGGCAGCAGAACGCATCTTTACAATCATGGATGAACCGACGGAGGATTTCGAAAACGGCCGGGACATCACCGCCCTGAAAGAAGATATCGTCTTTGACCGGGTCTGTTTCTCCTATCCCGGCTATGAAGAGACCGTCCTGCAGGACCTCTCCTTTACGGTACATAAGGGGGAAATGGTTGCCTTTGTGGGCTCAAGCGGCTCCGGCAAATCCACCATCCTCGATCTTCTCCCCGCCTACTACCCGCTCACCTCCGGTGAAATCCGTATCGACGGCGTACCGATCACGGAATACCGCCTTGACATGTTGCGCAGACTCTTCGGAACCGTTTCTCAGGAAACAGTGCTCTTCAATGATACGGTTGCCGCAAATATCGCCTACGGGAGAGGAAAACCGGATATGGAAAAAGTAAGGACTGTGATCCGTGCTGCCAATGCGGAAGATTTTATCAGGGACCTCCCCGAAGGGGTCAACACGGTCATTGGGGAAAACGGCGTAACCCTCTCCGGTGGACAGCGCCAGCGTCTGGCCATCGCCCGGGCGTTGTACATTGATCCGGAAATCCTCATCCTTGACGAAGCGACCTCCGCCCTGGATACGGAATCCGAACGAGTTGTGCAGAAAGCCGTGGACCGGCTGATACAGGATCGTACCACCTTTGTCGTAGCCCACCGTCTCTCAACAATCCAGCGGGCAGACCGGATTATCGTTTTGGAAAACGGACAGATTACAGAAACAGGAACCCACAGGGAGCTCCTTGCCCGCAACGGTCGGTACCGGGGGCTTTACAACATTCAGTTTACCTGATCCAGGTATCCTGCAGGGAGATTCCCAGATACTCTTCAAGACGGGCAGTGAAGGGTTCGTAAAATTCGCTCAGGCGCTTTCGTGCATAATCGGAAAGATACCGCTTTTTGTATTTACCCACCCGGGCTGAACGAAAACTGAAGCGCCCCTGATCATGGGGAGGAATACCGATAAACCGACAGATCTCACTGTAAATCCCCGCCGGATCAGAGGAGAGATGCTCCGTTATACCAATGTATACCTGCGTTCGCGGGTAATACTGCAGCAGGCTCTCCAGCTGATCAATATAGCAGCCCCGGTGGATTACATCGCAGGGGGATGAATACAGCTCATCTTCGGTGGGGGATCCATCAAGACAATAATCCACAAGAGCGTCAAAATCATGTGTATCATAGGCAATATGCGGAGGAATTTTCTTTTTATTCATTCGCATAACCCAATTGGAGAATGCCCGTTTGACGGGATCACGCAGAAGAATCACAATCTTCGCATCCGGAAGAAGTGTATGCATGCGCTCATGACAACCGGTAAAGAAGAGATACGCCGGAGTCTTATCCCCGTTCAGGCGGTTTTTGCGAAAGCGGCGTCGATACCAGTCTTCACCGCGGTCATACTTTTCGTTAAAGTAATTTATTTCGTATTTGGGAATATACACCCCCCGCTCCCGCCGGAGGTTCTCTTTCAGGGCAGTCGTTGCCCCTTTTGCTACGCCGGCAATAACAAAATCCGGAAGGGGCCTTTTTGAAAACAGGGATAATCGGCTCATGACGTCCTCCTTTCTGCCCGAATATACATCATGTTCACAGTCCGAGGCGGATGCCTACTCCCGCTGAAAATCAAGGAGCGTACTGTCCATGGCCTCCCGGCTGCGGCGCAACTCCCGGTTCATTTCAGTGTCTGCCTCCATGCGCTCCCGCTGCAAAGAAGGACGTGCAGGATACCGGCGGGGACCTTTTCCCTGTTCAGGCGCTACAGCAGTGCCCCTGGAAGAAGTACGGGGCTCACGAAAAGGATCATCGAGATTTTCAAGGAGATTGTTGTAGGAGGTGTCCGGCGGGGCCGCGGGCACGGATTCACGCAGAGGTTTTTCCGCAGAAACCGCCATGGTATCCAGAGCCGTATCGGAAAGCCCACCGGCGCTGTGAACTTGATTCCAGCGGCGAATATCCGCCCCGGAACAGCTGAGGGCCACATGAATATTATTGGTATGGGGGTCGTACCACCGGCGATCCACGGAAAGATTCTCCAGCAGAAGATCAAAGTCGTAAATTCCGGCGGACTGCAGATCATTGCCAACAGTGGATTGCTTATCCATGGTAACAATCAGAGCCGAGGTTTTCAGCATAAGATCTTTAATCGCCCGGCTTTCTGCTTCCATCCAGCCGCGCATGGGACTGTACATATTCATTCTGACAACCCCGTACCCATAAATTCTTCCCGCCGATTCAGGCCCTTTTGCAAAGGGAGGAGACGAAATAAGGGGAAGACTGTCTTCTGCGATTTGAATGGAGTCCCGTCCGAGAAGATATGCCCGGTGCGTGGATCCGGCAAATGAATCAAGAACAATGAAACTTGCTGTATCCACGGTTGTATCGGGAACATAGTAAAAGGTAATGCTGTCCTGATCGGTAAACATCAGTCGGCCGAAACGCTCCTGGGAATGATAGCGGTAAAACCCCTTTGTGCGCATTCGCCGGTAGCTGCAGTACCGATCATAACCGTCCATACGATACGGCTTTACCACATCGTAGGCCACCACAGTCTTCGGCGGCTGATCAAAAAACCAGCGCGGATAGGCAGCAGCAAGAAACCAGCGCGGGTACCGGTCGGAAAAGAAGACCGCCGGATCATCCTGCCCGCTCTCTCCCTGCACTTGCGTCGTATTTCTGCGACAGGAAACAAAGCAGAAAAACAACAACATTGCTCCCGTTATTATTTGTCGTACACCCATAGCATCTCTCCATAAAAAAGGGAGCGAATATTTCTATCCGCCCCCGGGGTCATTCAATCCGAACACCGCTTACTGCATTGCGTTCTTCTGATTTTCCTTGTACTCTTTCACGCGCGCCTCAAGATCGTTGTACGCCTTGGTCGCCTTAAACTCCGTAAGGGCATCCCGCTGCTGATCAACAAGATCTTTCATAATAGTGGGGTTAATCACTTTGAGAACATACGCTTCATAGCCGTTTTCTGTCTCTTTAATCATGGTTTTCACCGTCTGAATACCCTGAACTTCTGCAAGACTGAAATTTTCCGTTGTCTGCTGGAAATGTTCAAGAGCTTCATCATTAACCGCTTCGGTAAAGCTCTTTTCAAGGTTCGCAATCTCTGACTTAAACTGCTTTACAATCTTGGCGTCCGCGTCGATACCGGCTTTCTTCGCTGCGATATTCCGCTTGGGATGCGTACCCATACCAACAGCGGATACAGCCTGTGCATACTGTCCGCTCATGAGGTTTTCGATCTGTGCAGGATACAGGCTCTTAAATTCGCCGTCACCGCCTTTTTTCCCGCAGCCAACGAAGGCAACGAGGACAACACCCGCAACAATGATCCGTGAAAGACTCTTAAAATTACACATGGGAAACTCCTTTAATATACAACAAATTGATTGTTTTAATACTCACTGGTATTTCGGATTCTACTATTGATATATTACAATTTCAACTTTTTTCACCTTTTTTTATTCCCCCCGGGAAAATCCAGGAACGAAGTCGCTCCCTGGTCCTCTTCAACATTCTCTTCTGTGTCATGGTCATCAGCAAAGAGACTGCAGGGGACAATGCTGATGCGGGCGGTCCGATCGGGGGTTTGAAAACGGCCCAGGGCGATATGAGGCGGCTGAAGGCGAATCTCTGTTTCCTGCGGAGGAACGGCGGCAAGGGAAAAGTAGCGCATGATAATCCATTTACCCCGCGGCTCTGCGGCGGGATCCGCTGTGTAGGAATGCACAATGCCGTATCCGCCGAAAAGGGGCGCAGCATCGTCATCACCGGCGGTGGTCTGCTCAAGATAGAACAGCTCCCCCGGTCCGGGAATATCCACCATATCCGCACGTTCAACATAGCGCGCAGCAAGCTCACGGATCTCATCAATTGTCACAAAACCTCCCGTCAACATAATTTCCGAAACAAAGAATATATCTTATGGGAACGAATAATGGCGTAAAGGGCTTTTCCCCACTGTGAGCAGAACGTATTTTCTCCCCTGTTTTAATCATGGCAAGGACGGTACCACGGTGTTTAATCCCGGCAATCCACTCATTGTACAGAGTGACAGCACGATTCTTCTGGAAGTTCAGAACCCTCTGTTTGAAGAGGCCCGCGATGCCCTGTCCGGATTTGCCCATCTTGACAAAAGCCCCGAATACATTCACACCTACTCTTTAACTCCCCTTTCTCTGTGGAATGCTGCCTCCCTGGGCTTGAGCGCTGACAGAATCTGCGAAACAATCACCTCTCTGTCAAAATATCCTGTGCCGGAAAATGTACCCGCCGAAATTCGCGAACAGATCAGCCGGTACGGTAAGCTGGAGCTGGTGAAATCCGGAGATGAACTGCATCTGCGCACGAAGGACACCCGCCTCCTTGAACAGCTCCTCAAACATCCCTCGGTCTCCAAATACGCCCTCGCCATGGAACGTAACGGTGCCGTGCCCGTAAAGAAACAGATGCGCGGTGTTATCAAACAGGTATTTATGGAGCTGGGCTACCCCATCAACGACCTGGCCGGCTATGTCTCCGGAGAGGAATACCCCATTCCTCTGCGCGAGACAACCCTTTCCGGAGAACCTTTTACCCTGCGCACCTACCAGAAACAGGCTGTCGGCGCCTTTCTGGGCAGTGACAAACTCCCCGGCGGCAGTGGGCTGGTGGTTCTCCCCTGCGGCGCCGGTAAAACCATTATCGGGATCAGCACCATGGCCCGGCTCTCCCGAAAGACCCTGATTCTGGTCAGCAATATTACCGCCGCCCGTCAGTGGAAGCGGGAAATTCTGGATAAAACAACTCTCTCCGCAGATGAGATCGGTGAATACAGCGGGGAAACAAAGGAAATCAAACCCGTAACCATCGCCACCTATCAGATTCTGACACAGCGGCGCTCCAAGAAAGAGGACTTCGTCCATTTCGCCCTCTTTGACAGTGAGAACTGGGGGCTGATTCTCTACGACGAAGTACATCTGCTGCCGGCGCCGGTCTTTAAATTCACCTCACAGATTCAGGCGCGCCGCCGCCTCGGTCTGACGGCAACCCTCATCCGTGAAGACGGCCGCGAAGGTGATGTCTTCGCCCTGATCGGCCCCAAAAAATACGATGTTCCCTGGAAGGATCTGGAGAAACAGGGCTGGATCGCTCAGGCTCGCTGTGTGGAGATCCGCACGGATCTGGATGAAAAGGCAAAGATGGAATATCTCTCCCTGCCGCCGCGCCAGCAGATCCGCACAGCCTACGAAAACGAACGGAAGATCGCCATTGTTCGGGAGCTGGTACAAAAGCATTCCGGCGACCGGATTCTCATTCTGGGGCTGTACATATCGCAGGTTGAGCGTCTCGGCCGGGAGCTGAATGTCCCCGTAATCCAGGGGTCAACCCCCAACGATGAACGCGACGCGCTCTATGACGCCTTTCGCCGCGGGGAAATCCGCACCATGGTGCTCTCCAAGGTGGGAAACATGGCCGTGGATCTGCCCGATGCCAATATTGCTATTCAGGTTTCGGGGACCTTCGGTTCACGTCAGGAGGAAGCCCAGCGTCTGGGACGGATCCTGCGCCCCAAAAAGAACGGTGAACAGGCGGTATTTTATTCCATTATAACGCGGGATTCCAAGGAGCTGGACTTTGCCATGAACCGTCAGCTCTTTCTGGCAGAACAGGGCTATCCCTACGAGATCGAGTACATGTAGTCGCCACAGGTTGTACATCTTCGCCCTGCACCGCTGGCAAAAGCCGGGATCAGGGCGCTGAGAGCCACTCCTGCGGATCAAGAGCGTCGGCATGACGGCGGATCTCAAAATGAAGCTTGGTTCCATCCAGAGAACCGCTGGAACCGACAGTCCCCACGGGAGCCCGGGATGCAATATTATCGCCGGACTGCACATGCACCCGATCAAGATGCGCATAGACCGTACTGTAATCACCGCCGTGGCTGACCATAACAATATTACCGTACCCCCGCAGCTTTCCCACATACCGAATAACTCCCTCAGCCACTGCCCGCACCGGCCGTCCGCGTGGGGCGGAAATATCAATGCCGTTATTGCGGGTTACAGTTTTATACTCCGGATGTACGATCTTCCCGAAAGGCTGGCGAATCTCACCTTCCACGGGCCAGGCAAGCGTACCCTGCAGCCCTGCAAAGGATTCCAGCTTCTCCAGGCGGCGGGCAATCTCGCTCTTTTTGCGGTCCATCCTGTCAATAAGCGCATTAAATTCCTCCTGCGCGGCGGTCAGCTCCTGCACGGCAGACTCCCAGTTCTCCCGGCGTGAGCGAATCTGTGAAATCATCTCTTTGCGTTCCTCCAT
>JBNJDQ010000073.1:0-11686 GCA_051745065.1 Fibrobacterota bacterium
GTACCGCGCTGTATCCGGGAGGTCATTTATTCTTCAGGCAAATGACATTGCGCAGATCCGAGTGGAGCACGTCTTCAAGTTCATGCTCCGTGGAGGAATCGGTTTGTACAAAGGCAAAGGCAAAGAGGCCGTAGCGCTGCCAGTCCATTTTGCGCAGTGAAAGAACCGAGCTAAAGCGTTGGGCAAAGGCGTCATAATCGATATGGTCGATTGTATGGATGGGAATATCTGCGGGGACATCGGCGACGATTATGCTGTAGGTTTTGTTTTTTCTGCGGGCGGAAATCTCACGCAGATTGGGCCGTTCATCATTGAGAAATGCCGCGTAGGGGTTTATGCCGTAGGCGAACCAGGCCAGATCCGCAGCACACCAGCCCGTAAAACGAACCGGATTGATCTCGATGGGAATAACCTTTCCCGCCGGAGTGATGCGGAATTCCGCATGGAATGAAAAGTTGCGGATGGAGAGATGGGCGCCCATATCCTGCAGAAATATATGAAACAGATCGTGGTATTTGTCGATCATAGCGGCGGAAGTGCTGTAGACACGATCGCTCACATCATCCATGCCGGAAAATCGATGGTGCAGAATTGAAAGAATGACCGGTTCACCTTCGGGGGTGTAATAGACATCAAGCGCAAATTCTTTGCCCGGAATCATTTCTTCGGCAAGAAAGATATCATCCCGGATTACGTTCCGGGAGTATCCCCGGGCAAGATCCGTGGTGTTTTCCATGATCTTTGCTGCATAGTTCTGCCATTCCCGCCGTGAGGAAATGACCTCCACCCCACGGCTCATAAAGCCCACGGCCGGTTTTATGATGAAGGGATATCCGAATGAATCCGCATCGAATTCAGCAGCCTCTGCAGCAGGAATCTTTGCATAGTTCAGATTCGGCGTCATGTCGCGCAGGGCGTCGCGAAACCGGCCTTTATCTTTGAACACGGAGATCAGGCGAACCAGGTCGGTGTGGGGCAGGGCTCTGCAAATGCTGTCCAGGGCATCTTCGGAATTGGTGTAGAGCCGTTCGTGCCCCGGCTGCTGAAAGTGGCGGAAGAACTCTTCCTGCGGGAGAATTTCCGAGCCGGAAATATTCCATGCCCGTGCGGCGGCGGTATCACAGACAGGATGTTCTGTTTCTTCAATATATGCCGAAAAGGAATCCGAAATATAGGGGTATTCGGGAATAATCATCGCAGCTCCTTGCTGATTTGGGATTGAACATAAAATACGATTTGCCCGAATGCGGGGGCAACGGCCTCCTTGCCCCGTTGAATATTCTATGGTATACTGATATGCTTCGCTTTATTTAATCAGGAGGAATAATGAAAATGCTTTTTTTGCTGGTACTACTCTCTGCACTTACTGTGCAGGCATCGGTAAGCGCTACGTGGGAAACGGGGTTTCTCGGAGTGCTGCGCCACCGTATTCAGTTTGACAAGGCAGGTACCTGGATCGACTACCGCGATGATGCGGGACAGAGCAACCTCTATCCCCTGAACCGTTTTACTCTTCGCTATCGGCTCAATGAAGAGCATCGCTTTGTTCTGGTGTATCAGCCCCTGCTGCTGGAAACATCGCGGACGATTGACCGAAATATCACCGTGAACGAAACGACCTTCCCCGCGGGAACACCCATGGCATTTCGCTACAGCTTTCCCTTTTACCGAGTAAGCTGGCTGAAGCGCATTACTGCCGCTGATGACCCCCTGGATGCGGCCTGGGGACTTTCCTTCCAGATCCGCAATGCGGAGATATCCTTTGCCGATGCTGACGGCCAAACCCTGGTGACAGAGGGCGATATCGGCCCGGTGCCGGCTCTGAAGTTCTATTTGCGCCGTGATTTTTCCGCGCCCTGGTATGCGGGAACGGAGATCGACGGCATGTATGCTCCGGTCAGTTATCTGAACGGATCGGACGAAGAAATTACCGGCGCAATCATTGATGCCTCGGTCTTTGGCGGGCGCCGTCTGGAGCAGTTCCCCGGTGAGGTGTTTCTGAATCTGCGGTATCTTGCGGGGGGCGCCGTGGGAACCAGTGAAGATGAAGGTGCCGGTGACGGTTACACCAAAAACTGGCTCCATTTTCTGATTTGTACGGCCGGGTTTTCCGTTTCTCTGCAGTAAATGAAGGGCCGCCGGGGTTACTCCCCGGTGATCTCTGCGATATCATCGGCTTCGGGGCGCTTAATGCCGCTGACCTCAATATCAATGGCTTTTTCATCTTCTCTGGTAATATCTTCATCTTCGTTGTTGATGAATTCCTCTTCCATGTAGCGGATATCGTCCATGGTATTCTCCTTTCCTTAGCTTCTTTCGTAATACTACCCTGTTCCGAAGAGTCTGTCAACTATATCCGTACCTGTGAGTCTTTTTGTGAGTTGCTTAAAACAATGCCCGCAGCTGTGACAGGGAGTAGATGTCCTGAGAATAAAACACGTACAGGACGGCGCAAAAGAGAGCCGGAAAGAACAGGTTGCCCGCAAAGGAGAGGAGGGAACAGCTCAAGGTGTGTTCTCCCTGTATCCGCGGTTTTCCCGGAAGATCTGCCAGCAGGGCTGCCCGGTTTTTACGGTGGACCATGGGCAGCCGGGCATTCGGCGGAAGCGCTCCTTTGCGTCGTACGGTAAAACGATGTTCTTCTCCCCCTGTTCCGGAATACACCAGGGTAACAAAGGCATCGGGCTGCTGATTGGCGCCCTCGCGGTCGTCGTTTTTTATCCTGTCCTGCCGTGAATACTCCACCCGTGCCGTGGTCAGCATTCCGCGGCGCAAAAGAGAGGAGGTGCGCAGCCAGCTGATACAGTCGGCCAGAAAGAGAAGGAGTGCCGCCACCGGGAAAACGGCAAGATACAGCGCGTCTCCACCGGGAGCGGACGCATTTTTCAGACGGGCATAGGAGGGAGAATCCGGATCGTAGATGACTGTGGTTTCTTCGCCGGTCCGATGGGTTCCGGGCAGGACGCCCTGCAGGGTCCGTTCTTTGCCCTGCACGTGGTATCGGCAGGTTACGGAGGTCTCTGTAGCGTAGAGTGTCTCTCCGTGCTGCCCCGTTCGTTCTGCTGTGCGGGGCAGTGCTTCCGTAATGCGGGCGGAGACGGTTCTGCCGTCCTCAAGAGGACCGTGTATTTTTGTCTGGACTGCCTTCAGCAGAGGGTGGGCGGTAAAAAGGGTGATGGTCAGAAACACCAAAACGGGAAAAAGGCCCTGGAGAAAGATGTTTACAGATAAAAGAGGGGTTATTCTATTTTTCACGGAGTTCCTCCTGAGGGTTGCAGCTGGTTTCCAGACAGTGCAGAAGTTCATTTTTCCGGTACGGTTTTGCAATTGCCCCGGTAAACCCGTAGTCGCGGGGGCTGTTCATTGCTGCTGATGCGGTATCGCCGCTGGAAGCAAACACCGGGGTTGTTGTATCGTGAAGGCGAATCTTCTGCAGCGTTTCCATGCCCCCCACCCCTTCGGGAATTGTAAAATCAAAGATCATTGCCCGGGGGTAGTCCGGTGTATTTTCTGTTTCTTTCAGATATGAAAGGACTTCTGTCCCATCGGAGAAACTGACTGCCCGGTATCCGGCGGATTCCAGTATGTGCCCGACGGTGGTACGGATTGCCTCTTCGTCATCCAGAACAAGAACAGTTTCACCGTCGTGCGGGGAGATGGGCTCTTTTGTGTTGTCCCGGCCTCCTGCCTCACCCCTTGGCGGCGGCGATTGTCTGTGTGCGGGAATGCGAATGGAGAATGTTGTTCCCCGGTTTTCCCGGGATGCAGCTGAGATGGCGCCCCCGTGCTGTTTGATAATGGAATAACACGTGGAAAGGCCGAGGCCGTGACCGGATTTCTTTGTGGAAAAGAATGGATCAAAAATATGGGCCAGCTTTTCCTGAGGAATACCGCACCCCGTATCTTCCAGAGTTATACAAAGATAGGTGCCCGGGGGCAGAGCTGCTTCGTTGTCGCCGCACAGCTCCTCTGTATCGGCGGTGATGCGCAGTGTTCCTTTGCCCTCCATGGCCTGCCGGGCGTTGATCACCATGTTTTCCATAACCTGACTGATCTGATTAACATCGGCCATTGCCCGGGGCAGATTCGGATCGATGGCGAAATTTGTCTGCACCCCGGAGCCGCTCAGGGCAAAATGGGTAACCTCCCGGAGCATGGCGCGGATATCCGAGGGCGTGCGCACCGGCGTACCTCCCCGTGAGAAGGTAAGGAGCTGCCCCGTAAGACTGCGGGCCCGTTTAATGGTCTGCAGGGTATGACTGAGATTTTCCCGGACAAAGGCATTGTCACTTTCTTCCCGGGAGATCTCTGTGAGTCCGTAGATGCCGCTGAGCAGGTTATTGAAGTCGTGGGCGATACCGCCGGCGATAATGCCGAGGGAGTCCAGGCGCTGCGTGCGGTTGATCTGTTCCTGCAGGCGGATGTTTTCGGTGATGTCCGTTATGATGCCGACCACCTCCTGTACAGTACCGTCGGCACCGTAGAGCGGAATTGATGTGATGTTGACATGGACGCCGGAACCGTCTTTGCAGGATTGAATAATGTTAAATGATGTTCCGGGAATACCCTTCATGATGGTTTTGAAGTCTTTCTGAAATTCTTCCTGCTGCTGCGGAGGAACAATGGGGTTTTTCGCTCCCCGAACCTCCTGCTCCGTCCAGCCGAAGAGCTTTTCCGCAGCTGGGTTCCAGCCGATAACACGGGCCTCTGTATCCAGGGTGATGATTGCCAGGGGAGCTTCATTGATTAATGCCTGCAGCCGTTCCGTTGCTCTTCGCAGGGCTTCTTCATCGGTTTTGCGCGCCGTAATATCCAGATGAATGCCGAACATCATCAGAGGGGCTCCATGGGAGGTGCGGGAGATAACTTTGCCCCGATCGAGAATCCATCGCCATTTTCCATCGCGGCAGCGCACGCGCAATTCTGCTTCGTAATGTTCCGTTTTACCGTCAAAATGACGTTGCAGCAGGTCTTCGCTTTTTTTCAGGTCCTCGGGGTGGACCAGGTTTGTCCATGTTTCAATGGAGGTCGGTGACAGCTCGTGCAGACTGAAGCCGAGCATGGCCGCCCACTGCTCATTGAAGCGGGTCTTTTGGGTTTGCACATTCCATTCCCAGGTGCCGGCTCCGGTGCCGGCAATGATGTTCTCCAGATGCTGTTTCTGCTGTGCCAGCAGGGCTTTGCGCTGCTCCTGTCTGCTGATATTGCGAATCCATTCCGTCACATGGGTACAGTGTCCCGTGTCGTCAAAGATGGGAATCAGGCGTATCTCATGCCAGGAGCCGCGGGGAAACTCGTCGATGTAGTGGATCTCTCTGCCGGTTTTGAATACCTCCGGCACGCGGCAGGTGGCACATTTTTTATCCTGCCCTTTCAGAATTCGGTAGCAGCGGTCCGTGCGACGCTCCTTCGGAGGAACTTTTTTTGCAATGCCGTGCCAGTTGCAGTACAGCATGGTGAGGTCTTTGTCCAGAACCGACACCATATCGGGGATGGCCGCCATAATTCTGCTGAAGCGTTCTTCGCTTTCACGCAGGCGTTTTTGTGCTTTCCGCTGATCCGTAATATTTCGGAACAGTACGATCACCCCTTTGGTGCCAGAATCTTCTTTATGGGTAATGGAGCTGATTGAATCGGAGACATCCACGGGGGTGCCCGTGCGGGTAACGATCCGCCGAAAGGGGGTGGACACGCGGACTATGCCGTTGTGCAGAATCTGTTCCGGTGAAATTGCAGATGTCTTTTTATCGGTCTGCACCTGACGGTAGATTGCGTTGATCCGGCGGCCCCGGGCGTCCTCCGCACTCCACCCGGTAATGATCTCTGCCACATGGTTCATGCGGATTATTGTAAGATCACCATCCGTAATAATCATGCCGTCGCCGATGGAGGAGAGAGTGAGATCCCAGAGGTGTGCCTTTTGTGCGGCTCTGCGGCGGGCTGTCTGTTCCCGCTGAATATGGGCGTTCATAATAAATGAGTACATCAGGGCGCCCCAAAAGAGGGGTTCCATAATTCGCAGATAATCCTCCACGGGGTCAAGGCCCGTAAAGAGACCGGACCATTCAAGAAAATTTGAGAAATGAAAGAAGAAGGTTAATGTCAGAAGAACCGCCGCAAGACGGACTGTTGTGGAATCATATTCTCTGTGCTTGCGGAATTTCGGAAGGTATGTCAGGGCCGCTGCCGTACAAAGGAGTGCAGTGATATCTATTAGAGCGGGAATATTCATGCAGACCGTCCGTCCTTTTTCGGAAATGTGCTTTTTCTGATCCAGAGAAACAGGAGAAACGCGGAAAGAGCATAGAAGAGATGTTCCAGAATATTGAAGAAGTCCGGAAGGACAAACCCTTCGACCATGGTAGATATCCAGCCGCAGAAGAGCATAAGATAGGAGGCCGTGAAAAGGTGGTACCATGGAACCACTTTGCGGTGTGTGCGATGTATCAGCATGAGCAAAAGAATTGCCGAACCGATAATAAAGCGAATCAGCTCCTGGTGTTCAATCATGATTGTCCCCCTGTTGGTACAGGAGCAATTATACCATGGGGGAGAGCATTTTCAAGACTCTTTTTTCAGATACCTCCATTCCCCGCGGGGTGCAGGATATTTTTTCACATGTGCCCCGTGGATTATCTATTTTACTGCACATAATGCATGACCCTGGTCCGGCGGAGAAGCGATGATACTCTATCGATACATGATGCGGGAGTTTGTTCGCCCCTTCTTATACTCCTTTCTGGTGATAACCTCGCTGTTTCTGATGCAGCTGGCAGTATCCGTGCTGCCCAAGGTTCTGCAGAAAGGCGTTGCTCCGCAGATTATTCTGGAACTGATCTCCGTGCGCATGGCCGCCGTGGTGGTCCTGACCATGCCCATGGCTTTTCTGATTGCCACGCTCACCCTGTTCGGCCGGCTGTCCTCGGATAATGAAGTGGTTGCCCTGAAGGCCGCGGGACAGAGTGTGACGGATCTTCTTCCGCCCTTTGCCTCTCTCGGGGCGCTTGTCGGGGTGATGCTGTTCTTTTTTACCAATGCGGTTCTTCCCGATGCCAATCACCATGCGTCAACCCTTTTCCGGGATATTATCCGCAAAAAGCCCGCCGCCATGATTGAGTCGGGGATCCTCATTCGCGATTTTCCGGGATACTCTCTGCTTGTGGATTCCGTGGATCACTCCCGGGGGGCGGTGTACGGTGTAAAGATCTTTCAGGAGGAAAAGGGTCATATTGCCAGTGTCACCACGGCGCAGCGGGGGACTGTCTTTCTGACAGAAAATGAGGAGTTTATCGAACTCTCTCTCTACAACGGTGCAGTGCACCGCGCGGGAGGGGAAGACAATTACTTCAACGTATCTTTCACGGCGCAGCAGATTTATATCCGCAATATCGAGAGCGAATTCAAGCGGTCCCAGGACGGCAGTCGCGGGGATCGCGAAAAAAGCAGCGGAGCCCTGAAAGGTGATGCCGATTCCCTGCGCCGTGAGATCTCACAGTATCGCGGACGTCATTCACAGCGCATGGCCGAACTTGCAGAGATGGCCGATACCCTCGGGGGCACGGGCAGCGCCAAAACCGGGGCAGAGGATACGCTCAGCTTTGCCCGCTGGCTGGAGGATGTGCGTGGAGTGGACAGCCGGATCCGGCCGGAGAACAGTCTTCGTCTTGAAAAAGAGATTGCCCGCATGCGCGCAGAACGTATCGAACGGCGCCAAACCATGGTGAACCGCTTTATGGTGGAGTTTCATAAAAAATACGCCCTCGGTGTGGCAATTCTTGTGTTTGCCCTTTTGGGGCCGCCCCTCGGCATCATTGCCAAAAGCGGCTCCATGGTGATCGGTACGGTCTACAGTTTTATTTTCTTCGTCCTGTATTATCTGTTTCTCATTGCCGGAGAGGTCCTCGGTGATCGGGGGATTGTCGCGCCGGCTGCGGCCATGTGGGCGGGAAATATTCTTATTGCTCTTATTGCCCTGTACCTGATAGTCCTGCTCAAACGGGGGGAGAGTCTCTTTATTCGCGGCTTTATCGACCGCGCTGTTGCTGCACCGTGTCGCCGTGCCGGTCGGTGGCTGAAGGCCCTGTATGAGCACCTGAACAGCCGGTTCGGGTACGGTCTGATGGGGCTTCTCGGTCGTGTGTTTTCTCTCCCCTCCCGAATTCTTCGCTCTCTCTTCGGAACGATACCCTCTTATATTCTGGGGATCTTTGTCACCATGTTTCTGCTGATTAATCTCGGTCTGACCGGCCTGACCGTGATAATCGATTACATCACCAATATGAAAAAATTCGGCGGGGCGCAGCTGCCGGAACTTATTGAGTACTATACAAACTTTGTGGGCGGTTTTGTCTCCATTCTTATGCCCGTATCCGTGCTGCTTTCCACCATGCTGACCATGGGCAGTCTTCACGGAACCCGTGAGATTACGGCAATCCGTGCGGCCGGACGAAGCATGGTATCGGCCACGCGGCCCCTGGTATATGCGGGTATCTTCCTGTCCCTGCTCTCCTTTTGTATCACCGATGTGCTGCAGCCTGACCGGGATCGCACCATTGATAATCTGGAACGGGTCTTTGCCGCCCGGCGCAAGGGCAGTGATGTGCCGGAGGATGTAAAAAAATACAAGCATAATTATTATTATTTCAGCACCAGCAATCGGATCTTTCATTTTAATCATCTGCAGACAGTCCCGCCGGTGGCGCATAATGTCACGGTTATCACCTTTTCCGGCAATCGTGTGGAAACGATCCGCTCCATCGAAAAATGTACCTGGGAGGACTCCCTCTGGCGGATGCAGAATTGCCGGAAGCGACGTTTTTTCATGGACGGCCGCATGGATTTTTCCCAAAAGGAGCAGGGCGTTCTGAAAGATCTGACAGAAGAACCGAAGGAGTTGATCCGCACAATCAGCGGCGGAAGCTATTCGGGAATTGCTCAGCTGCGCCAGATTATTGAAAAGCATCAGAAGCAGGGCAAGGATGCTTCAAAATACCGGGCTGAGCTCTACTTTAAGTTTTTTCTTCCCTGGATGAATCTGGTTGTTGTATTTTTCGGTGTTGGTGTTTCTGTGCGAACGGGCAGCGGCAGTAATGCGGTTCATTTCGGCAAAGGGGTGCTGTATGCACTGCTCTACTGGGTTGTATCGCAGGTACTTCTCTTTACCGGCCAAAGCGGGCTGTTGCCGCCCATTATTGCCGCCGGATCGGGAACGGTGCTGTTTATGGCCCTGGGTATCTACATGTATTGGAGAGTCTCGCAATGAGTTCAAATGTTCGGGTCCTGATTATTGATGATGAGCCGGAGATACTGGATCTCTTTGAGATATTCCTCTACGGGGAATTTGCCGTTCTGACTGCGTCAAACGGCTTTGAGGCGCTCTCTCTGCTGGAGAAAGAGGAGGTTGACTGTATTCTTGTGGATATTATGATGCCCGTCATGGACGGTATTAAATTTCTCAGCCGCTTTCAGAAGATGGCGGCACACCGGAATGTTCCCGTTATTGCGGTGACGGCCTTTTCGGCCACCCTTCAGGAAAAGAGTCTGCGAACCATCGGCTTTGTTGATGTGATTGCCAAACCGGTTTCGCGCCGGGTGCTGATATCTGCCGTTCGGGAGGTTCTGCATGATGAAAGGTAGAGGGTATATTGTTGTTTCCCTTGTCCTGACCGGTGCCGCCCTTGCGGCTCAACTGACGGGGCTCCCTGTTCTTCCCGTGCTGCTGCTTCTTGCCGGGGTTCTGGCAATCATGCTTGTGCGCGATGACCAGCCCACTCCGGGCCGGCGCAGCTGCCCCGATGATTCCCGGGATACGTCCCTGATGGAACGGGATACTCAAAGCATTGTTACCGAGGAGATCAGTACAGCCTCCAAAAGCCTTGACTCCGCGCACCAGCGCAATGAATGGCGCCGCTTTGAAGAGAGTATCAATGCCTATCTGGATACCTACCTCGTGCTGGTGCAGGAGCGCTTCAACGGGTGCACGGCGGCAATATTTCTGCCCCGCAGTCGTGATGAATACGCCATGCGCGCCTCCATAAGCACGACTGAGGCCTTTGTTCCCGACGCTGCGGTCCGCGTGGGAGAGGGGCTTCTCGGGACGTATCTCAAGGACGGCGTGACGGAAACACGCATAGAGGGAATACGTTCAACGCAGCAGCTGGCCTACTACAACCGCACCGGTGTTGCCCGATCCCTGTTGATGGCGCCGGTCAAGGCGGTTCGCAGTGCCGGGTTCATTGTTGTGGATGCGCCGGATGAGTCGCGCTTTTCCCGGGGGGATCTGGACTGGCTTCGCGTTCTGGGAGAGCTCATGGGGCGCGAGATCTATTTTGCCTACCTCTATAAAATGCATCGTTTGATTCACGAAGAGACTGCCGTGGTAACCACCTGGGCCAAGCGCTTTATGCGGCGCAAGGATCTTACCCTTCTCTACGAGGATCTTGCGGAGATATTCCGCACCAATTTCGGCTATGACCGTTTCTCCATCTCCCTGCACAGCGGCGAAGGTCGTGAAGCACGGGTGGTTTATGCAGACGGTACCGGTGCAGACGATTTTGCGGGAATGCAGTTCCCCTTTGACGGATCATCCATTGCAGGGCTCTTTTACAGCCGTGAAAGTGTCAAGAGTACGGAGCTGAAAGTCCTCTGTCGTCATTTTCAGTCCGATCATTACGAAGTGCGCTACCGCCGCGATGAGACACGGCATCAGGGGTTTCGTTTTTTTGCGGCTATTCCCGTGGGGGTTGATGAACAGCGGGGGCTGATTCTGTTGGAATCCAGCCGGAATGAACTGTTCAGCAACAAGGATATTGATACCATGAAGCAGCTGGTATCCTCGGCCAGTATTGCTATTGAGAAAATTATCCTGATTGAAAAACAGGAAAACCTGGCAATCCGCGACGGTCTGACGGGGCTCTACAATCACCGCCATTTTGAGCGTCTGCTCCATGAGGCCATTGTTCGGTCCCACCGTCTGACCTCTCCCGCCGATGAAGGCGGTTCACGGGTGGTAAAGATTCCCGTGGCTTTGATAATCTGTGATATCGATCACTTTAAAATGGTCAACGATACTCACGGTCATCGCTTCGGTGATGCGGTTCTGCGCGAAATCGCCCTGACCCTGGAGTGTGGTGTGCGCGAGGGCGTCGATTTTGCCGCGCGCTACGGCGGCGAGGAGTTTGCCCTCATCCTCTATGACAGCACCGGAGCCGCAGCCTACGATACGGCTGAACGGATTCGGCGGCAGATACAGAAACTTACCTTCAAATCTCCCCGCGGGGAGGAGATGCACGTTACCATGAGTTTCGGTGTCGCCCTGTACGATCAGGATGCCAAGGAGCAGGAGGATCTCATTCAGAAGGCGGATAAAGCGCTCTACCGCGCCAAGGAAACCGGACGCAACCGGGTTGAATTGTTTCGGCCGGTGCCGGTTCCTGAGAAGGCAGAGGAGTCGCCGGAGGAGTGAGAAGGTCAGTTTTTGCCCCGGAATCACCGCAATGATTCGTATGGTATAACGGAAAAGATGTGTTTGGGAACGTCCGCTCTTTCATGAGCATTCTATGCTCTTTAATTTGGATATGAGTATCCTTTTTCCCTGAATCCTGTGATTTATCCTGCACATCGATATATTTTGTATTCTTGCATTTAATCGAGGATGACCACATGGGAAAATTCAACGGTAAAGCAG
>JBNJDQ010000074.1:0-11561 GCA_051745065.1 Fibrobacterota bacterium
CTTGTCGCCACTGATGTTGCTGCCCGCGGTATCGATGTTACTGATTTGACCCACGTGATCAACTATGCGCTTCCCCAGGATCCCGAAGCGTATGTACACCGAATCGGTCGTACAGGCCGCGCGGGAAAGGAAGGAACAGCAATCACCTTCATAACGCCGGGAGAATACCGAAAACTCATGTTTATCCAACGGGTTGCAAAGGCTGATATCAAAAAACAGACTCTGCCCAAAGTCAGTGATATTATCGATGCCAAGAAACAGCGTATTCAGGATGCGGTATCCGATACTATTGCCGAAGATATTCCCAGGAAGTATTATGAGACCGCTGATTCCCTGATCGAACAGAATGATCCCCGCGATGTTCTCGCAGCACTGCTTAAGCATTCTTTCCGCAACGAATTATCCGAAGGAAACTATCGTGATATTAATGCTGGAAAAGGAAAAAAACAGCGTAAAGGTGTTGACTCTCACGGCACAGCCCGCCTCTTTGTTGCCCTTGGCAAGAAAGACCGAACAACCCCGAAGAAACTTGTTGATCTGATAATTAAACAGTCCGGTCTTAAATCCCGCGAGATCGATGATGTTTGCGTTCTTGACAACTTTTCCTTTGTCAATGTCCCATTCAAAAAAGCCGAGCAGCTTATTAAATGTTTCAAAACTCCTGAAGGGCGTCCTCTGATCAGCCATGCGCGGCGTAAAGGCAAATAAAAACGGATCCATTCCAGTGTATCATGCAGCTCCATCCGGAGCTGCATTTTTTATCTTCCGATTACCGATTTTTCACAAAAGATGTCATATAAACCTTTTTTGCAATCAGGACGCACACGTTTTTTCTTAATCCAATACTACTGTATGGGACAGGTGAACGATGGTACTCAAATAATCACTGCATGGTATAAAGAAAAGGCCGTTCCGGGATTACCGGAACGGCCTGCAAAGGCAATCGTCTCCTTTTATTTATCGGTTTCAGTATCTTTTACCGAAATCAGGCACGTACTTTCGATAGCTCCTTCGATATTTGGCCACTGAGTGAGAGCAATTACTTTATACGGACCCGACGAAACAGGGCGGCCGGCGCGATTTGTTCCGTCCCAGGCGACAGCAATAATGTACCGTGTATTTCCCTGGTCATCGATAATATACTCAGCAGGGAGAGCTTTTATATGTTCCCCTTCACCGATTCGGTCAACCTGGGCAACAATATTTCCGACTGCATCCAGAATCACCAGTTTTACGCGAAACTGCGATACCTCTGACTCAAGATACGGAATCTGCGGATCGATGAGTACCATACCGCCTTTTTCCTCCATACCAAAGGTAGAGTAATCCCCGACTGGTTGAGCAACATCATCGGGAGAATCGACCTTGTCAAATCCATCGGATAATCGATCAATCCAGTGTGCCGTCATTACAACACGAATTGCCAGGCGGCCGACCTCCATCTGAACCCTGCGGTTCGATTCAATTACCTGGGTATTCCCTTTGTCATCGGAAATCGCCGGAATTCCACCTGCTACATTAATCCAAATACTGTCTGTGGCACTTGGATAGGTAACGCCCATGAGAGAATCCACGGAGAACCTGTATTCACTGGAAGAAAGATCGCTGATCAGGGATACCTCTGCCGTATACGCTGCATTGCCGATGTAATTAAAAAGTATTTCCCGGGATATGGCAGAGGAACTGATACCATTTACGGGTTCTGTAAAACGAACAATCAATGTATCAGCGGATCGATTTCCGTCACGGTCATATTCTCCGGATGAATAAACCGCTTTGCTGATAACCGGTGCAACAGCATCTCCAATCGGTATATATTCATTGGAATACCGTTCACCGTAGAGCCGCACCCGAGGTTTCCTGGAAAAACCTGTTTTTACGCCGGTGAAATTGTCAATCTTCAGAGCAATACCCTGAGAGCTGAAAGAAATATCCTGCTGATCGACACGGACGGTATCGCCGTCGGGAAACACTGCCCGTGCATAATCAGGCAGAACAAGTTCATCAAAAACGGTATCCAGCTCAATTTCCGCCGAATCAATCACCCCGTCACCGTCAGAATCAAAATAGAGCCCTTCATTTACCTGGGCAACACGGGTGTATTCCCGCTCAGTAACATCCGAAGGCAACCAGTCTTTTGCATAGGCCCGGGCAAAAAGGACCGTATCAGGCAGTACGGTGAACATTCCCGTATATCGGGTGTCAGCATCACTGACACCGGAATTATCTGCATGATAGATTACTGCATCATGACTTTTATCAACTGCCACGGACATGGTTACATCCACAGTACCGGCATACTTGCCGCTTTTGGGCGAGACATCCGGCGCCGGAAGTTTACGCCGGTAGTACAGAAATTCTTCCGTAACACCGGATATATTATCACCTCCTTCAACAGTTGCCTCGATACGCACGGTATCATTATCACGAATCAGGCTGGCCAGGTTATCGTCCAGTGTAATGACTCCCGTGGTATCGGTAATGGTATCTTTGAGGGAACCATCGATTGTATAAAGAATGGGTGAACCGTTGGAGGTGAGTCGTACATCAAGAGACTCTCCAAAGAATGTTCCACTGCCCGGATCAGCATCAATCCAGAGCTCCTTGGAGTAGGTCGCGTCCTCCTGCCCGGAAATATACCCGGAACGATACGCAACCGCACGCACCCGCACACCATTGGGAATATCAATTGGATCCGAAGACACAACCGGCCCCGAAGAGGAGTTATCCGGTGCAGATCCGTCAGTGGTGTAATAGATGTCAGCAGAATTCAGCTCTGCACCGGTCACAGGATCTTTGGCAGTAAAAACAACATCAATTCTGGAATCGTCGCTGTCTCCGCTGTTCTTACTGATACTCAGGTCAACCGCGCGAAAGTGATACTTCTTCTGATCCATGAAATCACTGTTTTTCCAGGTATCCGTATCAACGGCTTTCGTTACAGCCTTATCAACGGAAAGTGCTGTCTCACCGGCATCAATAAGACTGTCAATATAGGTAAGCGATAATTCCACGCGTCCCGTATCAGCCATAGTACGGTTGTCACCATTCAGGTTAAAGGCAAGAGTGTAGTCATCATTGACAACATCAATGCCGCCCACAGAGTAAGATTCAAGTCCCATAAAAAGCGCCGTATCACGGAAGAACAGATAGTCTCCCGTACCATTAACGCTTGCGGGATCGATATCCAGTTCCGGGCGCGGCAGTTTCAGATCATCTTTTTTATAAGTCCGTCGCAGAGTATCCGCATTGACATATCTGTCCTTACGTGCGGTGGCCTGAAGAGACAGGGCAACACTGTTCACTGCAAAAGCATAGTCAGCCGGTTCAGTATGCCAAGGTCCGCCATTTTCTGAATACCGGACAGCAACATCTGAGACGGAATTACCAAAGATCGTTGTATCGCTGATGATCTCTTCATCGTAGGTACCGGAATAATTAATCGTCTGATCATTTCCGCCGTTTTTGAATTCCGCCGTGAGCTTACGGAGTTTCAATTCCGCTTCGGTGGTATTACTTTTATCGTAGGGGGCCGGATCAATCAGCGGCTCTGCAGTAACACGAATTGTAACCTCCGTGGCAGCTGTCTGTGCCGGATCAATTGATAACTCCGTACTGAGATCAATCATCGCTTCTTCGATATGGTCAGAACCGTCATCCGCCGGAATAGTAATGGTGCCGGTTTGAGTATTCCCATCGTAATCAATTTCATAATTAAGATCAAACCCGGCTTCATGAAGCACAATCCCCTTCTTGGTAAAATCCATCCGAAAGAGCACTGTATCCTGATCGGTATAGATTTTCTGACCATCCGCCGGCGTCAGCTCTGTTCCGTTTTCCACTGGAATAATCTCAGGATCCGGAAGCTGGTAGTCATTAATGGCAATCCACTTTGTTGCATCCTCCAGAAGGTCCAGAACCGCATCGGAATTCTTTAAGTAACTCGGCTGAAACCCAAGCATCACCATACGACGATGACCGTTCTGTATAGCCGATATCACATGATAGAGCTTTCCGTCCTGATCATACCCCAGAGAATCAAGACGCATGTCCTTGGCAGGCTTATCAAAATCCTGCCGTACTTCCGGAGGTTTAACAAAATGGGGAGTATTTTTTGCGCCGGCAACCTGATCACCAAGATATGCTCGGTAGTAGGCATTGGGGTCAAAGCCGTTAGAACTAATATCGTCAAAGTCTTCCAGGGGCAGTTTTTCGTTCACTGCCCAGATATCAGCATCTGCCTTGATGCGCCCGCCCTTTGTCCAGGGCTTAAAAGCAAGTTCCGTTATGCCCTTGCTTTTCAGCGTCGGGAGTACTTCACTGAATATCTTTTTTGTTGAGCCATCATCAAAAAGACGAATTTTGAGATCTTTATACCCCCCAGCGTAATAAGTGTCATAATAGTAATCGCTTTGAAGTCCAATGGTGGCACCTTTTTCGATAACACGAATTTTATCGGTTTTGGCTGGATTATCGATATTTGCCTTTTCAACAACATAATCTTTGTCAAAGACAAAATCCTGTCCCTGTGAAGAACCAAAGGCAGTATGATTGGGAACGGGATCATTCAGGCGGGCATGAATATCGCCATTCACCCACATGACTTCGCCCCACTCTTTATCTGAAACCGATACGGTAACATTGTCCTGATACCCGGTTCCTTTCAGGATTAAATCATGATTCGGGAAAACCCCGGATGCCATTTCCGGTGCATACAGATCGTTATCCATAACCTCAACGGCTTTTGCATTAATAGACCATTCACCGTACGCGTGAAGGATGTCAGAATCCGACAGTATCGTATTATTCGTTTTTGAGGTACCATTGTTGTTGGAGATATAGATTGTATCTCCCTTTAATGTTTCAATCCAGTACGTAACAAGAGTTTTCCCATCCTGATAATTTGAATGAAGAACAACTGTATCGGGAACTTCCCAATCCTTCGTATCATTTCCGGCAAGAAAGTTAAACTCACGAATCGTATCATTATAGCCCATGGGGTCACTGCCAAAAGCCTTAAACCGATAGGTTTTCTGAACCCCCATGACGGGGAAACGGGTCTTGGATGGATCAATACTCTTGGCATCCGTAAGAGAGGCATCACCGATGGTCATAATGCCGATGTCATCGTCCGCAGCATCGCGCAGAAGTTTATACAGTCCCTGATCATCTCCACCGGGAGTAGCCCACTCGGCACCGGCATTAATGTAAATAATTGCATCGGGCTTAACATTATTGTAATCGTTTTTGATCGCAGCAAGATCCAAGGGAAAAGAGCTTCTGCTGTAGATACGAACCCGCTTAAATTTCCCCTGATACGGCCCTGAGGGTATCCCGCCACCGGTGCGCATTTCATCGGGAATCCCCGTCGTATCGAGGGTGGAGTCAAAAGAGACAGTATTATCAAAGGACGCCAGCAGGTTTTTTAACTGTGCCTTGCCAATCTCCGGAGCTGGACATGCTTCGATTGTCGTATCCATACCGGAGCCTGTCGTATCAAATCCCACTTTCCAGCCGCGCGGTGCCAGGCGGCTGTCCGTTCTGCCATTCCATATGACTGCAATATTAAGGTCTTTTACCTCAATGGCCTGAGCGAATGCCACAAAGGTCAGAACAAGCATTAGCAGCTTTTTCATGTGAACCTCCTTTTGCACAATATGCAAAGAGAATTGTTTATTCATCAGCGTATTATTAGTAATTTAACACAAGGAACGGGTATTTTCACAACTTACCATACATTTTTTCACTACGGGAAAATGCAGTGGTTTTAAAACAGAACAAGCTATTGATATATAACTCAATGTAAAGAAAATTATTTGCTTTTGTAAAAGTGATATTATTACAATTTTTCTTTACATCAAAAGCAAAGTTGGGTTTTGCATATTATTCACAGCGCATATATCAATATAAAGCAATGCCTGCTTCAGAACGACGGCTCTGTTGCGTAGAAAAAGCTCTTTTCAGGCACAGATCCAGGCACAGATATTTATTACCCGCACACCCGTATTTCTATGTATATTACTTCTTACTGAACGGAGGACTCATGGGATTTCGAATAATACTCACCTGCGACAGAACAATGGCCAGCGATTATCACGGTCTTCTTTTTCTCGGTTTCAGTGCCTGCTTACCAACGGGAACACTCCCGGACTGGCTCTATTACCCCCTCTTCTGCCCCAATGCTCCAGCCGATTCCGAGGGCCGCTTATTGCGTGCGCCCTACGGCCTGCGCAAAATTGAAGCAGCCCTTCACCGCAGCGGCTTTACCTCAGATGATGTTGCTGTTATTCACCCGGACCACATCAACTCCGCCGTGGACGATACCACGGAGGTTCTTGCAATCAGTTCCAACGACCCCTTGGGCATCGGCCCGGCCACATCAACCTTTGTTGAACTTTGGGGCGGCGAAGGCCGCATGGCGCAAAAGCTCCGCGAGCTTCTTCAGAGCCCGGCTGTTCAGAAACATCGCCCCTTCATCTTCCTTGGCGGTCCCGGAGCCTGGCAGCTTTCTGTAAATCCGGAGAAACGCAGGGATCTCGGTATTAACTGTGCCATGATCGGCGAAGGAGAAGTGACCGCACCAAGGCTGATTAAAAAGGTTCTTGCGGGAGAGAAAAAAGAAATCCTTCCTGTTGAAGAAGGAGCCTACGTCCCCGACAAAGACCTTCCGGCGGTTGTGCACGGTTCCATAACAGGTCTGATAGAGGTCACACGCGGCTGTGCCCGCAGTTGTGCCTTCTGTGTTCCCACGGTTCGCAAAGTCCGTTCACGGCCGATCAGGGAAATACTGAAAGAAGTTGAGGTCAATCTGGCAGCCGGAAACACAGGCGTTTTACTCCATGGAGAGGATATTCTGCTGTATAACTCCGATGGGTTGAGAGTTAACAGCTCAGCCGTGGTGGAGCTCTTTGAACGGGTAATACGTCACCCCGGCGTACAGTGGGCCGGTGCAAGCCATGCGTCACTCTCTTCCGCCGCCTATGCCCCGGAGGCTGTGGCCGGTATCAGCAGGGCTCTTGGCTGGGGGCAGAAACCGGGGAAATCAGGCTATTTTCAGGTGGGCATTGAAACGGGCAGCCCACGATTAATCGGCAGACATATGAAGGGGAAAGTCTACCCCTTTCAACCCCGGGAATGGCCCGATGTAGTACAGAAAGGAATGAAAGTTCTGCACGAAAACAGCATTGTTGCAAGTGCCACCCTGATTCTTGGGCTTCCCGGTGAAACCGATGAAGATATTCGTCAAACCATTACTCTTGTCAAAAAGCTTTCTCCCTGCCAAAGTATTATTGTCCCCCTGCTGTTTGCATCCATGGAAACATCCAAACTGGCGGGGCAGCAGTCATTAACAAAGGATAAGCTGACGCCCCTGCATCACGAACTGATCGGGCAATGCTGGCTCCATAATCTGAAATGGCTTCCCCATATCTGGAATATGTACGGCAGAAACAGCGGTTTCTTTGTAAAATACGGGCTGAAGACAGTCATGAAACTGGGGATTCCCATCGTTCGGCAACGCATATTCCGGGGAGCACGGAAAAAAGGGGCTGCTCTCAGCCCTGTGGTGTAGCCTCCGGCATTCCGCCTCCCGGGGCTTTCCACGGCCCTTAAAAGAACGGTTCCACTCATATAATCAGAACGGGTATTCCTGCATGTACACGGATATACTGCCTGTCTATCCTTCGCATTTCTTTTCTGTTACAGCATGAACCACCCGCTTTGTTCAGCGTATCTTCCGGGGCAATCCATTTTTTGGATACCCGGGGTAAATTATTCAGGTAAGACCGATTCGGAATGCTATATTACTACTGATACATTCTCCGAAAGGATTCTTTTATGAAACTGACTCTTCTCAATTTCTGCACGGTTGTTTGCTTCTTCGTGTTCCCCGCCTGCAGCAGACCTGCAATCGACATGGAACAGTATCACAACCAGCCGCAATACACCGCCGAATGGAAGCGTATTGACTCTCTCGCCCGACAGGCATCTCTGCCGCAAACCGCCCTGAAAAAGACCAAAGAACTGCGGCGACGCGCTCAAAAAGAAAAAAATCGTCCGCAGGAACTCACGGCAATCTTCCGGATAATCAAATACGCCGCCCCTCTCGCAGAGAACCCTTTGGAAGAAGCGCGCACTCTTATTACAGAAGAGCTCTCTCAGGCCTCCTTTCCCGAAACAAACATTCTCCATGCGGCTTTTGGTGATCTCTATCGAGCAGCCTACCAGCGGGGCGGAACAGATCGCACCGTTCGTGATGCCGACGGGGAAGCACCTCTTCTGAAGTGGTCGAAAAAGCGCCTGGTGGATTCCGCACTCTCCCACTACGAAAAATCACTCCAACACCCCACCAAGCTTGCTCAGGCTCCATTCGCCCTGTATAAAGGCTTTATGACTGTGCAGGACTCAGACTCCCTGATCCGACCAACCCTCTACGATGTTCTCGCCCACCGCTGCATGGATTTTTACACCGAAGCGAGTCCGGACATTACCCGTCCGGCTGAGCGATTCACCCTCAATGATCCGTCGTGGTTTGCCAATGCAGAGTTATTCATTGCAAAGGAAATCTCTGCCGCAGATACCCTCTCGTTTCAGTACCGCACCCTGCGAACGATACAGGATCTCATGGCCTATCATAAAAAAGAGAACAACACGGAAGCCCTCATTCATGCAGATCTGCGCCGGCTTATGTATCTGCATGCCAAAAGTATTCATCCTCAAAAAGATTCCCTCTACCACCATGCTCTCAAAAGCATCCGAAGAACCTATCCCGCGAGTAAGGGCGCGGCAGAAGCAGCCTGGCGTCTGGCCCGGCATCTGGCCGAGAGTGAGTACAAACCATCTGCCCACGCGTCTGCTGACAGTGGCCGCATGGATCGACGCCGGGCGGCGGATCTCTGCAAAGATGTGCTCCGGCAGGATTCAACCTCCTTCGGTGCGCGGGGGTGTCGCGCCGTGTTGAGCACTCTTCAGGCACCATTTTTTCGCATGGAAGTTCCCGAAGTTATCTCTGCGCAGCACAGCGCAGCGGGGCGAATCGAATTCACCAATATCGGAAAGATTACCCTGCAGGTTTTTCCCCTCTCCTTTGCTGAGTACCGCCAGGGGGCACAGCCCCACTCACGAAATTACGCCCCTTCTGCACATGATTCCGCCGTTGCAGAAAAGAGCTATACCCTGCCCGAAAGCACGGATCTGCGACGCCACTCATCGGAGATCGCCCTTCCTCCCCTCGGGACAGGGTTTTACCTCCTTCGTCTGACCGCACGGCATAACCAAAAGGATACAGCTCTCTTCGAAGCACCTTTGGCCGTTTCACAGCTCAGTCTGATTAAAGGAGATGCCGGACAAAGCTTTATTATCTGTGATCGACACACAGGAAAACCCCGGCCCCGGGCGTCGCTCTCGGCCTATACCCGGCGCAATACGGGAAATACTCATGAATACACCCTGCAGGAAACGGTTTCGGCGGATGACTCGGGGCGGGTCTTTCTGTCAACAAAAGGATCTGCCTATCTCAGTGTGCATGCCGGCGAAGATACCCTCCCAGCCGGCCCCGGCTATCTGCGGGGGCAAACAGCTCCTGCCCGTACCTTTTCCCGGGATCACCTCTTTACGGATCGATCCATCTACCGGCCGGGACAGGAGGTCTTCTTCAAGGGAATCGCCCTGCATACACACAGTGAGGATGCAGAACAGAACCGCATCCGCAGTAATGAAAAGATCCATGTCACCCTGCGGGATTTCCATAACGACCGTATTGATGAACTTAATCTGACCACGGACAGGTTCGGGGCTTTCCACGGCTCTTTCATTCTCCCCGCTGGAGGGCTGAAGGGACGCTACACCCTCCGAACACAGCACGGGAGCCGGACTATCTCTGTGGAGGAGTACAAACGTCCCCGTTTTAAAGTGACTCTGGAAGAGCCCCGTGAAGCTGTTACCCTGAAAGACTCCGTTTATCTGCATGGAACCGCACGTGCCCTGGGCGGCTATCCCGTGCAGGAGGGTAAGGTCTCCTACGAGATCACCCGCCGGACCCGATTTCCTTTCCGGCGCAGGTATTGGGGCGGCCTGCCCAACCGGCAAAGCCGTGTGATTGCCCGGGGGACAGCCGTCACCAATGATACCGGCGGTTTCACACTGCCCTTTCAGGCACTCCCTGATCCCACCACAGACCCCGCAACTGATCCTGTATTTGACTATACAGCAAAGGTTTCTGTCACCGATATGAGCGGCGAGACCCGCAGCGCGCAGGAGGAGATCTCCGTGGGAACACGCACCCTCAGGCTCTCCCACTCTCTCGGCAGTACTGTCATGATAACAGAGGAAGAGGTCGACCTGAAGGTGAACGCTCACAACCTGCAGGGAAGCGACCTTACTCTGCCCGTGGCCGTACGCATTGAGAGAATTCCTGACCGAGAACGGATCATCCAGCCCACCCGCTGGCATCTGCCCGATACCCAGCTTATAGCAAAGGAGGAATTCCGCCGTCTCTTCCCCCATCGCCCCTACGGACCCGAGGATACCATGCTCGTTCGGCGGGCCGGCGCAGAGCTGCTCTACGAGGACAGCCTCACTGCAGGATCAGCGGCGGAGGAGCTCTCCCTGCACAGATGGGATCCCGGATCCTACCGCATTATACTGAGCGCAAAAGATCCGGGCGGACGAACCATCCGGGATACATCTCTGGCACGGGGTATCGCACCGGAAACGGACAGGCCCCACGCCGGAGATGATCTGAGTCTCACGCCGCTGACGACCGAAGCTGACCCCGGCGATACAGCCATGCTCCTTGTGGGAACGGCCTTTAAGGACATGCACCTCACCTATGGAGTAATCCATAACGACACCGTGCTTTCTGAAAAAGATCTCATCCTTGATGCAGAACAGCGCCTTTTAAAACTCCCCCTGACGGAATCCATGCGGGGAGGCGTATCCCTGCGGATTTCCGGCGTACGCAACAACTGCTTTTATTCGGAAGTTGCTCACGTGCAAATCCCCTATTCAAACAAAGATCTCCACATCTCTCTGGAAAGCTTTCGACGTGAGACCGAACCGGGCTCCGCAGAGGAGTGGCGCGTAAAAATCACCGGGCCGAAAGGGGCTGCTGCAGACGCCCAGCTGGCCGCAGTTCTCTACGACGGGGCCCTGGATCAGCTCAAGCCCCACGGATGGTCATTGTCTCTCTTTCATGAACACTCTGCGGCGAATCCGCGTACAGGCGCCGCATTTGCTGCCCGGGACCTGCGGCGCCACCAGAACTTCTCCTACCGCAGGGTAAGCTCTCCCCGAAGACAGCACACCGACCTGCCGCAGCTCATACCCTCCCATCACAGATATGGCTTCGATGACGTTGGGGTGCGAGCCTACAGCGAATCGGCTGCACCGGCAGCAAGGATGACGGCAAATGCCATGGGATCCGCCCCCAAAAAAGGGCGGGGATTTGGTGGAGGATCAAAAAAGGCCGATTCCGCTCACTCTGCAGCAACACCGGCGAAGAAAACGTCAATTGAGAAGAATCCTCCGGAGATCCGCTCCGACTTTGCCGAAACGGCCCTCTT
>JBNJDQ010000075.1:0-11328 GCA_051745065.1 Fibrobacterota bacterium
TGAAGAGGAAGAGCTCATGGAAAAGGCCATCGGCCGCAGAATCGATGGATATCTGACCAAACCGGTGAATCCCAGTCAGGTTCTGCTGGTATGCAAAAATCTACTTAATTCCGATGAGTACGTCTCCCAGCGTGCAAAAAATCTTTTTGTAAAAAGCTATTCCGAAATTCAGACATATTTAAACCGCAGTCTTGATTATAAGGGCTGGGTCAAGCTCTACCACAGTCTGATCAAACGGGAAATAAATCTGTCCGATATCGACGACGAATCAATTCGCCAGGGCCACAGTGCGCAGTACAATGAGGCCAATAAAAAATTCGGTGACTGGATGGTTTCGGTCTTTCCCAAGTGGATCAGCGGTGAGATTGAAAAACCTTCCCTTTCTCCGGATATACTGGAGAAGTTTCTTGTTCCGGAGATCCGTTCCGGCAAAAAGGTGGCATTTCTTGTGCTTGACTCCATTCGTATGGATCAGTATATTACGATACAGCGCGTGCTGAAGCGCAATTTTCAGGTGAATAATTATTTTTATTATTCCATAATCCCCACGGCAAAGGAGTTTTCCATGGCCTCCCTTTTTACGGGGCTTTTACCGCGGGATATTCAAAAACAGCATGGGGATATCTGGGATATCATGGAAAAAGGCGGCCGCGTGTGGGAACAGCTTCTTAAAATCGGCTTCTCCCGCAATGACCTGGATGCGGATTCCCTTGATTTTTATGACATGCATCAACGTTCGGTTAACATTAACAAAGTATCATCGCGCATTGTTAAAAAAGATCGCTGTGCCGCGCTTCATGCAGATTTCCTGGATCTCATGGGAGCCAATAACAGTTCTGTTGCCCTGGGGGAGATGGCCGCTGACGGAAAAGCCTTTCGTGATATGACTGCAGCCTGGTTCCGGGGGTCCTCTTTGTACGAACTGCTTCGACGTTTCAGCAGTGAAGAAATAACTGTTGTGGTGACTCCTTCATCGGGAAATGTTTTCTCAACACGGGGAACAGAATATTACGGCAACGAAACCCGCCTCCAAAGCGGGCGATTCCGCTACGGCGAGAACATTACCTGTGATGAACGCTACGGCTACCTTCTGACGGAACCGTACCGATTCGGCCTTCCCGTCCGGAATGAGGACTCCCTCTACATCTGCCTGAAAGAAAACTTCTATTTTAAAGAGCATGCCAGCTATCGCAAATATAACAGTTTGTATAAAAACAGTTTTGAACGCGGCGGTATCAGTCTTGATGAAGTGATTATGCCCATAAGTGTGTTAAAACCCAAAGTTCTTGATCTCGATCTGGATTTTTGATATGGATATTGAAACACACTCTCCGCAGGAGACCCGTCGCATTGGTGCAGCTCTTGTACCACTTCTTCATCCGGGGGATGTGATCGCCCTGGAAGGAGGGCTGGGCAGTGGCAAAACTGAATTGATACGCGGCTTCATGGATGCAGTTTCACCGGACACAGTTGTACACAGTCCAAGCTTTTCCCTTGTCAACACGTATGAAACAGCACAGTTTCGGGTGCATCATTTTGATTTTTATCGCCTGAGCGCACCGGAGGAACTCTTTGAAATCGGCTTTGATGAATATCTGGAGGAAAATGCTCTGGTTTTCATCGAATGGGCGGCTCTTTTTGAAGATGCCCTTCCCGGCTCTACGCACATTATCAAATGGATTCATGCAAAGAAGGATCTGCGGCGAATCAGTCTTCCCTTTGATATTACCCTCAGCCCCTGATCGGAATCAGGTCCCTTCCCGTGCTGTCGTCGGCCCCGGGGTACTGCTCTTTCGCATGTTTTTCATGCGTCGGTGCTGATGTTCTCAAGAAAACGGGTGATTTCCGCAGCGGCCCGATGAAATGATTCCTCAAAATGCCTGAGATGTGTGGTTATTGCATTTCTGTCACCGGTGTCTGCGGCCTTCTCCAGAGAAGCTGCTTCGGCACTCATCTCATCAGCACTGACACTGGCGCAGGAGCCCTTCAGAGTGTGGGCCTGTTTTTGCAGTTCCCTGTATTTGTGTAAACGAAAAGAGGTATTCATTGCATCAATATCAGCGGGTATTTTATTGAGAAAATGGGTGAGAATTGTATGAGCGATTTCTCTTTTTTTGAGAATTCGGTTAAAAAAAGCCGCGCTTTGAAAGGAGGGCAAAGAATGGTGCCGTGCGTCTTCAGTGGAATCGTCCTTTTCAGAAGGGGGATTTTCTGCGCTCTTTAAGGGGACAGTCCATTTTCGGATGGTATTCTGCAGTCTGTCCAGATCGATGGGTTTTGTGAGGAAATCGTTCATGCCGGCATTCAGGGCGTTGTCAAAATGTTCCTTCATGGCATGGGCGGTCATGGCGATAATCGGTGTTTTCCTGTTCAGCCTGCTGGTGGTGCGAATCTTTCGGGCTGCAGTATATCCGTCAATTTCAGGCATCTGAATATCCATGAATATGAGGTCGAAATTCTCTTTCATGGCGGAGCTGATAACCTCCGGTCCCGTGGCGACAATTGTAATATCGTGCCCGAGCTCGGCAAAAAGGCCTTTTGCAACCTCCTGGTTGATTGTATTGTCTTCTGCAAGAAGAATGTTCAGGGAAGCCGGTTCCCGCCCGGTGTTCATTGGTTGATCGATATTGTTTTGGTCGGGGGAGGAGTCTGTTTTCAGAGGGAGAAGAACACGGAAGGTTGTCCCCTTTCCCTTTTCGCTGTCCAGGGTTATCGTGCCTCCCATGAGCTCGGTAAGTTCTTTGGAAATGGCAAGCCCCAGTCCGGTACCGCCGAACTCACGGTTGGTGGAGCTGTTTTCCTGGGTAAACTTATCAAAGATCTCATTCTGTGTGCTTTTGTCAATGCCGATCCCCGTATCCTCCACCTCAATAATCAGTTTCGGTACGGGGTCTTTTGTGCAGCGGACCCGCAGTTGCACTCCGCCTTTTTCGGTGAATTTAAGGGCATTACTTACCAGATTTGTGGCAATCTGGGAAATGCGAGTGGGATCTCCCACAAGATTTCCGGGGACATCATCGGCAATCTGTGCGTTGAAATTCAGCTGCTTTTCCTCTGCTTTGTAGCGGTTATTATCCAGAATGTTGGCGGTTATTTCCTCTATGGAATAGGGGATCTCTTCCAGATCAATCTTTCCGGCTTCTATTTTTGAGATATCCAGAATGTCGTTTACCAGAGTAAGCAGCATGGCGCCGCTGTGAGAGAGGGAGGTAACAAGGTTTTTCTGCCGTGTGGTGAGATCTGTCCTGAAGAGAAGTTTGGAAAGACCGATGACACCGTTGAGGGGCGTGCGGATCTCATGGGACATATTTGCGATAAAATCGCTTTTGGCATCATTGGCTTCCCGGGCTTCTTTGGCAAGTTTTTTGGCCAGGTCCCGCTGTGTCTCCAGGGCGCGGCTGAACTCCTGTGCTCTGCGCCGTTCACGTTCTTCATCCTCGGCGATACTCAGGGCATTCTGTCGGGCTTCTTCCGCCTCATCCAGCAGGTTCTGTGCTTTTTCCGTAAGGCTTCCCGCATAGGACACCAGGGCTTCTTCCCGATTGATTATTTCAGTAATTTCCAGGGAAGAAATGCTCTTTCCTGCCTTTTTCCTGTCCCGTACATCCTTAAGCTGCGCAATTATTTCCTCTTCGCGCCGGCGAACGGATCGGGTGATTTCATCCTTGAGGAGTTTTGGTGAATACTCGGATTTTTCATCGATAATGTAATTATCAAAATACCCGTGTTCAGGATTGAATTTCTTCGGTTTTCCCAACTTCTGCAAAAGAAAATTGATTTCCTGTTTCAACTCACGTATACGGTTTTCACGGCCGTGCATGAGGCGGTTAATTTTTTCTGTCTCAGAAAGTTTCTTCTGCAGCTCCCGCTCGGCTTTGATTCGCGGCGTTATATCGTCTTTTATGGCAATAAAGCTGTCAAAGGTACCTGAATTGTCTTTAATCGGGGAGATGACAGCCAGTTCATAAAAGATATCGCCGTTCTTCTTAAGGTTTTCAAACTCCCCGTGCCATGTTTCGCCGCTGGTTATGGTGTTCCAGAGATCTTTGTAAAATGCATTGTCTTGACGCCCGGATTTCAGAATACTGGTCTTTTTGCCCATGACTTCACGGGAGGTATAGCCCGTGATGCGTGTAAAGGCGGGGTTCACGTATTCAATGTGTCCTTTAAGATCGGTAATGACAATGGTGGAATTGGTTTGTTCGATGGCGGCATTGATTCGCCAGAGGTTATGTTCATCCTGTTTGCGATGGGTGATTTCAATATGGGTGCCCGAAAGTGTCTTTGCTGTGTTATCGGGATTACGCTCAGAAATAATACCCTTTCCGTGTACCCAGATCCACCGTCCGTCGCGGTGACGCATGCGGAATTCTGCATTGAGTTCGGACCGGCGTTCGCTGATACATCCGTCAATTGCTGTACGTACCCGGGGAAGATCTTCCGGGTGAAGCAGGGAGAGGAAAAGATTGCTTGTCGTGGGAAGCGGGAAGTCGTCCCGCGTATACCCCAGCATTGCGAACCAGGCGTCGTCGAAATAAGCTGTATCATCCGGGAGATTCCAGATCCATGTCCCCACTTTCAGCATGCGGGCGATACTGCGAAGATGCGACTCCTGCGGATGCAAAGGAGGACGTTCATCCCTGTTTCTGAAGATATAGGAGGTGCATAGCTCCTTGTCCGCGTGTGGGCGCAATGAGATGTGATATACCGGTACCACCGTGTCGTCACCGGTGATAATCCGGTAGGGGGTATGTTCAAAGAACCGGTAGCCGCCCCTGTTCAGTTCTTCGACTTCGCCTAAAAAGCGGTCCCGGTCATCACTGTGAATAATGGAGGCGTAGCTTCTGTTGCCGGAAACAAATGAAAAGGAGGACCGCCTCATCAGTACCGGTGCTTCTGCAGAGATTTTGGTGACGGTGTAGGCGGAGTTGATGGAGTGATGCATGGTGACCACGGCATCGGTCACACGTTTTCCCATGCAGCTGCAGAGAGGCCCGCGAAAGGCATGCTCCGGAGAATGACGAAGATCCCAGGCACACCACAGAACTTTTTTGGAGCGTTCGTTGTTCGTTTTTTTCAGGGGAATCCTGAGAAGGCCGAGGCGGTGCGGTGTTCCCCCGGCGTCAGTGACACTGACACTTTCACACAGGGGCGTGTCCGATTCAAAGCCTGTTGCGGCGCACCGCCGGAAAATGCCCTGCAGAGGGTGGCCCTCTTCGGGGACAGGAGTTCCGATGAATTCAGCATGCTGCCTGTTGCAGGCGATATAGCGGTTATCTTCGGAAAGAATCCAGGCCTGTACTCCCAGAGTGTCAAGTGCGTTCAGGTCGGGCATGTTTGGGTTCACCGTTGTTCTCCCGTCGTTTATGGCATTTACTGAATCGTATCCTTTTGACCGTTTACTTTCAAGAACTATTACGCAGATTACACTCAGGAAACCGGCTTGTGTGGAAAACCGGCGGTTTCTTTCCCCAAAAAACTGATATTTGTATGTTCGGTCAGGTGGAGCAGATTATCCGGTTCAGGGATTAGGGTAAAACCGAAGCTGTGTTGACGTACATAATATGCTTCAAAGACCATCCTGACGCCGCCATATTGTATATTATACTGTTGTAATAAAGACGAGTATGATCTGAACTAAAGGATATGCCATTTATGGGGGAAAACAGTTATAATGCTGAAAATATCACGACCCTGAAAGGTCTTGAGGCGGTACGGAAACGCCCTGCCATGTACATCGGCAGTACAAGCTCTTCGGGACTGCATCACCTGGTGTATGAGATCGTTGATAATTCCATTGACGAAGCACTTGCGGGCCATTGCGATACAATTAATGTAACGATTCACCGTGATAACTCCATCACCGTAATGGATAACGGCCGCGGTATCCCCGTGGACTACCATGAGGACGAGAAGATGTCGGCCCTGGAGTTGGTTCTCTGCACACTCCATGCGGGGGGGAAGTTCGACAGCTCCAATTACAAGGTTTCCGGTGGTCTGCACGGTGTCGGTGCTGCCTGTGTGAATGCCCTTTCCGTCAGCCTGAACGCTGAGATCCATCGAAACGGAACGGTGTATGCCATGGACTTTATCCGGGGTGAAAAGACCGGCGGAATCCGTGAGATCGGAACGACCGATAAAACCGGAACAATCATTACCTTTAAACCGGATGATGAAATCTTTGAAACCCTTGAGTACAGTTTTGATATTCTCAGCCGGCGCCTTCGGGAACTGGCCTTTCTGAACAAGGGAATCACAATCACCATTGACGATGAACGCGATGAGGATCACGCCCATTCCTTCTGTTATCCCGGCGGCCTGGTTTCCTTTGTGGAATATCTGGATGAAAATAAACAGCCTCTCCACGAGAAACCGGTTTATTTCACCTACGAAGGTGTGGACAGCGTGGACGATCATATCGCCATTGAGGTTGCCTTCCAGTACAACGAAACATACAAAGAGAATATTTTCAGTTTTGCCAATAATATTAATACCCACGAAGGCGGAACGCATCTGACAGGGTTTCGTCAGGGTTTGACCCGCGCTTTGGTGAAATATATTGACGACAACAGTATGCTGAAGAATAAGAATGTTAAAATCACCGGCGAAGATCTGCGTGAAGGTATGACGGCGGTGATCAGTGTGAAGCTCGGGGAACCCCAGTTTGAGGGGCAGACGAAGCAGAAACTTGGAAATTCCAGTATTACCAAAGTTGTTGCACAGAATGTCCGACTTCATTTAAGCAGCTATCTGGAAGAAAATCCCAACGTTGCCAAAAAGATTGTCGAAAAGAGCATTAACTCTGCTGTGGCCCGGGAGGCCGCAAAGAAGGCGCGTCAGCTTGCGCGGCGTAAATCCGTCATGGACGGGGGCGGCCTTCCGGGAAAACTTGCAGATTGTTCTGAAAAGGATCCTACAAAGTCGGAGATTTTTATTGTGGAGGGGGATTCAGCGGGTGGTTCAGCCAAGTCCGGCCGTGCCCGTGAAACCCAGGCGATTCTCCCCCTGAAAGGCAAAATTATCAACGTTGAGAAGGCACGTCCTGACAAGGTCCTTGCCAATGAAGAAATTCAGGCAATGATTCAGGCCTTTGGTACGGGCTTCGGCGAAGATTTCAACATAGAAAAGCTGCGGTATCATAAAATTATAATCATGAGCGATGCCGATGTGGACGGAGCGCATATCACGACTCTTCTGCTGACATTCTTTTTCCGCCACATGCCGGATTTGATTGAACAGGGATATGTCTTTAAGAGTTGTCCCCCTCTGTATAAGGCGAAAGCCGGTAAAAAGGAATCCTTTCTGTTTAATGATGCTGCCCTTGATGAATTCAAACAGCAGCATGCAAGTCAAAAGGTTACCTATCAGCGATTCAAAGGTCTTGGTGAGATGAATCCGGACCAGCTTGCAGAAACCACCATGAACGAAGAAACCCGTAAAGTCCTTCAGGTGCGTCTTGAAGATGCCGTTGAGGCTGATCGTATCTTCACGATGCTCATGGGAGAGGAAGTTGCTCCGCGCCGTCGGTTTATCGAGGAAAATGCACAAAAAGTAGCTAATCTGGATATCTGATATGCCGCTGAAAAAGATTCTTCTCACCAATGATGACGGGTATGATTCCCCGGGGCTTCGTGCCCTCTGCACTGCTCTTGAGGAAAAGTATTCTGTCACTGTCGCTGCGCCCATGACGGAGCAGAGCGGTAAGGGACACAGCTTTACCTATAAACAGGGGATTTCCTACGAGTTTGACAACAGTGCTGAATCGCCGGTGTATCGGGTCAGCGGAACTCCTTCGGATGCCGTAAAACTGGCCCTTGCAAACCTTCTTGATGAGCGGCCGGACTGTGTTATTTCGGGGATCAACGACGGTGTTAATCTGGGGATTGCCTCATTTTATTCCGGAACGGTGGGGGCTGCGCGGGAAGCTGTCTTCTGGCGGATTCCTGCAGTTGCTTTTTCTGCCGATTACCGCAGCAGCGGTGATTTTGACCGACTGGCTGCAGAAGCTGTTACGATTCTTGAAACAATGGATGAAAAAGGTATGCTTGTTCCCCGGGGAAATCATTTGTACAATGTTAATTTTCCCTACGGGCGGCTGGATCGACGTAAGCTTCGTTTCTGCCGACAGAGCCTTGCCTATTACAGTGATGCCTATGAAGAGGTCCATGAAAACGGACGGAGAAAACTCTTTGTAAAAGGCAAAATGGTGGAAATTGAAGAAAGCCTTGTGTATGATATTCCCGCCTTTGAAGCCGGGTACACAACGGTAACTCCCATGAGTATTGATTCCACCTGTGACAGAACCATGGAAAAAATTAAAGATATTCAACTGTAAACAGAGATTTGCAATAAAGGAGATCTAATGAGCGATCATCTCCAGAATGACTACCTGCTGATTGAAGACGAGATGCGCCGGTCTTATCTTGATTATTCAATGAGTATGATTACTTCACGGGCCCTGCCCGATGTTCGGGACGGGCTGAAACCGGTGCACCGTCGCGTGCTGTATGCCATGAACGGCATCGGTCTCAGTCATAATCGGGCCCATAAAAAAAGTGCCCGTGTGGTGGGTGATGTTATTGGTAAGTATCATCCTCACGGGGACAGTGCCGTGTATGATACCATGGTCCGTATGGCCCAGGATTTTTCTCTTCGCTACACCCTTGTGGACGGGCAGGGGAATTTTGGTTCCATTGACGGTGATTCCGCGGCGGCCATGCGATATACCGAGTGCCGCATGACCAAAGGTGCCGAGTACATGCTGGAGGATCTGGAAAAGGAAACCTGCGATTTTCAGCCCAATTATGATGAGTCAACCAGCGAACCCATTGTGCTTCCTGCAAAGACCCCGCAGCTGCTCCTTAACGGCTCTACGGGTATTGCCGTGGGTATGGCAACCAATATGGCCCCGCATAATTATATGGAAGTCTGCCGGGCTATTAAACAGTACCTTGACGATCCGGAAATTCCTGTTGAAGAACTTATGAAATCCGTGTCCGGCCCGGATTTTCCCACCGGTGGAATCATCTACGGGCGCCAGGGGATTCATGATGCGTATAAAACAGGTCGCGGCAGAGTTGTCATGCGGGCCCGTGCCGAGATTGAAGAGATTGACGGGCGTGAACATATCATTATTACTGAGATTCCCTACATGGTGAACAAAACAACCATGCTGGAGAAGATCGTTGCCCAGGTTCGCAGCGGACGTATCGAGGGTATCTCTCTTGTCCGTGACGAATCGGACCGAAAGGGTATGCGTATTGTTATCGGTATCAAACGCGATCATTTTGCAGATATTGTGCTCAATAAGCTCTTTAAATATACGCAGTTGCAGTCTACCTTCGGGATCAATAACCTGGCCCTTGTGGATGGTCAGCCGAAACTTCTGAACCTCAAAGAACTGATCTATCATTTTGTAAAACATCGTTTTGAAGTGATAACACGGCGGACACAATATGATCTCTCCAAGGCAGAGGCGCGTGCTCATATTCTGGAAGGCCTGCTGATTGCTGTTGACAATATCGATGAAATTGTCCGGATTATCCGCGGATCCGATAATGACACCCAGGCACAGACTACACTGATGAATCGATTCAGCCTTTCCGAAGTGCAGGCCAAGGCAATTCTGGATATGCGTCTGCGTCGCCTGACCGGACTGCAGCGGATGGAGCTGGAGGAGGAGTTCAGCGGCTTACAGAAGCGTATTGCCGATCTTAAGGATATTCTGGCACGGGATGAGCGCAAGTACGATATTATCCGGGCGGATCTCGATGAGGTTGCACAGGATAAAGTATTCTCTCAGGAGCGTCGTACGGCGATTGTCGATTCCATCGGCGAAGTATCCATCGAAGATATGATTGCCGATGAAGATATGGTGATTACCATGAGTCACGAAGGCTATATCAAGCGGACTTCCGCCAGTACATACCGTACACAGGGTCGCGGTGGCCGCGGTGTTAAGGGAATGAGCTCCAAGGATACTGATTTTGTGGAAACCATGTTTGTTGCTTCGGCGCATTCAAATATTCTCTTTTTTACCAACTTCGGGCGGTGTTACTCCATTAAGGTCTACAATATCCCCGAATCCGGGCGGCAGTCCAAGGGACGGCCCCTTGTCAATATCATCGATTTTATGCCCGATGAAAAGATTGCATCCTTTGTTCCGGTTCGCGATTTTGAGGACGGTTACTACATTATTTCCGCTACAGAAAAGGGGACTGTGAACAAGCAGCCTCTTTCGGCATATTCCCGCATTCGCCGGACCGGTATCAATTCCATCAAAATGGATGAAGATGACCGCCTGGTTACGGTTTCACTCTGCAGCGAAGAAAGCTCTCTTGTTCTTGCCACCAAACAGGGCAAGGCCATTCGCTTTTCTGCATCGGTTCTGCGTGCTCTTGGCCGTAACACCCGCGGTGTTCGCGGTATCAAGCTGCGGGATAATGATATCCTCATTGGTGCCGTCACCCTGGATCACGAAGAACAGAAGATTATGACCGTGACTGAAAACGGCTACGGTAAGAAAACAGAACTTTCGGAATACCGCGAAACAAACCGTGGTGGGCTGGGTATTATTAATATCAAGCAAAGTGATCGCAATGGTCCTGTTGTTAATATTCTCGCTCCCGATGAAACCGGTGATATATTGCTTATTACCCGAAAAGGCATTATTATCCGTTCTTCCGTCGCATCGGTAAGTACCACCGGTCGAAATACGATTGGTGTGAAATTGATAAACCTCAATGGTGATGATATTGTCATTGATGTTACTGACTGCGAGCAGGATGAAAACGATGAAACCTACGAGGGTGAAGAAAAGGAAGAATAGCGCCGGACGTTTTCATGGATGTATTGGTCCTCCCTGGGGAGGACCTTTTTTATTCCCTGGCGCTTTGAATCGTATTCGTTCTTCAGGATCCGGAAAATACTGCGTTTTCGCGGTGTTCACTTTCATGTATTTCTTCTGCTATGTTTGTATTTCTGCAGGGATCTGTTATTCCGTCGGTTAAAAGACGTGAGTGTCAATTCTTCTGTGAACCAAAATCTTTTCGGTTTTCTTTCCACCGCAGAGATCATTTGATGCCACCTGTATTTTTGTTGCCTTTTTAAAAAAAATGTCATAAAATTACAAAAAAGGGGATAACATATGAATATTTGTATAATAGATGATTCTTCGGATATAACAGAACTTTTGAAAGAGTATCTGCTTCTTTCAGATATACACTGCAGTATTACCACCTTTAACAATCCGCAGCGGGCGATTGCCTATATACAACGCCGTCAGGATATTGATGTGCTCATAACTGATATGCACATGGGAGCATTCTC
>JBNJDQ010000076.1:0-11131 GCA_051745065.1 Fibrobacterota bacterium
TGCTGATTGCCGCCGGTTGATCATGACGGATGTTCCCGGCCCTCTCGGGGTGGTTCTCGGTGATCCGTCCCTGAAAGACCTGCAGTATTGCTGTGCATTCCTTGCCCGGTATTCGCGTCTGCGTGGTGCTGACGTCGCTGCTGTGACAGTGCACGGGAATGGCGAAAAAGAGCAGATTACCGTGGCACCGGCTGATCCCGGCCTGTGCAGAAAGCATATCCTCTGATGGCAGAAGCTCAGAAACCGTCCCGCGCACGTCTCTTTGCGGCAGTAATGTATACCCGGACTGCGGATTATCAGCATATTCTGTCGGTTTTAACGGCAACTTTCGGCCCTGTGAAAGCCCGCGTTGAACATATTGATTTCAGTGCCTACACCGCATATTATGACGCAGAGATGGGAGGTGCTGTCCGCAAGAGTTTCCTGGTCTTTGAAAAACTCATTGACCGTGATATGCTTGCAGATATTAAAGTACAGACCAACGCTCAGGAGCTTGCAACTGCCCGGGAGGGAAAGCGGTGCGTTAATATCGATCCCGGATATCTGACGGCGGCCAAGTTTGTTCTGGCGTCAGCCAAAGATTTTACCCATCGTATCTACCTGAGACGGGGGATCTTTGCAGAGGTAACCCTGCAGTTCCATAAAAACGGGGTGCGGTTCTTCTCCTGGACCTATGACGATTACCGCAGTTCCCCCGTGCAGGATTTTCTCTTTCGTCAGCGACAGGAGCTGATTCGTGAAATATCCTGAAGTATCACTTCTTCTTATCCTGTTTTTCGGATGCGCCTCCCTTTGGGGCGAAACCATTCTGCCTGTACAGCTTTCATTTTCCCCGGGGCGGGCGCTCTTTTCGCAGAAAGCTGCAGTCCGGGGGCTGTCTTTCTCCGTAACCGGAGCGGCCAATGAGGTGTACGGTCTGGAGTTTGGTCTACCCGGAATTACCCGAAATCGGGGCGATGTATTGGGGGTTAGTCTTAGCGCGCTGTACAATTCACCGGGAGCGGTCGTAATACGGGGAGTGCAGGGGGCGCCGATTAATTTCTCCCGTGACTGGCATCATCCCTACGGGGTGCGCGGTCTCGGTGTGGGCGTGCTCAATCTCGGCGGGCACGGTCGGGGGGTGCGGATTGCTGCCGTCAACATGATTACCACCCAGGAAGGAGTCCAGATTGGGGGAATGAATTTATTCTCTCCCTGGCACGGGATCCAGATCGGTGGAGTTAATCTTATCAGCCGTGACGGCAGAGGTCTTCAGTTGGGGGTGGTCAACACCACCCGCCGCGCAGCAGGGGTCCAGGTGGGTCTTGTGAATTATGCCCGTACTATGAGAGGCATTCAGATCGGTCTGCTGAATATCTCCGGGGAAGAAGGGGGACGAAAGGTTTTTCCGCTTTTTCTTCTGCATTAAATATATTTCTTACTTTGACGGATGGTGCCATGTATATACTGCGACTGTTGAGACATACCCTGCGTGAGATAACCTCCGCCGATTTGGTGATCCCCCTTGCAGCTGTCTTTTTAAACATCTGTTTTGGCGTATTGTTTTATCTGGTGGAAAGCCCTGTGCAGGATATTTCTCTGAGTGATTCCCTGTGGTGGGCCATGGTTACCATGACCACAGTCGGCTACGGTGATTTTTACGCGCAGACAGATATCGGCAGGTATTTGATTTCCTATCCCGTTATGATTCTCGGTGTGGGGATCATGGGGTATTTTATCGGTATGGCTGCAAATCTAATAATTGATCTGGGACGCAGAAAGAGGTTGGGTATTATGGATGTACTTTTTGATAATCATGTTGTAATATGTAATTACCCCGGTGAAGAGATCTTTCTTCAGATTCTTAACGAATTGCAGCATTCCTATCTGTACGGTTCCCGGCGGGTTGTTCTTGTCACGGATGATCTGACAGAGCTTCCGTCGGCTCTCAGTAAAAAGAACTGTGCCTTTATTGCGGGAAATCCCGCCTATGAATCAATTTTGAAAAAAGCAAATGTATCCGCTGCTGCGGCAGTCCTGGTGCTGTCCCGTGATCCTGCTGATCCTGCGTCAGATGAACGGACCTGTATGATCAGTTCCGGTGTGAAGAATCTCACTGAATCGCAGAGCAGTACGCCGCGGGTCATTGTTCAGGTTGTCGCCGAGGAAAGCATGCCCGTTATTCGCCGCCAATCAGTGGACGGGTATACAAACCGTAAGAGTCTGGACGGGCGAATGCTTGTGCAGGAGCTGGTCAATCCCGGAATCAGCGGCATTTTTTCAGAAATACTGAGCAACACTCACGGAAGTGAACTCTATATTTTTCCCACAGCTCTTACGGGAATGGCCGTTGGCAGGGTGCAGATTGCCGCTATTAAAAACAGCATTAATCTGCAGGTTCTTGGTGTACTGCGGGGTGAGCAAAGCTTTCTGAACCCCGATAATGATATGCAGATACGGGACGGTGATCGGCTTGTTGTTCTTGCCAGATCGTACCGTGATTACGGTGCTCTTGAAACAATAATACAATCGTAACGAAGAAAGCGGGGTATGTCATGAACGGAGTAATAATTCGCGAACGGCGCAACTACTCACTGGATGACTTCTTTGATGAACACGGCTTCTTTTATGAGAAACTTTCCGGCAGCATTTATCATGTTACCCGGACCGGTGAAGAGGATGTTTTTGTATCAGTTACAGGTGATACGATTTTCTTCGAAGTGGATCTCGGGGCAGTGGGTGATATTCGGTCACAGGAGTTTTATGCGGCTTTGTTGGATCTGAATACAGAGATCCTTCCCGTAAGCCTGGGCCTTGATACAACGGACGGTGAAAACCGGCTGGTTATTGTGGAAAGCCGTGAGGTGAAGAACCTTGATAAAAACGAAATGCTTGCAGTCTTTGATGCATTGAATATCGCTGTAATGAAAACGGAGAAACTGGTCTATTCATTTATGAAAGAGGAGGCGTAAATGGGCGTTTTTTCTCGACTCTTTAAAGTGGCTGAATCCAAGGCGAACCGCGCGGTTGATGCTATGGAAAAACCCGATGAGATGCTTGAACAGGCGATTCGGGATCAGGAAAAGAAAATCCGTGAAGTCAAGCAGTCCGTACGCTCTGTTATCGCTGCGGAACGGGAAACAAAGGCCCTCCTTGACGAGGAGCAGCAGAATCAGAAAATGTGGGAAGAAAAAGCCCGTCAGGCTTTGAGTATGGATAAAGAGGATCTTGCGCGCAAAGCCTTAATGCGCAGTGAGGAACATGAACAGCGCGCCGCGACTCTTTCGCCCCAGTGGGAGACGCAGAAGGCGGAATCGCAGAAGCTGAAGGAGAGCATTCGGCAGATGCAGGATGAGCTCAGTGAACTGCGCCGTAATAAGGATATCATCATTGCGCAGTACAAAGCTGCGGAGGTAAAAAAGGATATCCACAGTGCACGTGCCAAAATCGGGAAAAATTCCACCTCCGACCTGATTGACCGGATGAAAACAAAGGCTCGTCGTTCTTCGAATGAGGCAGCCGCGGCAGAGGAGATGGAAGAGGACCTTTCCGGTGATGATGCTCTTGAAAAGGAGTTTGAATCTCTCTCAAAGAGTACGGCCAGCTCCGGAGTGGAGGATAAGCTTGCCAAACTCAAGCAGGGTATCTCCTGAACCGTTCTATGAAATCTGAGATATTTGAACTGTCCTGCTGGATTGATTCCTGCGATCCCGGTGAGCTGAAATTGTTCTTTTCAACGGCCCTTGGATCCAGTGGGTTTTCACAGCTTTGCTTTTCAGATCATTATTTTACGCCACAGGGATATACCGCTCTGTGGCTTCTGGGTGAAAGTCACCTTGCTGTGCATACCTTTCCGGAAAACGGAAATACGTACCTTCAGCTCAGCAGTTGCAGTAAACCCTGTTACAATCGCTTTGCCCGGTTTCTGCGCGAGCGGGGAAATCGTGATTTTAAGATTATCTCTTGCGTTCCGGAAAACTTAATGGTATATTAAAAGCGGGTGTAACAGAAATGGATTTTCCTCCGATTATCCTGTTTCTGTTTTATGTAACAGAAACAATCAATCCTTTGGTTGTTTATATAGGGTGTGCAGTTCTTTGCATTGCTCTTCTTTTTATGTTAGCTGGGGAGTATCGTTTTGGCGGTACTCCTCGTGTTTTATTCTGTTCCGGCTGATTTTTCCATGACTATAGGAAAAATAGTGTATACTACGGTGTACTTCTTTATTATTTTCTCTTCTTTACCGCACGGGGTGAAGAAACGTGACATTCAGCCGGAATACCTGGTATGGGAACGAAAACAGAAATTGTAAGAATATGGTGGATGAGGTTTATTCGGCTGTTTCGCTGGATGTTCCTTGCTGTCTTTCTTCTTGTTCTTGCGCTGCAGCCGATGCTGAATACCCCGTATGTGGGCAGACGACTGCTTCGTCTGGTAAATGCGCGAATTCCCGGCCGGATCAGTTTATCAAATCAGAAGATTTCTTTTTGGCGCGGCCGGTTTTCCTGCACGGATTTTTCTCTTTTCGATGAAGCGGGGAATGTCGTTTTTTCGGCTGAGAAAATCCTTGTAGAACCGCGTCTCTTTTCACTTTTGCGACGGGATATCCGCTTTGAAAGGATTGAGCTGACTGCTCCGAATCTCTCCCTGATTGTTGACAGTTCCGGCACCAGTAATATCCAGCGTTCTTTCGGCCTGGATCAGAATGATGAGAAGGCCTCGGATCGTCCACTTCACTTCATGCTTCGTGACGGCGTGATCCGTCGGGGAAGAGTGCAGTATGCGTCACCTTCCCATGAGGGATACATTGATTCCCTTTCCGGTTCAGTGTACCTGAATACGCGATATAACGATCTTTCCTGCAATCTGATTTCGGGCCCTGCGGGATATGAGAGTTCGCAGAGATCTGTGATGATTGATTCTCTTCGCCTGGAGGCAGATGTTGTGGAAGGGGATATTAATTCAGTTGCGATTTCCATGCGGGCAGAAAATACCGCCTTTGATCTTTCGGGAAGTCTCTATAATCTCTTTGACGCACAGACTGTGCAGGGGAGTATGACCGGTTCCCTTGAAACGGATTCCCTGTTCCTTGCAGAAGTCAGTGGACAAAAGATGCCCTTTGCAACCTATGCAGTACAGGCTGATTTTGATGGCACTGTGGACAATCCCCAAATATCCCTGGCGGCACAGGTGCATGGAAAGAAGACAGGGTATATACGCTTAAACGCCATGCTGGCTGATAAAATCGTACATCTTGATTCCTTGACTCTGAGCAAGGGGGACAATCGATATGTTTCAGCATCGGGGCAGCTGGATCTGGGAAAGGTTCTGCCCAAAGAGTATTACCGTGCGGATGCGTCGCTCAAACCGGCTGCAGCGCGCTGGGATCTCTCGGGGGTTTTCCGTGAAAACCTTGCGCATCCTCTCGCTGAGGGCCTGCTTTTGCAGGATATTAACAGCGATTTTTCTCTGCAGGGAGAGGGACTTGTTTTTCCGGACCTGACGGCAGAAGCAGTTTTCGGGGGCGGTTTTCAGCTCAATTCCACGCGCTCAACCAAGTATGTCAATGCCCGTGGTTCTGCCCGCCTGGAAGGGACTGTTCTTCATGTCGACACTCTTTCCCTGAACGACGGTACAGCCCGCCTGGAAGGTGCCGGGCACTGGCAGATAGAGCGGGACAGCCTTTCTGCCGACATTCTTCTTGCGGATATTGATCTGCAGAAATTCAGCCGCTTTGCCGGCGGCGAACATCCCCTGAAAGGTCTTGTATCCGGCCGGATTGATCTTGCGGGGAGATCTGCCGTGCCCGATGTGCGTGTATCCATGACTGCCCGCGGAGCAGGGTATGGTGATTTTCGTGCCGACAGCATTGCGTTGCGGGCTCACCGTCGGGCCGGTGATGGTCGTTTGAAGGCGAAGCTTTTGCTGATAGACACTTTGACAGAACTGCATGCAAACTGCACGATTCCTCTTTTTGAAGGGAATACCAATATTCTGCGCAATGCCCCCGTTATTTCCGCAGCTCTTTCGGGGGATATCGCCACCGCTGAGATATCAGAGGGACTTTTGGCAGGGCAGATACGAATGGACGGAGCCTATACCGGGGCTTTGCCCGGAGGGACGGGCTTTTTGGATATTCAGACGGACTCCTTAAAAACACCGGTTCTTGATCTTCGCAGCCTATCCATGCCCCTGCGTCTGGAGAGCGGCCGGATCAGCATCGATCAGGGGCGGATGCTTCTTGACAGCAGCGGGGCAGTACTTCTTTCAGGAACCGTGGATTCCTTGAAATATCTTGATCTTGTTCTTAAGGGGGATGATATTCGTCTTGAAAAAATCCCTATTCTTGCAGAAAAGAAGCTTGCCGGCCGAACAGATATTGTGATACAGGCTGATTCAAGCATTCAGAATCCTTTTATTTCAGCGCGTATCGGCCTGGACTCTCTGGTATATGACGACATATATTTTGATGACTCCCTTGCACTCGCTGCGGATTTTTACGGAGATACCCTGAATGCCAGTCTTTCCGGACCTTTTCAGGCGCACGGCCTTTATACCCGTGCCGGGGCCTTTGAGATACAGGCCATGGCCGATTCGTTCAATCTGGCCCCCTTCTTCCACCGTTATTACGACGCTTCCTTCGGTGGTGCCTTTACGGGGAGTCTTCATGCCGTCGGGAAGAATAACCGCCTTGATTCGCTTCTTGTTATGGTTGACGATCTGGGGATACAGGCACGCAGAGATGAGGCGGACACTGTGCAGTCACAGGTTGCTGCAGTGGGCAATGATTCTCTGCTTTACCGCGATGATTCTCTTTTCCTGAATCGTTTTGATGTTGTTTTCGGCGCAGGCAATCAACATATTTCCCTTACGGGGGCCCTGGCCGGATCGGGTGACATGTCTCTGTCTGCGGAAGGAAAGATGCCCCTCTCCCGGGTGGAGTATTTTACGGATGCTCTTGATTCCGTTTCGGGATCTCTCTCGCTTGGACTGGATGTGTCCGGACATTTTTCCGATCCTTTTCTGCAGGGGCGTATAACCCTTGACGAAGGCCGGGCTTATGTGCCACGTACCAATCAGCGTATTCATAATCTTTCATGGGATATCAGCTTTGGAGATAATTATTTGATAAAGCCCTATGTTGAAGGGAATATCGATCAGGGAGAAATTCTTGTAACCGGCCAAGCGACCTATGATAAGTATTCCCTGTCCGGGGGCAGTGTCACCCTGCGGGGGGAGGAACTGCCCCTGCGGTTTCCCGGAAGTGCGGAATTTGTTCTGGATGGCGGTCTCAAGGCAGCCTTCGGAGGAGAGCGAATTGGTGTGAGCGGATATGTTGATATTCTTGAAGGGTATTATTACCGGGATGTGGACTTTCTTCCCGGTGCATCTTCCGGCGGTGCCGGGCGGCAGACAGCGGCAGTGGATCTCAGTGATAAAGAACGTGGTATTGCGGATCTGGATATCACCGTCCACCCGCGGGAAAACATTTATGTTGACAATAATCTCGCCTTTCTTGAAATTAAACCGGATATCAGCATTACCGGTACGGATCATGCCGTTTCTGCAGAAGGACGTGCTGAGGTTGTCTCCGGAGAAATATCCTATTACAATCGCAACTTTACGGTTACCCGCGGTGAAATTGTCTTTCTTAATCCCCGTCGACTTGAAGTTGAAGTGGATATTACGGCAACGGCCCGTGTTCGCGGTTACCGCATTACTCTGACTCTCACGGGGAATCCCGAAGGGCGCCTGGATTTCTCCCTTCTCGGTGAAAGCCCTGACGGACGGCAGATTGATGATGCCGATATTGTTTCTCTGCTCGTAACGGGCTATACCCGATCCGAGCTGCAGAGTGATGACGTTGGTGTTCGTGAAGCCCTTGTACGTCAGGTGCAGGATTTGGTGAATAATATGGATCGGCAGTATTCAGGAATAGACAGTGTGAGTTTCGATTTTAACAGTGAGCGGGGAGGAACGGCGATTTCCCTCAGCGAGGAACTGACCCGTCGTCTTGCCACTGCCGTGGAGCTGGATGTTTCTGAGGGAGAGAGTTATACCCGGGCAACGGTTATACTGCGTCTTTTGGAGAATCTCTCCCTGAAAAGTTTTACCGATACGGAAGGGCATTCCGGAGGGGAGATTGAATTTGAACTTAAAGGTCGCTGAATGGGTGTTGGGGATATGCTGTATTCTGGCTGCACAGGAGCTGACCCTTGTCTTTGAGGAATCTGCCGGGGATACAACCGCCCTGCGCAGAATCGGTCGTTCTCTGTTTCAGACAGACGCGGGCTGCAGCGCAGAATCGGCTGCAAATGCAGCGCAGCTCTTTCGGCGAAGCACCTATTTCAGCTCTGTCTCCTATGCAATTGATACGGCAGCAGCCCAATGCACCCTCCGGGTTCGTCCGGCTTATGAGCTCAGCAGTATTGATATTCGCGGTGAATCACCGCTCTTCGAATCTGATATTCTTGACATGCTGAGCATTTATCCGGGGATGCGGGTCTCTGATTCTCTCATTGACGGGGAACTCAAAACCGTGGAAAAAGAACTCTCCCGTCTGTACGGCTTTATTGATCCACGTGTTCGCGGGCGGCGTATATACGATGTTTCCACGGGGGAGCTTTTTTTGCGTATTACCATCTCCCATGAGGATGAGTACCGTCTTGAAGAGATATTTGTGCGCGGAAACCGGGCGTTCTCACGTACACGTCTTATGATTGTCAGTGGCCTTTGGAGGGATAAGGGCGGTCGTTTTTTACGGCAGTCCCTGAAAGATAAAATAGGCAAAATCCGGGAGTACTATTACAGTAAAGGATATTATGAGTGTTCCCTTGAGTGGGATTTTTTCTTTGATCGGGACGGCAACCGGGTTGATCTTGAAATAGATATCTCCGAAGGACCGCAATATGATTTTAACATTGGCAGGTCCGGCCCGTTCGGGTGGCTTTTTCTGCACAGGGAGTTCGATTTTTCCCGGCAGGGTAACCAGAATGATTTTTCCCTGAAACGTACGGTGTTTTCCCTGAAACGGCGCCTGCGCCAAATGGGGTTTGAGCATGGGGCTGTTCGTGTTGATGATTCGTTGATTACGCGCCGGAGTAAGCCTCCCTTACGAAGTATCAGGTTGTACGTGGATACGGGAAAGGTTCGGCAGAAAATAGACACAGTCATTTTTCGAAATACCCAGTCTGTTTCACCACAAAAACTTCGCGAGGTGATTGCCCTGCAGGCTGCCGACGGTGATATAGACGACGATGGCACCGGAGCATATTCCCGGGCAAAGAGTATGGAGAGTATGACACGGATAGAAAACTACTATCGCACGCGGGGGTATCTGGGGGTCACCCTGCAGGAGCAGGTTCGTCAATCTCCTTCGGACAGCTCAATAGAGCTTGTTTATACTGTAAATGAAGGAGTCAGGACCGTCCTGGATTCTGTTACTCTCAGCGGTGAATACCCGCCCTTTGCCGAAGAGATTCTTGCAGATATTCCCCGCCCCGAGTATGTCCGGATAGATTCGGTTCGCCGGGTACGTACCCTCCTGAAGGATACTTTGATCCAGCGGGGCTACGCCTATGCCGATGTGGGGTTTTCCCTTGACTTCACTCCGGACAGCTCCGGGGCATCTCTTCGATTTACCCTTACGGCAGGGCCCCTGTGCCGTCTTGAAAATATATATATCAGCGGTAATCTGCATACCAAAGAGGAATTTATTCGGCGCACCTTTGATATTGCCGAGGGGGCGCCCTTTGTACGTGATTCCATTTATGCCGGTATTCGTCGGGTTCGCGCAATCACCAGCTTCAGCCGGGTTTCTTATTATATAGCCGGCTATGATAAGGAGCATGCCAATCCGGACCTCTTCATTTATGTAGAGGAGGAAAAGCCCTACGGGCTGAAGCTTTCCACATCTTATGATACCAAGGATTTTTTCAGTTGGTCCGTAAAGGCGGAAAACAGCAATTTCACCGGTATGGATCGACAGCTTATGCTGAGCACCAGCTTAACTGCCCGCAAAAAGGGAGAGGTGAATTTTCTCATTGGTGATCCGCATTTTCTGTACCGCGATATTCGGGCAACCTCCACTTTTTACGGATTATTCGGTCTGCAGGGGAGTGATTCCAATTATACCGAGGCCGGAAATATCAACAGTATCAGCTGGGATATCTCCCCGAGGCTGAAAAGTGTTGCCAATCTTTCTTTTGAGGCCCGTGATATCGCCAATCCGGACAGCGTCCGTAATGCCCTGGAGGTTTCCGGCGGTCTTATTCTGGATACCCGCAACAGTTTCATCCGTCCCAGAAAAGGCGTATTCGCCCAGGGCAGTGGCAACCTTTCCTATGGTTTTTCTTTTCGGGAAGATAATTACGTGAAAGCATCGGGTGAAGTGCGGACCTATCTGACACCCATAAAAAAGCTGACCCTTGCGGCGCGCCTGGGAGGAGCTGCAGTAAATAATTACAGCAGTGTGGATACCCTGAAGGAGGATCAGCTGCTTACACTGGGGGGGCAGGAAAGTGTTCGCGCCTTTGATGAGGGGAATCTCTATTTTGATGTGGATACCTCGGAATCTTCCACGGTGTACCGGCAGAAGGGAGGCTATGCCACTCTGTACGGTTCGGCAGAACTGCGGATTCCTCTTTTCTTTTCACTTGAGACGGCTCTGTTTTACGATATCGGAACCATGGCGCCGGTCCCTGATTTTTCTGTGGTGGAATATCCCCGTGCGGGGTACGGAACAGGGCTTCGTTACCTTACTCCCATTGGCGCGGTGGGGGTGCTGTACTGCCGAAAAAGCGGAATGGGGTTTTCCGCGCAAGAACAGGATTATCTCCGAAATAACCGGGGGCTCTGGTTATTTTCAATCAACTATACCTTTTGATAAAAAGTTCTTGCAAAGTTTGCAAAAAGATATATTCTTTACATTAATAGCGCGTAGGTCTTTAAATATTACGGTTCGGTGTTTTATTTATGCGTTTTCTGCGGTATTCAGCTATTTTAAAAATACTGCATGAGTCATAAAAATAAAGATGATTGTAAAGTCAAAATTACGTTTAGAGGGGATTTATTATGGAACTTAAAAGTATTCGGGCGAATATCTTCGCACATTTGGCAATACCCCTGGCGGTGTTGGGGATGCTGGTTTCGG
>JBNJDQ010000077.1:0-11053 GCA_051745065.1 Fibrobacterota bacterium
TATTACCACCTTTAACAATCCGCAGCGGGCGATTGCCTATATACAACGCCGTCAGGATATTGATGTGCTCATAACTGATATGCACATGGGAGCATTCTCGGGCTTTGATGTCCTGCGTGCAACGGGTATGAATGCCATTAAAATGGTCATTTCCGGAGATATTTCGCCACCGGAGATGGGCAGTCTTGAGCGCATGGGTATTCGTTTCTATGACAAGCCCCTCAATGTGAAGCAACTGATTCATGATATCAGTACCAGTTATGTATGAGGCGGGTGTTGATAAAGAGGATACCGTGCCAGCGCTCTGTTTAAAGACAAACTGTTGTCTTGTAGCTTTGAAAGGGTGATTCAGCGATACGGGTGTTGATAAAAGTATCAACGGATTAATCCTGATAATTATAAAAAAAATGTCCCGAGAACATTTTATGGGGTATATTAGGGGTATGACAGGTGGGAGAAAAGATAAGGTGGGAGGAGTGGCCGTTCTTGTGAATCGAGGCGGCCACTTTTCTTTTGAGGTGCCATGAATATTTTTGAATATCTTGACTACCGTAAATATCTCAGTGATTTCTATCATAGCATGAAAGAGTCACACGCATACTTCTCGTATCGTTTCATGGGACGCAGTCTGTCGATTGATCCCGGATATCTTGTTAAAGTTCTGCAGGGAAAATACCATCTTACCCTCAAAAAAGTTCCCGCTGTAACAAAGCTCTGCGGTCTTTCGCGGCGCGAAGAACGGTATTTCAGTACTCTCATTCAATTTAACAAGGCAAAAAGCGAGGAGGATACGCGCCTCTATTTTGAACGGTTATTGTCGTTTAAGGAACTGCAGTCTGTCACCGTTCTGCCGCATCAATACCGTTTTTATACCAAGTGGTATTATTCCGCCGTTCGCTCTCTGCTGGGGTTTTACTCTTTTGAGGGGGATTATGCCGCCCTTGCGCGTAAACTGAGCCCTGCCATAACCGAAGGCCAGGCCCGGGAATCCATCGAATTACTGTCTGATCTGGATTTGATCCGCCGGGATGAGCGCGGCCGGTGGCATCTGACCGATACAGCAATTACCACGGGGGATGAATGGCGCTCCATTGCTGTAAAGAATTTCCAGAAAGAAACAATCAGTCTTGCCGGGGAATCCCTGGATCGGCATACGCGTGATGAGCGTGATATTTCCACCCTCACTGTGGCAGTTGCCCGTGAGGATCTTGCCGATATAAAGGAAATAATCAGAGAATTTCGAAAATCTATTGTAAATTATGTCAATAAGCGGGATGATGTTGATTCTGTTTATGAAATAAATATTCAGATGATTCCTCTTACAGAGAAAGACGGGGAGTAGTATGTTTCGCACCTGGATTCTTCTGATTACTCTGCTTGCTGTTATGACAGCCTGTTCCGGTGGTGATACCCTTGCCGGGGGAAACAGTTCGGAAACAACAAACGGAATGGTTGCAGTTACCGATTCTGCCTCTGCGGGGTATTCGGGAAGTACGGTAAAGCTGATTGCCGATACGGCCATTCCCGGCAGGCCGGGGTATTCCGAACTTACCGCCAGCACGGATAACCAGGGGCGCGCACATTTTGACTCGGTCCCCGGCGGAACCTATACGGTCATTGCCCGTGACAGTACCGGTCGGGCTGCTGCCCTCGGCCAACTTACGGCAGAGCAGGATTCAGCATTTTTCATGGTATCCACGCTCCGTGCCGTGGGTTCAATCTATCTGACCCTTGATACTGCTCTTGCAGATCCCGGAGATACATTCTACTTTCTCGGCACGGATATCGCCCGAACCCTTTCTGAATCTCGGAGGAATGCCGGAGAGTATTCCCTTCATTTTGACTCTCTTCCACCGGGGGCATTACCGCCGTTTTATGCCGGTGACTCTCTTATTGCACCATCAAAGGATCTCCATTTGTCTCCCGGTGATTCCCTTACCATCAGTATTGACAGTATTGACGGGAATCTCCCCCTGTGGCGGTTTTCTGTTCTTGGACGGGTCAGTGACAGTGTTCTTGCCGGTACGGGCGGTCTGGCGGAATTTCGTGATTCTCTCAGTAATCAGATTGATCGTGCCGAAGATATTATCAACAGTAATGAACTTGCAGGACGCGTTGATTTTTATCTGGACTCTGTGTATTCCTTTGCCGAGGGAGGAACTCTGGCTGATGTTCCGCAGACATTTGACTATTATTTTGACTTTCATAAATACAAACCGGCCTATCCGTCATTTGATGATATCGGGGATACGCGCGGCATGATATCCTGGGACACAGCGGGAATGGCGGCTTTTTTCACAATTGATAAAAATCGACGATTTGCATCGTGGCTTGCCCGTTTTCGCGGTGCCTATCAGTTCTCGCGGGAAAATGTCTCCCGCGAGGTAATGCAGAACCACTTCGGAATAACCTACGAATATCTCTACGATGATACAACCCTTGTTGATTTCCCCCTGTACAGTAATACGCTTTCTGAACTGAACCGCTACATACTGAACTATAATGGTGATAAGACTGAGGGAGAAACCGGGGTGATTTACCAAATGGTTCCGGATACGGTACATCTTTCAATTATTGACAGCCTTCAGAATCCGCGGGGTATTGTTGACTTTGAAGCCTACGGAGTCTCCTGGAAGGATGGCAGTATCGGCACTTCCCCGATTCTTTTCGGCACTACTGATACCCTTGGCCGGGTTGATCTGGGAAGTCGTTCCCTGTACACCAACTACTATAATCGAATTGTTATGTCAAACATTATCTGGAAGCTTTCACCCCGGGATACGTCGGTAACTTACTATATCAGCATGCCTCTGTCGCAACTTCTGAAGGATGAGTACGCTTCCGGCGATAATAAATATGCTTTTCCGGTAATTTTAAAATAGGTCCTGATTTCTATAATCGATATTCACAAAGCAACGGCCAGTACTTTGTAGAATCAAAGAGGTAATGATTTCTGCGCGGTGTAATTACAATGGATTATCTGCTGTTGTTAATTCTCCGGTATTGCCTTTTGTATCAGCTGTTCTGCGGATCGTATTCACGGATATTTTCTCTCAATATTGGGTGATCTGCCGGGGTCTGAGCAAAAAAGAATTGATTTTTTATCAAAATTGCGGATGTTTTAATTTTTTTATGGCAATTTTCGGTTGTTCTGATTACTATTTAAGTGATGCCTACCAAGCTCTCTGTGAGGTTGTATGAAGACTGAGTTTCGGGCATACATTCGGGCGGAGAAAGAACTCATTCTGCGAAAGAAGTGGGAAGAAGGGATTCGTTTGCAGCGTGATCCCGGTGATACATTTGTTCGTTCCTGGATACGTGAAAACGCAGAAAGTTTCCGTCAATCCTGGTTTCGCTATAATTGCGGCACCTGCCCCCTGAAAATGAACTGCCCTACTGACTTTCAGGGCTGTATCAGGAAAGATCGAAATGGGTAGTCTCTTTCCGGGTTCCTATGGTATTCATACTGTTTACTGAAATGTCAAATTCGCGATCTCCCGCAATGCTGTTTTGGCGGTAATACGGGGTATACTTGTGTCTTTGCATACCCCTTTCACTCCGGAAAGAGTTACTCCCTTTCCGTCCATGTTCCTGTGTTGATATCTCCCCTGAGTTTCGTTATAATTTCTCCCGCCGATGCAATAGTAACATCACGCTTATGAATATCCGCACGGCCATCGCCATTTACATCGGGACGGTACACAATTGTCAGGGTCAGCGGCCCTGCAACTTTTTCTGTTTCCACTTCCATCGTTACCGTTGTGGTGTGCTCGTAATAGGCGGTTGAATCGGCTGCTCCAAAGGCGAAATTCTCAATGATAAAATTGTAGGAGTATGTTTTTTCGCGGTCTGCATGGAAGTATGTTCCATGCCCATGGGAGGTGTTTTCTTTGCTGTCCGTGCTGTCAAGAATGGAGAGAGACGTATCGCCGAGGCCGTGGTCCGGTGTCATATTTTTCATCCACTGGCGTGCGCTGTCGATGCCGGTCGTATCTCCATAGGTGAATTCAATCCGGAGTGAATCTTTTCGGGGCACAGCCAGATCCCGCTGGCGGGAGCCTGTGTAGGAGCTGTTGAGCATTCGCAGAGTATCCATGTGGAGGCTGTCATTCTGGTAAAACACGTTCAGCTCAGCCATTGTAAGAAATGTACCCGTATTCACTTCTCCCGCTGAATCCGCAGTGATTTCTGAGGTCAGTTGAGCGGTGTACAGCCTGCTGAAATATCCTTCGGTCAGATTAGCTGAATCCTCAACGTTCGTCACAATCAGGGTTGTGGTGCTGTCTGCGTAGAGGGTATCGCCTTTTCCCGGCAGATCATCAAGGGCGCGGCTGCGCAGATTCAGGCTGTCAGGATCAAAGATACCGGAATCCACATTTAACTTCAGATTGCTGCCGATACCGACAGGTTCCTGCATGTTTTTGGCAAGGCTGATGTAGAAGTCCTTCTCCTGTTCTGCATCGGAAAAATCTGACTGCGTATCATCGGAATCGGTGATGCAGGCGGTCAGGACCAGCAGGGTGGAGATAATAAGAAAGAATCGCAATTGTATCATAGATCCTCCAAAGAATTTGGTTGAATGGTTCATATCCGTTCACGTTCCCGCGGAAATCCCCGGCAGGGCGTTGCTTGAAATGCTTTCCCTGTTTCCCTGTTCGATATCCGTGGTGGAGTTGATATGTATCAGCTACACCGGGTATATTTAAATCCAAGGGTTTGCACACACAGTAATGTATACAATACATGACGGATAATTTCGAGTACTGTTTTTATGTTTACAAAAAAAGCAAATGTTCCAATCACTGCTCATGGTTCATTTCCTTTGCAAGGTTTTGAATACGTGGGAAATGGTGATGTTGATCAATTAATTAAAGGCCCCTTCGTTTTTTGTTGCGAAAATATTATAAAAAAACTTGTAATTATCTAAATGTGTGATAGAATCATTGTGTTACTAATGTATTAACTTTTAAAAGGGGTGGTTTATGAATCCTTTTAGTGTGTTTAAGAAAACTGGGCTCGCTGCAGCTGCGGTTGGTATGATTGGAAGCTCTGTCTTTGCAGAAGAGGCTGGGCAGGATCTTGATTTGAGTGCACTTCTGAACATGGAAGTGACTGTTGCGTCAAAGAAGGCGGAGAAGATCTCCGATGCTCCCGGTATGATTGTCGCGTATTCTGAGAATGATATGAAAAATCTTGGGTATTATACAATTCGCGATCTTGCAAATCTGACGACCGGGTATAGTTCGTATAGGTCAATAGGTGAAATTAATCTCGAAACCCGCGGTCAGAAGGCTTCCGGCTTTGAAAACAACAAGCATCTCCTTATGGTTGACGGTATTCCCGTTCGCCATGCACGGGGTGGTGCTGTTCCCGTGGAAGAAGAGATGTCTTTGTATGGAGCAAAGCGGGTTGAATTTCTAAAAGGCCCCGGTTCCGCTCTCTACGGTACGGGGGCATTTTTCGGTGTTGTAAATGTTGTGAACAAAACAACTCAGGAAGAAGGCGTTGAAGCAAAAGGAAAAGTGACCTTTGGCAGTGATGAGCTTTCCAAAAGAGCCATGGGACATATGTCTGCTCGAAACGAAGAAGGGGTTTTCAATATCGATGTGAGTCATTTTCAGAAGGAAACTGATGGACTACCCACTCAATTCCGTGGAACTCGTACTTACACAAGTACAGAGACAGGGGCAACTGACGTTGTTGATGTTGAGAAGGATGCCTATCGAAATTGGGATGATAAGAATGCTACTTTCTTTAATATGAATTATAAGAAGACCTCCGGACCCTTGAGCGGTGTTACCGGCGGGTATTTGTATTCCCGAAAGAGTGGAGGTTTGGGAGAATTCTGGTGGATGAACAGTTCACCCCTTAATAACATGACTTGGGAAATTATGATTCCCTATGTTAAGTATGAGAAGGAATTCTCTGATAAGTTCTCGTTTAATTCGTATGTTCTTGGCAACCAGAGTGTTGAGCATGCTGTTACAGATGCTGAGTATGCTTCGGTTGTTGAAGAGTATATGGTAAAAGTTGCAGATTTCGAAACACTTCTTGAAGGGCATTACACTATTTCGGAAGATGCAGGTGATGTGATTTTCGGTGCGAACTATGATGTACGCAAGAGTCTCGGTCATGATCAGTCTTTTGGGAGTTATAAGTTTATAGCTGATGGTGAGCAAACGGAGATTGTTTTCCCTTCTGCTTGGGAAAGTGATCCTTTTCATACAATCTCTTTCTACGGTCAGTATCAGAACAGCTTTGATGTTCTTGCCGGATTGAATCTTACTGCAGGTTTTCGAGAAGACATTGGGTATACCGAGGAAAATACCTTTTCTCAGTTCTCTCCCCGTGCCGGTGTTGTCCAGAAGTTTACCGATAAGCTGAATATGAAACTGCTTTATGGTACGGCGTTGCGGGCTCCCGGTATTAAATCTGCCGGTGTCAATGCGGAGGTGATTGGAGAGCTTGAGGCTGCTGGACAAAAAGATTCTGTGTCACAAGTACCTGAACTAGGTGCTGAAGTGATTCGCTCTTGGGAAAGCAGTGTGAACTTTTCCAATAAAAAGGTATCTGCCAATGTTGCTGGCTTTTACAATCAAACAATAGATGAAATTACTAAGTTTAATTGGGGCGATCGTCAGATTTATGATAACTCAGACGATACAATCAGTGCGTATGGTGTTGAGGCTGATGTGAAAGGTGCTCCGATTAAAGATCTTGTGCTTATGGCCGGCGGAAGCTTTGCGTATGCGGAAAAGGCGAGTGATGAGACACAGTTTGAGGGTGTGCCCCAGAGTAAATTTAACGGAGCAGTGTCATATACAAATCGTGCCCTTGTGCCGATGACCCTGACACCTTCTTTTTACTATATTCCCAAGTATCGTAATGGTGGTGATGCCGATGATGATGCCAATTATATTGAAGAGAACAATGGAAACTTTTACTCTCTTGATATGAACTTTCGTGTTGATTTCAATGAAAACTTCGGTATGGAAGCAATGGTTAAAAATCTGACAGATAACACGTATTATCAGCCCGGTATTTGGCTTTATAGTGATGCTGGTACTACTCAGCATAACTTTGGTAGTGGTCAAGAAGATGCGACATATGCTGACGGTGGTTATATTGATCCTCAGAACCCCGGACGTTCTGTTTCAGTTTCCTTTAATGCGAAATTCTAACGGATTTTACTTGTTTGGGTAAATCAAAAAGCTCTCCCTTTCCGGGGGAGCTTTTTTCATATCTTTACATTCTGTTTTATGCACATCAGAGGCAGGGTGTGTTAATCTTTGGCAGCGGTGTGAATGAATGAGGGTCGTCGTATTTTCATGGCCGATCCACGCGGTATCGGCCCGGTTTACCTACGGGTAATTCCTCCGGCAGTGATACTGATCCTGCCCTGTCTGAGCAGATTGCCGATCAGCTTTTTATAGGTCTTTTTGCTGACGCCGAAATATCGCTGAATTGCTTCGGGGGCACTCTTATCACTGTAGGGGAGAAAGCCCCCTGCATCGTCCAAAAGTGCAAGAATTCGTTGGGCCTCGCTGTTGCGTGAGCCCGGATCTGCCGGAGCAAAACTGATATCCACTTTGTCTTCATCAGTATATATTTGCTTGATGTAGCAACTGATCCGCGCACCGATCTGTACGGTGTCACGAAATTCTGAACGGTGCAGCATGGCGTCAAAGCTGTTGTTCACAATGGCCCGGGCACCGTATTCTGTAATTTCATAGATCAACGCGTCAACAGCTGTTCCCGGAGATATATTCTTCGGTGGCGGCGAGAGAAAGCGGCGCAGCCGTGAGGTTGCAAAGAGCCGTTCCGTGCGGTCATCAACGCAGAGGCGTACCACAACGGTTTCACCTTCTTCGGGGCGGCCAAACATTTCTCCATAGGGCAGAAGCAGATCCTTGGGAAGGCCCCAGTCCATAAAAGCACCAATGGGAGTTATTTCCTTTACTTTCAGTGGGGCAAAGCTTTCAGCGGTGAGGGCGGGGGTACGCCCCGTTGCGGTGATACGGTCCTCGGAATCGCAATAGAGAAAGACCTGTATTTGTTCTCCCGGGGCCGGCTGTTGCGTGGTTTCTGCAGCGGGAAGTAGAATCTCCCGGTCTCCGCCGTCAAGCAGATAGCCGTGCTCCGTTTCGTCAAGTACGGTTAGTTCGTTATAATCACCCAGTTGATACATCATTTTTCCTTTTTTATTGTGAAAATACACTCTGCCTCAGATGAAAAGATTATTTCTCTTGGCGGAGAGTGACCTCGACACTCAGGGGAGCGTGGTCCGAGCTTTTTCTGCTGAGAGCAGTGTTCGGCACAGTGGCTGATCGGGCTGAAAGATCACTGCTGATAAAAATATGATCAAGACGGGAGAAATTCATCCAGGTACGGAAATCTCCCGGTATGCCCGAGAGGCAGTCCGCAAGCTCTGCCCTGAGTATACGATATTCTTTGGATTTCGGTGTAGCGTTAAAATCGCCGCAGAGAATCAGCGGTTCTTTGGGGGCTTTGTCAACCCAGTTCTTGAGAAGATCCTGTATCTGCTGTCTTTTTTCATGTTTTCGATATCCCAGATGCGTGTTGATTATGGAGATTGTACCGGCTTGCGTGGAAAGGCGGTACCACTGGGCACTGCGCTGTTCAGAACGTGGCGGGCCGGCAAGGATTCCTGTCTGCACTTGTTGCAGTGGGTAGCGTGAAAGAATGGCGTTTCCGTAGGCACCACCCTGTGTACGGGAGGGAAAATAATAGGCGAACATTCCTGTTTTTTCCGCCAGTTCCTGAGTCTGGTCAGCCATGGCCGAGACCTGTCGTCCCCGGTCCACCTCCTGCAGAGCAGCAATATCCGGATCACAACGCCTGATTATTTCGGCAATTCGTTCTGTTGAGACGTAGCCGTCCATGCCGATACAGGAATGGATATTATACGTTGTGATGCGCAATGGACGGTGCGGAAAGGGGTGAACCGATTCCTGTTGTTTTGTGCGGCACGTGCTTTTCTCTCTGTCCAGAACAGAAAGGGCTTCGCGGCGCAGGTCCAGGGGGCGGAGAAATCCGCGGGTATTGCTCTCCGTAAGGGAGCGCGGAAGAAGAGCTGCTCCGGCAGTTTCCTGCGGGGAAAACCCGCCGTGGGCACCGTTTTCCGCCGTGAATGAGAGTGGCGTGCTTCCCGCTGCCCAGCCAAAGAATATGAGATCACCGGCGTTTGTATGCTCAGTCAGGGCGATAAGATCCCGGGATAGTTCTTTTATGAAAGGATGATCACTGCCAAAGAGCACCTCTTCGTCCCCGGGGATGGTCTGTTGCTGTGCTCCGGCACTGAGAAATGCTGTTCCTTTGGGTTCCACCCGGGCAATCAGGGGAATCTGCCATCTTCGGCTGAGTTCGCGGCTGAATCTGCGCCGGGCCGAGATGCTCCAGGCATCGGGAAGATAGACATGGGTTACGGGGCCGCCGATGGCAATGCGGATTCCTTCTTGCGGCGTAGGGGAAGTTCTCCCTTCGGTTTCGGCGAACTCTGTTTCATCTGCTGAATCCCTGTGCCCCTGGGGATGCAGAAGATTGACGCGGGAGAGTGATATATCCAGCTCAGAGGTAAATACACCAGTAAAGGGCAGGTTCATTTCTTCAGTAATCCGGCGCACTGCAGCCGGAAGAGAAACTCCGTGCATGGCTTCAAAAGAGTTGGTTTTGATCTGACCGTGGTCTGAATACACCCACAGTTCATAGTCAATACCCTGTACAGTATCCGCCTTTTCACCGATGCGGCGAATGGCGTCATCTATTCCGCGAAGGGTCCAGTGGGCAAAACCTGAATCCGGGCCGCGCCGGTGAGACTGCTCATCATAGCCGAGGAAATTTGCATGAATGACGGGGATTTTCGCTGCAATATCCTCGCGAACTTTGCCGGTTACCACTTCCCGAAGTGTTCCGCATACCGCCACTCTGGCGGGAATAAAGGTAAGTTCTTTTAGGATATTCTTTTGGTGAATCAGCCCGATGAGCATGGCGTAGACCGCAAGTACCGCCTCCAGAACTGTGAGTACTGCAGCTCTGATGGTTCTGGATATCTTGCCCGGAATCCGTCTGACAAGAGCGGGGATGCCTCCAACGCGCAGTACTGATGCAGCACGATTCAGGGATATTCCCAGGGATGAAAAGCAGTATTCCGCCCGGGAACTGCCGCCGGTAAAAATGTTTGCGTAGGCAGATCCTGTCTCAAGGAGCTTGTTCTTTGTGTTTGCAAGGGAGTGTTCAAGGCGCTGTGCTTCCCCCGTTCCAAAGGTGCGGATGAGGCGCTTTTGCTTTCGGTCGTAGTATCCATATGCCGGAACCAGAGTTCTGATGCCGTAAAAAAGTTCCCCCTGCACTGCGGGCGTACTGGAGGGAAGACCGGAATAGAGGGTTTGAAGGGTGTAATTATTTCGTGAGATCAGTTTTTGCAGATAGGGCATTCTGTTTTCATTCAGCCCCTGCATGAAGGGCTTTTCTCCCAGTCCGTCAATTTGTATCATAATGAGTCCCCTTTGTGCAGTGGGACGCGTGGACTGGTTTCCGGCAGACGCAAAGAGGCGTATCATTTCGCGCAGCTGATGGAGTTTCTGCTGCAGGAGGTTTCGGTGTTTCACAGCGGGCTCCTTAGTGAGAACTCTTTCGTATCGCTTTTCCCGTAGCCTGGAAAAAGTTCTGCAGCATCTGCACTTCCCGATCGATTCTGCTGCGCGTTTTTTCCAGCAGTTGAAGTTGTGCATCTTCGGGAGTATGCCGTTTTTCGTTCACCCCGTCCGTGTACAGGGATTCGATTGCATCGATACTTCTTTCAATGGAATACTTTTTACCTTCTGCAATGCACCGGCGGTGAAGATTCTCCTTTTCATCCACGGAAAGATTTTCATACCATTGAATGCCTTCCACAAAGGCCTGCGGTGATTCTTCCTGTATCAGCCGCCCGGTTTCATTATCTTTCATAATATTGCGAATCGCCGGTGCTTTAAGGGCAATAACCGGTGTTCCCGCTGCAAAGGATTCGGCTATGACCAGCCCCTGAGTTTCT
>JBNJDQ010000078.1:0-10931 GCA_051745065.1 Fibrobacterota bacterium
CAGTGACTATCTCTCACGGGTGACCGGCGAAATTTCACGGAATCTGACTCAGACATTATCCCTCAGCCTGCAGGGAAGCGCTGAATCCGTGACACACACCCTCAACCGGTTCAGTGCGGCGGGGATGTCTTTGAGTAGACGGGGCCGCAAAACCGGACAGGACGCGGCGGCACACATACATTAGAATCCTGCCCGAAGACACCGAATTTACCTGAAAACGCGCCTGCGAAGAGATCGAACAGAGCGCTACAGCGGTGCGGCCACGGTTATTCACCGCAATCGTATTCTTATGGGTGATACGCTTTCCCTTACGAAAAACAGCCATCTCCACGGTGCGGCGGGACTCCTGCATCTTCGCAGCGGTGAACAGCCTGACCGGGTGCTGCCCCTCTGGCAGGGCTCGGGAACCATTAACAAAGGCCCTTTCACCCTCAGCGCATACGGCGCGACACAGCTCATGGCATTGCTCATCCCTTACGACACAGGTGCTGTTCTGACAGCAGATACCTCCCAATACCGTGAAGAACATTACGGAGATCTCTACCTGCAAACCGGGGCCGATGTGTCATTCAGAAAGGATCCGCTTACTCTGCGTGCAGGATGGTCACGGGCGGATAACTTCGACCGCAGCAGCATCGGCAAATACTGGCCCGGAAACATCGCTCCCTACACGTCACCAAAGGATGTATTTACCACAGGAATATCCGTGAACCTGACCGAAAACGCCCTGTTTACGGGTGATATCTACCTGTCCGATGAAAAGCCGCGCTTTAAAACCGTTAATACACTTCGCTTTCAACACGAAAGCCCTGTCAGTCCCGCTCATCTCTACATCGATCTGACCGGAACGTACTGGAGCAGACGTCACCGGAAAGAAGTGTACGGTACCGATTCCTGGAGCAAAGAGGTGATTGACCTGGCGGCAAAGTTCAGCAGAGAAATCAAAACTTTTCGCTTCTATCTGAAGGCGAATAATCTTCTCAACCGCAATCATGCCTATGTACCGGGATATTTCATGCCGGGAGTTAATTTCACCTGGGGATTTTCCTGGAGTATAAAGGGATAAGACTGAAGGAAGATTATTCCTTCGGGTGATTCTCTTCGTCGGCTCCTTTTTTCTGTTTCAGCATATCCGCAAGACCCTTAATGGAACTGCTCTGAGACGCGGCTGAAGCAGCGCGGTTTTCTTTCTGTATACGCTGATACACTTCCTCGCGATTGATAGCAACAGAACGGGGGGCTTCAATTCCGATTTTCACGGTGTTATTCCCCGCCTGCACAACCTTAATCACAATGTCATCACCGATACGAATGGCTTCATCTGTTTTTCGTGTCAATACCAGCATATCAGTCCCGCAGTACCGGTTCTTTGGTGCTGTATTTATCGGTATCGAGAATAACCTGCTTTGCAAGTCTGCGCGTAACGTTGATCACAACAGGGCCTGAAAGATTCACCGTGGTTTTTTTAAAATCATCGTGTATTGTAGCTATGGCGTAAACCGTCAGATCCGATGCGTCGGAAACAGCAAGATCCTTCACCTGAAAATCGGGAACTTCCGGTGTGTAATCAGGGTAAATATAAAAGGGATTAACCACAGCAAAGCGAAGATCCGTATCATCATCAACATTGATCATCCATTCAAAGGGGGCTATATCCTCTTCGCGGACAATAATAAACTGGCGTCTGTCGGGAAAACCCGGCAGGCCGTCCCGAAAAGTGATAATATCACTTGCCAGATACTCTTTACCTGTTGTCTGCTCTGTTTCTTCTGTCACGATACCGCAACCCCTTATCCTGTAGATTCACATAATATATTCTGTTTTGCCGATTGTAAAGGAAAAAGTCACACTTTCAGAAGAGTCATAATTTCTTTGGGAAAGGAATTGGCCTGGGCAAGCACATTTATTCCGGCATTCTGCAGCACCGAGAGCTGCGCACGCTTTGCTGATTCTTCGGCCATATCCGTATCGCGGATAATGGTATCAGCTGCGGTCATATTAAGCTTCATACTTTCCTGATTATTCAGGGCATGCTCAAGACGGTTTCCGTAGGCCCCCACATTGGCAAGTTGTGAGTTAATTGTCTGTATGGCGCTGTCCAGTTTCGATATGGATTCCTGTGCCGAAGCAGAGGTCGTAAGATCGATGGGATCAGCCGCTGCAGGACCGATTCCCAAACCGGTATCATCAGTCTTCATGCTCTGCAGACGGATATAAAAGATATCGGAGCTGGTATCGTAGCCGGAGCCGATATGCAGTTTGCCCCCCTGCGCAGACCCCCAGGGCGCACTGCCGTCGATAAGAGGATTGCCGTTAAATTCCGTACTGCCCGCAACGCGATCCACTTCGCTGATGAGCTGATCAGTTTCGTCCTGAATATGCTGGCGGTCCTCATCGGTCAGGGACCCATTGGCTGATTTCACCGCCAGTTCCCGCATACGGTTGACAATACTTTCTATCTCTGTAAGACCGCCGTTGACAATATCAAGAAGGGATTTACCGTTCTGAATATTCTGGCTTCCCATGCTGAGGTTACGTGTTTCAAGACGGAGCTGCTCGGATACACTGTATCCGGCGGCGTCATCATAGGCTGTATTGATCTTCTGCCCTGTTGAGAGCCGCTCAATGGAAAGAGACAGTTCTCTCTCTGTCCGCATGAGCGTGTTTGCTGTAATCATGGCCGGTATATTATGGTTTATCCGTGGCATCTTTTCCTCCTTGAAAAGTTAGATAAAATCCGCAAGGGAACGCTGCATAATCTTTGCTGTCGACTGCAGGGCTGTTGTAAAGACTGTCTGCGCAACGGAGTAATCCGCTACAATTTCTGCATAATCTGCATCTTCCAGAGCGGAAATACTGTCAACCGCCTCTTCCTGCTGTTTGACATTCCGGTCACCTGTTGTCTGCACAAAGTTAATCCGCGCACCGTTTTCCGCCTGGGAATTCAGGATTTTATTCGATGCTTTATCAAGGGATTCCATGGTATTCTGAATCTTATCGGTATCGTTTGCCAACAGAGCAGACCCCAGATCAATAAGTGATTTAACAGGATTAACCCCGTTATCCACTTCCAGATCGTAGAAACTGGTGTTAACAGGAATTGATATACCCGATTCAATTTCACGCTTAATGCGAGAGTTTGTACTGATTCGATCGCCGTATTTATTCTCACTCTCACTGACATAATCAAAATTCAGTTCAAGGGATGCAGAGTTATAATTCCCGCTTCCCGGAGCAAAATCGCTGTCTGCACCGTGCGTTGCAGCATCGGGAATAAAGGTGATTGTTCCGGCTTTGTAATCAACATTGTAATCAGTACCTTCTTCAAGAGCTGTACCGTTGGCAGAAAGTGAAAATGAGCCCGGAACAATCCGGTCAACCGCGATATCATCACCTGTCCCGGCCGAGCCTTCCGGAGACATTAGCTGAAAGGTATTTGGCCCCACTGGAGCGGTTCCGTCAAAATATGCCATTTTATGATTTGCATAATCATCGGAAGAAACAGCTGCGGAAGACTTCACCGGACGGGCGGGCAAATTCGTATGGGACCCGGAAAAAATATAATTTCCCTTGTACTTGGTATTTACCAATGACGCCATTTGCTTTGTAAGCTGGCCCACCTCTTCGGTTATCTGATTCCGTTCCTGCGAAGAAAGAGTGTCATTATCCGCCTGAACCGCAAGCTCGTTGGCCCGTTTCATTACTTCATGCATACTTGACATGGCTGTATCACTGACCTTCATCCAGGATTTTGCATCATCCATGTTCTTTTCATACTGCTCCAGGCGTGAGCGCTGAGAACGCAGCTCCAGGGCATTGGTAACACCGATGGGATCATCAGATGCACGCTGAAGCTCTTTGCCGGTCGCCAGTTTCTTCTGCATTTTCGCAAGTTCTGCGTACCGCTCCTGAATCACGTACTTTACATGATTGTTTACGGAGTTAAATGTTGTCCTCATATTGTGCTCCTTACATCCGCATCAGTATATCAAGCATATCTCTGGTCGTGGTAATTATCCGTGCCGACGCCTGATATGTATGCTGATACTTTATTAAATTGGCCATCTCTTCATCAAGAGAGACCCCTGCCACCGAATCCTGCCGTCCTCTGTACTCTTCAATAAGAACTTCCCGCGTTTTGCTGTTGGATGCCGCCTCATCCCGGTCAATCCCCAGTTCACCAATTGTCGCCCCGTAATAGTCACTGAAACTCATATTATCAACCCGATTGCCGTCAGCAGTCATCGTGACGGCATCACGAAGCTCACTCATGGCAATTGCATTTTCGTTATTGCCGGGACCGGGAAAGTTACCCGACATGTAATCAAAGTCTACCACCTTCTCATTTCCGTCGTATCCGGCATTGAGCCACTGAATGGTACCGTCACGGTAATCGATTGCGTAATCAGTTCCCTCTTCAAGTACTTTATCGGTACCGCTCTGATTAACCTTTACCGTTATTGAGCCTTTTACGATATTCGATGCATCATCGGAAACGCCGTCCTTGGTAAGCTCGACCCAGCCGGTTGAAGTATTGAGAGCCGTTGCAGGAATAACGTTCTGCGCAGCGGATTCCACGGAACCGCCCCGGGCCGCAGCGATATTATCCACATTGGACTTAATCGTATCGGCCACAGCAATATCAGCGGCGCCGGTGGCAGTGGGATTAAAGAAGTCAAAACTGGTGTATCCGTTCAGGTTATACCCTTTATTATGCTGTTCATTCACCTTTTCTGTCAGGGCAACAGCAAGATTATCAAGTTTGTCCTGATATTTGGGAATCAGGGTATCCCGGGTATCAATAAGCCCTTTTATTTTTCCACCGTTGACTTTCATCTCCCGTTTGCTGGAACTGATACGGATTTTGTACTGATGAAAATCCCGATCTCCCTCTTTTGAGGCACTGTTTTCAAACACCTCAAGCTGATTCACCGTTGTGGGGGATATCAGGATATTTCCGCCGGAGGTCAGCGTAACTGCACCGCTTGAATCCTCACGGATATCGTAGTCAATCAGTTCGGAAAGATCCTTCAGAATCTGATCACGCCGGTCACGGCTGTCATTGGCATTCTGTCCGGCAAGCTCCACGGAGGTAATCTCTTTATTCAGTTTGTCAAGCTCCCGAAGAACCTTATTTACATCATTTACTTCCGCTGCAATCTGGTTATTGTTCCCATCACGCAGCTTGCTCAGCTCACTGTCAAAATTGTGAAAGACACTTGTCAGGGTTTCCGCCTGAGTGCTCAGCATGGTGCGCGCCGCCTGATCCTTGGGATTGTTGGACAGATTTTCCCAGCTGTCAAAAAACTTCTCCATATAATGCTGAATACCGTTATCACTGGGCTCTTTCATAATTCCCTCAAGGGTCTCCAGGGTGGAATCAACTGCCTGAAAGCGCCCCATTTCTTCAAGCTGCCCACGAATCTGTGTATCAATATGCTCATTGCGCATACGGGCGATGTTTTCCACATTCACCCCGAAACCGACCTGACCGTAGGTCCCGTCATAGCGATATGCTGCTGTCTGCGTTAAACGCTTGCGGGAATATCCCTCAACATTGGCATTGGCAATATTCTGCCCGGTAACATCAAGGCCGAGCTGTGATGCCTGAAGCGCTCTGTTACCTAAACTCAATGTTGAAAAAAGTCCCATTTTTCCGCCTTACGCTTTTCTGTTTACGATATTCCGTTTTGTGGACTGCTTCTTTCGATTGTGCCCGTATCCGGAATCTTCTTTGTTAAAGCCTGCAATCAATTCGATATCTTTTTTGACATTTCCCAGACGGGATTTTATCATCAATTCATTCTCTACACTTATACTTCGGTTCCTGCGCAGAAGATCTTTAAGCTTTTCCGTGAGTCTTTCAAGGGTTTCGCGCCGGTCCCCGGATATGTCACGGCACACCTGAGAAAGACGGGGCAGTTCGCCCGTACCGTACAGGTCTCGCAGTTGATCCAGACGCTTCTCTTCCAGAAGGCGTAATTCCTCGCTGCGGGCATCCTGCTGCTTCACACATCCTGTGATGTCATCAAGATTATCCGCAGCCAGGGCCTTTTTCAATTGTACGGAAATCTCATAAATCTGTTCGTAGAGAGCAATCTCGTTACGAACAATATCAATCATTCTGTCTGATTCTTCGGCATTAATCTTCATATCCTGCCATCCTCTTCACCTTCTGTACATACTGCATGGTTTCGCGAAAGGGAGGAATGCCGCCATACTTATCAACGTTCCCGGGCCCTGCATTGTAGGCGGCAAGGGCTTTATCCAGATCTCCACGGTACCGATCAAACATCTTTTTGAAGTACCGCGTTCCTCCATTGATGTTATCGGCGGGATCAAAGACATTCTGAACCCCCATCGCCTCCGCAGTGGGATCCATCAGCTGCATGAGGCCCTTGGCCCCCACAGGAGACTGCGCATCCCGGCGTCCGGCGGATTCTGCCTGAATTATCGCCGTGATCAGCTCGCGGGTAACACCGTGCTTCTGCGATGCACCGCCGATGTAGGGGGAATACCGTTCATAGACCGGATTGTTGCGCAAAGAATCCGGCAGAGCAGTGGTAGCGGGTTTTGGGGCTGACGGGGACAGCTGTTTCTGCTCTGACTTCGGTTTTTCAGCCTGCGGTTTTTCAGAAGGTATTCGGGGGCGCACTCCTCCGCGATCGAGACTTTGGAGATGATCAGCCGCACTGCTTCTACCGGTAACCTGCTGCTCAATCCCCCGGGCCAGAACATCGGGGCCCTGCTCGCTGAGAACGCGGGACATCTCTGAATCCAGCATCTGCTGATACATTTTTTCGGCCATACTTTTTTCCACGAGGCCCCCGGAGGGTACGGTGGAACGCATGGACTTTACCATCATTTCTGTAAAAATCTGCTGAAACTCCCGGGAAACAGCGGAAATTTTTTCCCCCCGCTTCATCTTTTGCGCCCCGGCAAGCTCCTGATATCGGTTGATTGATCCAATCATACGCACCTCCAGATAAACGAGTGAGCAATTACCGTGCCGGAAATTTCTCAGGAGAAGCCCCTTCTCTTTCCGGAGAAATGTATTTTGAAATTTCGCCAAAGGAGTTATCGTGGAAATAACCGTGACAACACCGGCCCTGCTTTTTCCGGCCATATCCCTGCTGCTTCTGGCATATACCAATCGATTTCTTGTCCTCGCACAGCTTGTACGTACCCTCCATGAAAAAGAGGAATCCCGCACAAAGCGCATTGCCGAACAGATCTCCAATCTCCGTATCCGTCTTCGCCTTATCCGCTACATGCAGACCCTGGGTGTACTGGCCTTTCTCTTTTGCACCCTTTCCATGTTCGCCCTTTTCCTGACAGGAGTGATTGCCGGGGAGATTCTCTTTGGAATAGCCCTGAGCTGCCTTCTCATTTCCCTTGCTTTTTCCCTGTGGGAGATCAGTATCTCCACAAAGGCTCTCAGTTATGAGCTATCCGATCTGCACGGCAGGTACCCCAGCTCAAAACCCGCCGATACAATCTGATACCGGGCTGATCACGGCAACAGACTGCTCATACAATAGAGAGGGCCGTCCGGATGGTATGCCATGTGATGTAACAGAAAGATTGCAGAACCAGCTGCAATATGTAAAAATATGAAGAGTGATAACACCGCAGTCACGCTTCTCTCAGCTGAATATGAGTAAAATATCCAATCAGGAGGAACTATGAAACTGAACTGGCTTCCCTGGAAATGGATTCTTCAGAAAGTATCCCGTGCACATAATTTTGTAGACCCGATCCTGCTGCTGCATCAATTCAATCGTTTTGCCAAACCCTCCGAGGTTCTTGCACCGGTGGAACTGCTGCGAACCTCCGCAGTATTTCAGGCACGGGCTCTGCTCAACAGTCAGGCAATTCAGCATAATCTGGACTGGATCTGGCCCTACTGGGTTCAGGAGCAGTTTGACCCGCGCAGCCCCTCTTTTTTGCCCCGGGCCTTTTCCGTAACACATATGAATCTGACACATCGCAACTGGACCGCCCTTGGCTGGCCCGGCTGCGAAGAACTCCCTCTGGTTGATCCCCGCGGACTGACCACCCCTTTTTTTGACGGCTGGTCTCTTGATTTCTGGTTTATTCCGGATACAGGCCCGCCTCTCTATCCTTCACGAAACAAAGATTCTTCGCAGGAGTTGACCTACCGGGGAAATCCTGCGCTCCATTCTGTACATAGGAATCAGCAAACGACCCTGAAAGAAACGGTCAGTGTTGAGCATGATGAACATGAAATATACTGCCGTATAACCGTATCTGTTGACACACAAAGCGACGGGACTCTGATCTGTGCCGTGCGCCCTTTTAACCCGGAAGGGGTCAGTTTTATACACGCCATAACCACGGAAGAGGAAAACCGACGGTGGCGAATTAACAAATCAGAAAATATTGACTTTGCCTCCACCCCCGATGCCATACTGCTGTCCAACTATGCCAATGGTGATTTTCGCACCAGCATGGACATACCACCACGCAAATCCACCAAAACCGGTGAGCAGATCTCCTGCCCTGTGGGAATGGCAAACGGCGGTGCCCTGTATCGTGTTTCACCCCCGGGCAGAAGTATAACGGTCAGAGTTCCGTACCACACCGCCAAAAAAACACAGATCCCCGGAGACAGTCCGGATAAGATCTGGAATACCGCCCTTGCCGATACGTGCACATTCTCCGGAGTGGAAAACGACTTCATTCGTCTGTTTGATATATCCAAACGCACGATTCTCCTGCATTATCAGAGTACAATCTATGCCGGCCCCTTTACCTACAAACATTACTGGATTCGCGACGCCGCCCTGATCGGTCACGCCTTTCTCCGTATGGGAATGATCGATCAGGCCGTCGGTATCTGCCGCCTCTTTTTTGAGCATCAAACACCATTCGGCTATTTTCAGTCGCAAAACGGCGAATGGGATTCCAACGGCCAGGTGCTGTGGTTTATCACAGAAACAGCGCGGGTGGCAGGTAAAGAGATCCTTTCAGAGTGGCATAAGGATATGATTCGCGGCGGTAAGTGGATCATAAAAAAACGAAACCCGCAGGACCGAAAAGATCCGCTCACTGCGGGAATTCTTCCTGCCGGCTTCAGTGCCGAACACCTCGGTCCCAATGACAACTATTACTGGGATAATTTCTGGGCTGTTGCAGGGCTTTTCTCTCTCAGCAAAGCTTTGGAAATGATTGATATGGAGAAGGACGCCCGCCGTTTCCACACAGCCGGGGAAGAACTCCGTGATGCCACGGAAAAAAGCCTGGCGCAGGTGAAGGGAAAAACACACACCACAGCCATGCCGGCATCCCCGCACCGGCGTCCTGACAGCGGTTCCGTTGGCTCCCTCGCGGCCAGTTACCCTCTGCAGGTTTTTTCTCCCGATGACCCGCGGATAACAGCCACGACAGATTTTCTTTTCCATAACTGCATGGTTGATGACACCCTTTTTCACGACATCAGCCATTCAGGCATAAACCCCTACCTGACACTCCATACCGCGCAGGCAATGCTGCGTGCCGGTGACCGCCGCTTTGAGCGTTTGGTACGGGGAATTGCCCGGATCGCCTCCCCCACAGGACAATGGCCGGAGGCGATTCATCCAACTCTGAAAACCGGGTGCATGGGCGACGGCCAGCATGTCTGGGCCGCTGCAGAATGGCTCTGCATGATACAACACATGTTTATCCGCGAAGAACAACACGAAAACAGGATTATTTTCTGCAGCGGTGTTTTCCCCGCATGGCTCGAGGGATCACCAAACATCTCCTTTGGTCCGGTCTCCACGCAGTGGGGAGCCGTATCAGTACAGATATTCCGACAGAATGATGATCTCATTGTGCAATGGGACGGCCTTCGGGAAGACAGTCCTCCAGCAGAGATTAGCCTGTCGGGAAAGCGCTACACCCCAACCGGTCGCAGCAGTCTGCTGGTACACAATTATTATACCACCCCGTAAAGGAGAACCTACAATGAATATTCTGATGATGACCAATGTCTATAAACCCCTGGTGGGGGGACTGGAAAAATCGGTGGAGATATTCAGCCGCAGACTGGAGCAGCGAGGCCATTCTGTTCTTGTGGCAGCACCACAGTTGCAGGACGCACCGGAACGGGAAGAAGGAATCATTCGCATTCCTGCCGTGCAAAACTTCAACGGAACGGATTTTGCCGTCCCCCTGCCCCTTACATCTGCTTTAAAAAAAGAACTGAAAAACTTCCGCCCGGATATCGTTCATGCCCATCACCCGTTTCTCATTGGAGATACGGCTCAGCGCGTGTCAGCGGAGTTTTCAATTCCCGTGGTTTTCACCTATCATACATCCTTTGAACAATATACCCATTATGTCCCCGGCAATTCCCCCGCCCTGAAACGTTTTGTCCGTGAGCTTACCACGGGCTATGCTAATCTTTGTGACAGAGTGATTGCTCCATGCGAAGATATCAGGACACGCCTGGAAAAGCAGGGCGTCACAACCCCCATATCGGTCCTTCCAACGGGGATCGAAACAAATGCATTCTCTCCCTCCGGTCCGGCAGGTCTCAAAAAAAAACTGGGCATTGATTCAACGGCTCTTTTGCTTGGGTTTATTTCACGCATTGCTCCGGAAAAAAACAGCCGGTTTCTGGCCCGCGCGGTGTCCCAATACCTTGCGGAAAATCGGACTGCCCATTTTCTCATTGCCGGGAAAGGCCCGTCCCTGAAGGAGATGCTTTCCATCTGCGATGAAGCCGGTGTCCGTGACCGCTGTCACGCTGTCGGTGTTTTAAAAGGAGATGATCTCACAGAAGCCTATCGCTCTCTTGATCTTTTTGTGTATGCATCAAAAACAGAAACTCAGGGGCTGGTCATAGCCGAATCCTTTGCAGCGGGAACACCGGTTATTGCCCTTAAAGCACCGGCGATTCGCAATATTATGAAAGATAATGA
>JBNJDQ010000079.1:0-10911 GCA_051745065.1 Fibrobacterota bacterium
TCCCAACATGTTCCTTGATGTTGAGATCAAGCGGATCCATGAGTACAAGCGTCAGCTCATGAAGGTTCTCCATACGATTCATCTGTATCTGCAGATTAAAGAAGGAAATACTGAGGATTTTCTGCCGCGGACAGTTCTTATTGCGGGCAAGGCCGCTCCGGGCTATTACATGGCAAAACAGATTATCAAACTGATTAATAATGTCGGCGAGGTAATTAACGAAGATCCCGATACAAAGGGACTTCTGCGACTCTACTTTGTTCCCAACTACCGGGTTTCCGCAGCGCAGTATCTTATTCCTGCAGCGGACCTGTCCGAACAGATATCAACTGCAGGGAAAGAGGCTTCCGGAACGGGGAATATGAAATTCGCCCTCAACGGCGCTCTCACCATCGGTACCATGGACGGTGCAAATGTGGAAATGGCGGAAGAAATCGGCGAAGAGCATATGTTTATCTTCGGGTTGCAGAACGATGATGTGCAGGAGATCTATCGCAATGGTCATAATCCGTACCATTACTACGAAACCTCTGAACGGCTGCGCCGCGTGATTGATCTTATCAGCAATAATTATTTCTCCCAGGCTGAAGGTGATATTTTCCGGGATATTGTCAATAATCTGCTCTACGAGGATAACTTCCTTGTTACAGCTGATTTTGATGCCTATTGTGATGCCCAGGACAGAGTTGCCGAGCTTTATCTGAAAAACCCTGAAGAGTGGGCAAAAAAGTCCATTATCAATGCGGCTAATATGGGTAAGTTCTCCTCTGACAGAACAATAAAACAGTACGCAGAGGAAATCTGGAACGTGTCCCCTGTGGAGGTTGACTGACTGTGCCTTCCCCGGCAAAGATAATGCTTACTTTTCGTGATGTCGTAACAGCAGCGACACACATGATACGCCCTGTCCCCGAAAGGACAGGGCCTCTTTTGTTTCTTGATATACAGAATTCCCCCTTTGGACGCTACCTTGCAATTGCGGGGGTTCTCTTTTATCGACAGGGGTGGACCGTCTGTGTTCCTGCCCACCCGAAACTGCTGGTAAATCTTTTGGCCAACGCCTATACCCGCCGTGCTCTGCAGGAGGGAATGCTTCGTCCGGTACTGAACCGCCCCGAAGGATCGGTCCTTATTCCGCGTCCTGATGCAGACTATTTTTCCTCCGCTACTCTTCCTGCCTATTATATGCCCGTCCCTTTTCATCCGGATATCTACTTTGATAACATGGATATTCTTCCATCCTTAAAGCACCGTTCCAGCAGTATTTTTTTTGCCGGTTCATTTAAAGAGGATACCTACGCGCCCCTTGCGCAGAATGGGCTCTTTCCCGTGACCGACCGTATTACGCTTCGCGATTATCTGCGCACCTTTGCGTGTACCCGTGAGCCGTCATCCTATACAGAATGCATTATTACTGAGAAGGAATATGAAATCATTATCCTTGATTCCCGTCAGGATATTGTCCCCCAGGAAAAGCTCTTTGAAACCCTCAGTTCCTTCGATTTCTTTATGGCCTTTCCCGGTTCCCATATGCCTCTGTGTCACAATCTTGCAGAAGCAATTTACGCACAGACCATTCCGGTTATTCAGCGCTCCTACGGTAAACTGCTGCACCCTCCGTTAACAGACGGTAAAACCGCCCTGTTTTTTGAATCATTGGATGATCTGCCGCGCTGTATTGCTGCTGCACGTACCCTTTCTGCAGAGACAAAAAGGGAAATGCGCCGGCACCTGCGCCGGTATTACAGGAAGTGGCTGAGCCCCGAAGCAATTACCGGGCACATAATTTCCGCTGCACACCACGGAAAAAGAATCTGTATTCCTGCCAGCCGTCAAAGTACCCTTTTCCTGAAATACTAATTGCAAAAACGTACTCCCTGTGGTAAAATTGTTCAAACGAAGGAGGTGCCATGAGCAGTAAGCATGAACGTGCTCCCCGGAAAGAAATTTCCAGGGAAGTTGAATTCATTATTGATGAAGACATTATCAGTGCCGAAACGGTAAATATTTCAGAAACGGGAATCGCCTTTGAAACAAACAGTCCAATTCCCATAATGATGCGCATCAGGTACGAGGAGAACGCCTTTACAGAGCATAAGGCCGAACTTGTCTGGGCCCGTCGCAAAGACAACGGATCCATGACGTACGGCCTTGAATTCTGCGACGGTCAGGCACCGAAGGGGTACCCTTCCGATGATAATCAGATCTGAGATGCCGCCGGAGATATTCCGAGGTGTTTCATTGCTTCACCGACCGTGACGAAGGAACCGCATACAATGATTCGGGGAAAGCGGCTGCCCAGGTTTTCAAGGGCTGCGGGCACGGAGGGAAATACTTCGTCCCGCAGATGCGGTGCCACCTCTTTAATCAGTTTCTCTGCCGCTGCTCCACGGGGGCCCGGCAGATCTGTTGCCGCTACGGAACAGCCCGTGTCAGCGAGAACGCGGATATATCCCGTGTAGTCTTTATCGGCCATCATTCCCAGCAGTATAACCGACGGCATGTCATGGGGATTTTTTTTAAGGCCTTCAGCGAGTCCCTCCGCTGCTGCGGGGTTATGTGACGTATCAAAGATAAACGTACACTCCCCGACGGTTATAGTCTGAAGACGCCCGGCAATACGGGTCGCAGCAAGTCCCCGGCGAATCACCTCAGAGGGAATATGCATACGCTTAAGATGCGGTAAGAGCGCCTGGAAGTTCCATGCCTGGAATTCCCCGTGCAGAGGAATTTCATACTCTGTGCCGCCAAGACATATGTCCAGACCTCTTTCATGAATATCACAGACCTCCATACGCTCCTGCTCCAGAAGAGGAGCCTCCATCTCCACACTGCGTTGTAAAGCCTGCTCTGCCACAGAACGGGGGTTTGATTTCTGCAGGGAAAAGGGTACCTTCCGCTTCACAATGCCGAGTTTCTCCCGGGCTATCTCTTCGATGGTGTTCCCCAGCAGATCGGTATGATCCCGGGAGATACTGGTAATAACAGCGCCGACCGGCGTAATGATATTGGTTGAATCCAGACGCCCCCCCAGGCCGGTTTCAATAACAGCAAAGTCACATTCGTGTTTTTCAAAAAGGCGAAAAGCCAGAAGTGTCGATATCTCAAAGAAGGTCAGACCGTATCTATCGCAGACCGGGCGGATTGCCAGCCACTCCGCAAGCCAGTCATCATCAGCAACGGGATGACCGTTAATGCAGAAGCGTTCCGCAAATGACATAAGATGGGGAGAAGTAAAGAGTCCGGTCTTCCAGCCGTTTTCGCAGAACACCGCCGCCGCCATGGCCGCAGTTGAACCCTTGCCGTTCGTTCCGGCAATGTGCAGGCTTTTAAATGATTTCTGGGGATTTCCCAAAGCATTTGCTGCAGCGGCAATCCGTTTCAGCCCCGGTTTGATCCCGGCCCGGCGCCGTGAAAAAAGATCCGCAAGAATTTTCTCTTTGTTCACGCTCATTATATATTCCCTGTGAATTTTAAAAGAAAATACTAATCGGAGTACCATGCTGCCGTATTTTTCCATATTTCTCACGATTTTACTTTTCAGTACCATTGAGATTGCGGTAAAACTCATGCCCGTCGGTACAATTGATGCAAACTTTCTTGCAGCCCTGCGATTTCTGATACCCGGTATCCTTATGCTGATCATTCAGGGCAGAACGTTTCGCCGGGTTGCTTTCCGTGACTACCTGCCCCTGTGTTTTATCGGTGCAGTGGGCATCGGGGCAACCTTCAGTGCATATCATACCGTTCTTGCAGGAACCACCAGGGCCGAAGTAGTTGCCCTCGTTTTCAGTGCCAATCCTCTTTTTTCCATGCTCTTTGCCGCCCCCCTGCTCAAAGAAGATCTTAAAGTCAGCCATCTCGTTGCAGCAAGTGCCGGTGTTGCCGGAGTCTATATCGTGCTCAACGGCATTTCCCCCATTGACCCCGGTGCGTTCCGTCCATTTATTCTCCTTCTCTTCACAGCTGTGTCCTTTGGTTTTTACACCAGTTTTTCCAAAAAATACATCCTGCGGTACGGCACGGTCTTTACCACGGGTATTGGTTTTACCATTGGCGGGGCGGTACTGCTGGTTGCTGCAAAAGACTATACCCTTACTCCCACTCTGGCCGGCGGCCTCATTCTCGGCTACCTGATCTTTGGAGCAACCTTCATTGGCTATCTCTGTTATTTTTACGGGATAAAGCGCCTCCCCGTGGGCGCCGGAGCATCCCTTTTTTTCCTCAAACCGGTTATTGCAACAGGTCTTTCCATTTTTATTCTGAAGAATGCCCTTCCGGGGTTGAATTTTTATGTGGGAATGAGTATTATATTTATCGCCATCGCCGGTATTATTCTCCCAAGGAGCAGAAATGCAGGAACAGAAAGATAATATTTCCCTTCGAATAGATACGGTCGCCTTCGCGGCGATCCTTATTACCCTGGGCGTTTACATACTGACCATCACCCGCACCTTCCTGATTCCCTTTGTTATTGCCTCCATACTCTTTTTTATTTTTGCCAATATGTCCAAGACAATCAGAAGCATCTTTATCACCCGTGAGATCCCACTTCTTTCGCGCATTGCCGGGGCAGCTGCAACAATGATCACCATAATTCTCCTGACAGTGACCATTTTTGCAGGTGGAACGATCATTTCCGAAAATGTGAAAGCTATCCGCAAAAAAGCACCGAAGTATGAGAAAATACTGAAAAAAAAGATCACCTACATCAATCAGCGACTCGGTACGGATATACGTGTAAAAACGGGGACAGAGCCGGAAGAAAAACAGGAGATCTTTGACCCGCGACGTGATCTTGATCTCAGCAGACCTTTTTATGAGCCTGTGCAACAGATTCACTCCATGGCAGACAGCCTCGAAAACGAAAACACGGAAGCGGGACAGCCCCGCAGCAGTGGCCTTATGGGGCAGATTACCGAAAAAAGCCCACAATGGCTGCAGCCGCATCTGAAAAAGGTTAAACTCCCCGAACTGGGGCAGATAGCATTTGACAATATCGATTTGAGTTTTCTGCAGAGTCTTGGCGGTTTTTTCACCGATATGGCCCGCTCCACAACTATGACGATTATTTTTCTGCTCCTGTTGATTCTTGAAAGAAAAAGTTTGAAACAAAAGATGCGAAAACTGGCGGAAACCAGTGGAAACCGTGGTATGATACATCTTACAGAAAAGATAAACCGCGATATCCTTGAATACCTCAAGATCAAAAGTCTTGCCTCCCTTTTAACGGGAGTGCTCAGTTTCAGTGTCCTGGCAATTTCCGGGGTCGATTTCGCCTCTTTCTGGGCTATTCTGATATTCTGCCTCAATTTCATCCCCACCATTGGTTCGATCATTGCTGTTCTCTTTCCCATCGGCCTTTCAATTATTCAGTTCGATTCCATTCTCAGCGTCCTTTTGCTTTCGACCTTTCTCACTTCTATACAGATGGCCATCGGCAATATTGTGGAACCGCGTTTTCTCGGCAGAACTCTGAATCTCAGTCCGGTTATCATTTTTGCATTTCTCATTATCTGGGGTAAAATATGGGGAGTTGTAGGTATGTTTCTTGCCGTTCCCATCTTGGTTGTTACAAATATCATTCTCTCTAACTTTCCGCAAACTCAGGCAATTGCAGTAATCCTCTCAGGTGACGGAACCCTTGCGGCCTCGGCACGCTCCGATGAAGAAGAACTCCGCCCGGAGGAAAAACTTCTCAGCTGAATGGATACTGCCGTGCCCCGGCAAATCAATTTTCCGACAGCATCTTAAAAAATGCAAAGTATATAAAAACAGGGAAATATGTTGACATATTGCCGGTGGCTCCATTTTTTTCAGCTCTGCCCTGTGAACCGTTTTATATTTTGAGCATTACCAACAATTGAGAGACTCGCAAATGGCGAATAAGCATGGAGGGGCAGAGATGCACAGATTGATCAATGTACTGATACTTCTGGTACTGCTGGGATGCAGTACAAAGGAAACAGCAAACCCGAAGGAGAAGGATGACTCTATGGCAGGTAAAGGAACCTACGGTGAAGGTATGAACGTCACTCAGCAGGAGATACGCAGTATCTCCACAGAAAAGTATGCCCTGAACGGCCCCGCAGCAACGCCGGACCGGCAGCCGGACACTCTTCCTCCAATGGGGCTTTCTTCGGAAGAGACTCCGCAGTTTATTATTATCGGTTCCGATGACAATACCTCTGCAGAAGGAATCAACTGGCTTCTTGACCTGATTGAAGATCGTAAAAATCCTGCCGGGGCGGCCAATCCCGCCACCTTTGACGGAACAACTCCGAGCCTGACTCTGTATTGGAACAGTGATAATTCCGGTAATACCCATACCTCCGATATTATTACCGCCCTGAAGAGAGCAGTTGAAATGAACTGTGAGGTGGCGAATCATACCGCGACACATCAGCACGGTGCTGAATTCTCAGGAGAAGACTGGAAAAAAGAGATGGCCCGGGTAAATAAACTCCTCCTGGAAAATAATCTGATAACAAAAGAAAGCCCCCTTGGTTTCAGAACACCCTTTCTGGAATACAATAAAAATACCTTCCGCGCTGTAAAGGAAATGGGCCTGCGCTATGACTGCAGCATTGAGGAAGGCGGCAGCAGCGACCGCATTCCCGGTGAATACCACTGGCCCTATACCCTTAATTACACAGCGCCGGATTATGCCGGATCCTGGTGGGCCGGTCAACTGAAGACAAAGTATGCCGATTTTACAGTGGACTCCTTTGATGTTTCCCATGTCTGGGAGCTGCCCTGTTACACCTTCCTTGCTCCGCACGATTCCCTGGCGGAAAGATACGGGATCGAGGCGGGGCTTCGCGATTTCATGCAGTCCGTGGTAACCTGGGAAAGCAACGGTAAAATCACCGCCCTGGATTATAATCTCTATGCAATCGGCGAGTACGGCGGATTTGAACTTAACAAGGATCAGGCTCTTGCCACACTCAAACATACCCTTGACCTGATGTACGAAGGCAACCGGACTCCCATGACCCTGGGAATGCACTCACAGTTTTATTTTGAAGAAGATAAGTTTAAGAATATCAGTGCCGAAGAGATGCGTGAAGTCCTTGATGAGTTTATTACCTATGCCCTTGAGAAAAAAGATGTCCGTATTGTGTCGGCAAATCAGTTCTTTGACTGGTATGAAAACCCCGTGGCCCTGAAATGAACAGGTCCGACCAACCCGATCAGTTTCGGATTGATCTTGCAAAACCTCTGCTGCTCCTTCGGGGGCGCAGAGGTATTCTTGCCTGCGCCTATCTGAATGTGGACACAGCGGAAAAAACCGGCGAAGCTATGGCCCTTGTTTCCGGAGTGGCCACCTTTGAGGATATGAAAAAGGCGCGAATTACAGCCGTTTCCACCCCTGCCGCACGGTTGGGTGTCCGCATTGGAATGAGCGGATCAGAGGCGTTGCGCATCTTCTCCTGATGAGGCCCGTTCTTCCAGAACTGCACGAATCTTCAATCCTATTTCCCGTTTTTTATAGGGCTTCATTAAAAATGCCTGAATTCCTTTTTTCAGTGCCCCTTTCTCATCGATAAGGCCGCTGTAGCCCGTACAGAGAATCACCGGAACATTCGGGCGAATGGTATGTACCTCTTGGGCGAGTTCCACCCCGGTCATGACCGGCATAGTCTGATCGGTAACGAGGACATCGTAGGAATCCGGATCTTCTTTAAACGCTTCCAGGGCTGCTGCACTGTCTGTAAAGGTATCCACTGAATAGGCAAGGTCTTCCAGTAAAATGCGCCCCAACCGGGTCATGACCTCTTCATCATCTACAAAGAGAATCTTTTCTCCGGTGCCTCTGAAGGAAACATCCTGAAACGCTGATGTTCGGGGACTGATTTCCGCCCGGCATTTCGGCAGATATACTGAAAAGGTTGTTCCTTTTCCCAAGGCCGTGGAAACACAAATATTGCCACCGTATTTTTTAATAATTCCGAATACAACAGACAGCCCCATGCCGGTTCCCCGGCCGATCTCCTTGGTGGTATAGAACGGTTCAAACATGTGCTGAAGGGTTTTTTCGTCAATACCGGTGCCTGTATCTGCAATTTCAAGAAGGGTGTACGCACCGGGAGAAATATTTCCCATTCGTCCGGTCAGGGATGATTCCAGGTACACTTCCGTGCATTGGATTGAGAGCTGCCCCCGCTCTTTCATGGCGTGCACCGCATTGGTTGCCATGTTCATAAGAACCTCGTGAAAGCGCGTTTCATTCCCCATTACCGGAGCGGTCTCTTTGCTGATGTGGCTTTTCAAAGTAATCGTGGAAGGAAGAGTGGCCGTCAAAAGATTGACAACCTCCTTGACAATGGGCTTAAGGTAGAGGGGTTTAACCGTATCCGCATCCTGCCTGCTGAAAGAAAGAATCTGGCTGATGAGTGCTTTTGCCCGATCTCCTGCTTTGATAATCTGCCGGAGATTATCCCGGAGCCAGCTGTTCTCACCAAGCTCATCACAGGATACTTCGGCGAATCCGATAATACCTGCCAGAATATTATTAAAGTCGTGGGCAATTCCTCCGGCAAGATGACCAATGGCCTCCATCTTTTCTGATTGGCGCAGCTGTTTTTCCCGTTGTAATTCGTCGGTAATATCAAGTTTAACGGCCACATAGGCGATTGTTTCCCCCTTGGTGTTGCGTACCGGAGAAATAATCGCCTCTTCTGTATACCGTGCCCCGTCCTTCTTTCTATTGACAATTCTTCCCCGCCAGACACGCCCCTGACTCAGCGTATCCCACATGGTTTCATAAAATTGGCGTGAATGCTCGCCGCTCTGCAGAATACGCGGATTCTCACCGAGAATCTCGTTTTTGGTGTACCCCGTAACATACTCAAAGGCGGAGTTGACATACTGAACGGTACCGTCTACATCGGTAATGACAATGGTTTCCGCAACCTGCTCAATGGCAAGCTGAAGCCGCTTGAGGCGCTCTTCCGCATGTTTACGATCGGTGATATCCAGACAGTGACCGATGTAGCCGATGAACTGATTCTGCGAATTATACCGCGGTGTGCCATCATCCTGCATCCAGCGATACACACCGTCATGACGCAGAAGACGATAATCCATGCTGAAGGGATGCCGGGCATCAAAAGATTCTGTATATATCTTTTTACAACGATCCATATCATCAGGGTGAACCCCTTCAAGCCAGCCGAATCCCTGTTCCTGTGCAAGGCTGCGTCCACGAAATTCAAGCCACACGCTGTTAAAATAATGACATTTTTTATCCACACCGGATACCCATATCAGGGCCTGTCCGGAATCTGCAAGGGTTCGGAAATAGACTTCCTCCTCTTTCAACTGCATTTCTTTGCGCCGAATATCCGTGCTGTCCTTAACGGTAATCAGGTAACCGCATCGCCTGCCATGAACATCCCGCTGCTGAATAATCCGGATATCAAGATACATTAATCCCAGAGATTGCGTTCGCGCTTTGCACTCAAAGAGGTTTTTTTCGGAATCATCGGAAGGAATGCGGCGAATATCCTGAATATACTTTTTCCGGGAGAGAGCAAAGATGGATTTGCCCATGACCGAATCTTCCTGCAGTAAATCGGCGATGCTGTCTGCGGATTTGTTCATATCGATAATTACCCCGAAAATATCCGTCAGTATCAGAGTATCAGGGATTGAATTGATCAGATAACGGGCGCTGTGACCATAGTCTGCAAAAGGCAGAAGGAATTTCCTGCGCTTCTTAAGCGCCAAAATATGCTCGGTTAATTTTTTTTCAAAAGAGCCGGTATACTGAACCACTGCATCGATGCAGTGGTGAAGCTGATTGCTCTCAGGGTGGTAATCACCGGAAGTAATCAACACTGAGGGAGGGATAATCCGGGGCATTGTTCGTATAGAATTGATAAAGGAATCAATTTCAGAAAATTGTGCCGAAGCATCGTAAATAATCAGAAAATGGTAATATCCTGTACGAATCAGGGCCAGAGCTTCTGACGTATGTGCAGTATGAGTAATATCCGAAATACCGGACGTTGTTAAAACAGAGCGAATTTTCTCTGTTAAAACAGCATTTCTGCTGATCATGAGCGCTCTCATACTGTTCCCTCCTGCAGAACTATAAACCATAGTATATCCATGTTTTATGATAATTCAAGGAAAATCGGCATTTTACGGGAATCTTTTTGTGATCTACCTGCGGTTAAAGACAATCAGGGAAATTACGACCAGAAGAACACCCGCTGCTGCAGCGGGAGTCGGGCTTTCATCTGCAAGAAAGGTCCAGCTGAGAACTGCCCCGGAAAGAGGAATCACAAACTTCCAGATATTTAAGGCGGAAACCGTTGTATCAGGATGCTTCAGCAGGTAAAACCAGATGGAAAAGGCCCCTGCTGAGAGGGATGCCAGATACAGGAGAGAAAGCAGATACAAAGGCTCACCGGAGATATCTATTCCATTTTTGTACAACCCCGATGCGGCAAAAAGCATAAGCCCCCCAAGGGTGAGCTGAAATGAATTGAGAACAAAAGGGGAAATGGTGCTGTTCTTTTTGGAGGCAATCAGATTAGTCGCGAAAGCCGATGAAACAATGGAGATCGAGAACAGGAGTATTCCCAGGGGCAGACTGTCGTCGTATATGCCGTTGCTGCGGGCTTCTCCGGCGGAGATCATAACAACTCCGCATACACCGAGGAGATATGCACTCAGCCGCCGCGGAGTCAGACGATCGCCGGGTTGCAGGAAATGCGCAACCAGGGATGCGGCCATGGGGGAAAACCCGACAAATACTGCCGCAAGAGAAGCAGGAATCCGTTCGATACCAAGGTAAAAAAAGAGATACAGAAGAAACACCTGCGATGCGGCCACGGCCAGGATCAATTGGTAATGAGTACGAAAGGCCCGAACCGGTGAAGTATGCCTGAAGGCAAAAGG
>JBNJDQ010000080.1:0-10807 GCA_051745065.1 Fibrobacterota bacterium
GCATCAGTCCCGCTCCGATCACTTCAAAATATTCGAAAATCAGATCCAACTGCAGAATCAAGGTTGAAGTGAGCCTGGCCGAACCGGAACGCCCGTAAAATGCATGCACCAAAGGAAAGACATCGCGAAGAAACAATTGTACGGGAAACAGTCGTACCTGCCGCCCTGTTGTAAATATTAACAGAACGTTACAAAGGGTACATTAAAACCAGTTGCGAAAGGCGGGGATTTCGTAGGACTCCGGCTCTGTATCCGCCGCTTCCTGTCGCTCCTGTTCGGCGGAGACGCTGTCCATCTCCTCCTGCAGATCCCGGCGCTCTTCGTACTCGCGCAGATAGTTTTTCACAGCCCCCATGGTCATCAACTGCCGGGATTCACGGCAGTAGTCGCTTTCGGGATACCGCTCACAGAGCCGGCTGAAGACCTTTGCCGCTGCCGTATCAACGGTGCCTTCCGCCCCGCCGGGGCGCTCAGCCGCCTCACGTCCCGCGGCATAGAGCGACTTGGCGGCAATTTCCTCCACATCCTTATACCGGCCGGCACATACAAGGTAGCGGTAATAGGCGTTTTTGCTGTACCCCTCCTGTTTTTCCGCACGCTTTTCGGCATCACGAAAACAGGCCTTTGCAGAATCGCTGCGCGTTACCACGGTCACCTCCCTGCCGAGGATCTCCTGTGCTTCTTTGGCGGCGCGCGATGCAGGATAGGAGTCTATGATATGCTCAAAGATGGAATCACTCCGGGCGGTATCATTCTTCAGGGAGCGATAGATCCAGGCTTTGGAATACAGGGTCACCCGCCGCAGGGAATCGCTGACGGAGGTATCCGCAAGAAGGGTATCAAAATTACTCAGGGCGGAATCGGGCAGACCGCCGTCCAGCCAGAAAGCCTCGCCGATACGATAGCGCAGGCGGTGGGCCTCCGCCGTATCCGGCAGGGAAGCCAGGGAATCGCGGGAGGCCAGAACATCCTGCAGTCCTGCAAGACGGCGGGCCGCAGTGTCCTGCAGTTCACCGGAAAGAAAGCGTCTGGCCTGGCGCAACTCTTCGACGCCGGTTTCCAGATCGGAACGGATATCGATGGATATCTCCGCCATGTTGAGCCAGGATCGCCCGATGACATCATATTCATCACGATCCTTGCGGGCGGTAATATCGCTGAAAAGATCGTAGGCTTCATCGTAACGCTTCAGGGCAAAGAGGAGCTCCCCCTTTTCAAAATTCATTTTTGTCCCGTGCCGAAAAAATTCCCCCCGTTCCATAAGTGACTCAAGGAGCTCAAGACCGTCGGAGTACCGCTCAAGCCTGCGCAGAACCTGTACGTGCCGCATGGTAACAGCATAGTAACTGTCGGCATAATCCTTGTCATAGGCAGGGCTTTTCTTCAGCCAGGAAAGCGCTTTTTCCCACAGCTCAAGATCGGCATAATACTCGGAGATACGATTGATCAGACGAATCCGCTCATAGGCACCGGCGGCATTCTCATAGGCTTTTTCCAGCATACGTACGGCTGCCCCCCGTCCCTGATCAGCTGCGGCAAGCTCCGCAAGCTGCAGGGTAACGCGGTTGTCTTCGTTCAGTTCCGGATAGGTTTCGAGAATGAAAGTATACAGCTCACGGGCTTTTTCGTAATCCCCCTTGGCATGGTGAGCCCGGGCCGAGTAAAACCAGGACAGGGGAACATGTTCGGAATCGGGAAAGTCCGAACGCAGAGTATTGAAAGCATTTATGGCCTGACTGTACTCACCGAGGCGAAATGCCGACAGGCCTCTGAGATAATACGCTTCATCGTGATGGCGGGTACTGCGCGGATAATAGTTGACGGCCTTTTCGGCTTTGTTGAACGCCCGGCGGTATTTATCCTCTGTCTGTTCGTGGATATCGGCCGTATCAGATCCTTCAAGGATCATCTGTTCCTCTCTGCTCCAGGCTTCATCGTAGGCTTCCCATCCGTTGTACAGTGTGTTGAAAAAGGCACACCCTGTCAGCCCGAGTAGAAGGGCAGGGAGTACCACCCAAAATGATGCCGGTATTCGCTTCATAAATATGTCCTGTTCTCCGCAGCAAAAAATTTAAAACCGTATCGGATATGTATCAGGGACAACAATAAACTATTTTCATTTCTACCCAATACGGAGATTACATGGATACCCTACCAAATATAACTAAAGTAACCTGGAAAGATAAAAAGATATTTTTACACGGCACCGCCCACGTCTCAAAGGAGAGTGTGCGGGAAGTGGCGGAATATTTTTCAAAAATCGAGCCGGACACGGTCTGCGTGGAACTCTGTGATTCCCGTCTGGAATCGATCCGCAACCGGGATAACTGGAAAAACATGGACATTTTCAAGGTGATCCGGCAGAAAAAGACCGTCTTCCTGCTGGCGCAACTCCTTATGAGCTCCTTCTACCGCAAACTGGGCAAACAGCTGGAGGTCACACCGGGGGCAGAGATGATTGAAGGCGTCCGCATGGCCGAGGAAAACAACAAAACTCTCATAACGGCGGATAGAAATATCGAAATTACCCTGCGCCGTATCTGGGGCGGTCTCTCCTTCTGGCAGAAACTCAAGCTGGCCTCCTCCCTCATTCCCTCTCTTCTTTTCGGCGACTCCGAAGAGATCGATGATGAAACCGTGGAGGATCTGAAAAAAACGGATAATCTGGAACATGCCATGGCGGAATTTGCCCATGAATATCCGGGAATCCGTCAGACCCTGATCTATGAACGGGATATGTACATCGCGGAAAAGATCAAAGCAGCGCCGGGCAGCCGTATTATGGCCGTGGTGGGCGCCGCCCATGTGCAGGGCATTATGCAGCGTCTGAATGAAGAACACAACCTGCAGGATCTGGAGCAGATCCCTCCCAAATCGATCATACCCAAACTGATCGGCTGGGCAATCCCTCTGCTGGTAATCGCCATTATTGCCACAGGCTTTCTGCGCGGAGGCACCGAGCGGGGCTACGATATGATCATTCTCTGGGTTCTGCTCAACGGCACGCTCTCCGCTCTGGGGGCCCTGGCGGCCTTTGCCCATCCTGTCACAATTATCTCCGCCTTTATCGCCGCCCCCCTTACCAGTCTCAACCCCACGGTGGGCGCCGGCTACGTCACCGGTATCGTCCAAACCTGGTTTAAACGCCCCACCGTAGCCGATCTGGAAGCTGTTCCCGAAGCAACGGAATCAGCGGCAGGGTTCTGGAAAAACCCCATGACCCGTATCCTTTTGGTGGTTATTCTCTCCAGTCTGGGCAGCTCCATTGCCTCCTTTTCCTATCCCTTTATTGCCGCGTTTATGCAGTAGGAGATACGATGAAACAGATTCTCCTTCTCATCCCCGTCGTCCTGCTTTTGGCATCATGTGCAAAGAAATCATTCCCCGGGGGCGGGCCCGGCGATGTTACTCCACCCCGCTTTGAAAGCTCCCGTCCGGCCTCGGGAACCCGCCGGGTTGCGTTGCAGCAGCAGGTGGAACTGAGCTTCTCCGAATGGATTCTGCCGGCCAGTGCCGATCAGGGCATCACCCTAAGCCCCACCCTGGATTCGGGCTTTACCGTGGATGTACGCCGCAGGAACGTATACATTACCCCGCAAAACCCCCTCAAAGAGAACACAACCTACCATATCTCCCTCAACTCCGGCCTCACTGATCACAGCGGAAACAGCCTGGAATCAGCTCAGACAATCCTTCTGTCCACGGGAGACAGCATCAGTTCCGGCACTCTTTCCGGCCATATCGCTGCGCTCTCTTCCCGCAGGAACAGCGTAAAAACGGGCCTGCTCTTTGCGCCTGTGGACCCCGGCCATACGCGCTTTGAAGATCCCTTTGATTATCTTACGGAAAGCGATTCCGCCGGGCGCTTTGCCTTTCAGGGAATTCGCGATACGATCTATCACTGTGTCGCCTTTGACGACCGCAACAGCAATAACCGTCTGGACCCCGGTGAGACCGCCTGGATTCCCGCAGAACAGCCCCTCTCCATCGGCAGCATGGACACGGTTCAGCTCTTTGAAGTGAATACGGATACGGCCGCCCTGACACCGGAAAAGGCAACCCCCGTGGACAGCATGGCTATGATTCTGCATCTTTCCCGCCCCCTGCAGAAGGAAGACTCTCTGCGGATTGCCCCCCTGGAACCCATGGAGGATGATCTAAGCGATGCAACCTGCATGGAAACGGCTCCCATCGGGCCGGATTCCAGTTCCCTTCTCATACTGTGGGACCGGCCTCTCTCTGCGGGACAGTACCGTTTGAGAATGATCACGTCCCGCCGGTTTATTCCCGCCACAGGCAGCCAGCAGCGGCAGGCCGAGCTGGTCTTCAATGTATCCGGCCACGGAGATACGGCCCGCTACAGAATAGAAAATGTCACCTCCTTCACAGAACGGGCCCATCCTGAGATTTCCCTGACCTGGTCGGAACCGGTCCTGCACCGGGCGGCAGACACGATCATCCTCTTTGATACTGACAGCACGGCCTACCCCTTTGCACCGGTGGATACGGGGTTCACTGCAAAACCGCGCTACCGCAGCAAGGCTCCGATCACCACAGAAAAAGAACTGACCCTCTTTGCTGAGGACCTCCCCTTCCACCCGGTGCGTTCCCCCTGGCACCGGGACACGGCCCGCACGGACACAGCACGCAGCGACTCTGTGGATAAAAGGGACAGCATCTATACTTTTACAACGCGCTCTTCCAGCAGTTTTGCCCTCTCCTTTGAGCTTCTGGACAGCCTGGGTCTGCGCCGGGGAACCATCATGCAAGCAATCCACCTGAACGGCGGCCCCTCATACAGAATGCCCGTGCAGGGAGACACCACCCGCCTGGAACACCCCCGGGCGGGCAACTATCTGCTGAAATTCTACCGCGAACAGAACGGTATTCCCGGGCTTAATCCGGGTGATCTCTATCGTGCTGTTCCCGGTGATTATCTTCTCCCCCGCGTGGACACCGTGGAGATATCCCCGCGCTGGGCCAACGAATATCTCTATCAACCCCTGCCGGAAACACGGGCACCTGCGCCAAAGGAAAATCCACAGTAATCTCCGGTGTGCGTTCAGAAACCGGAATGCCCGCAGCAGGGGTGTTGCCCCCGCCGTGGGTGAAGGAACGTCAGTCAGGGCAGGGATGCACACAATCGTGCTGTATTCGGGGAAATTGTGTCACCTCGTGTGTACTGATCATTTCATACAACTGAATTTCTGCGGGTATGTGAATCATTTCCACTTTTATGGATTTTTTTTCTATATTTACAATAGGTATGAGGATCTGTAAGGAATTGCACATTCACTCATATTAGAGTAATAGTTCTGTTGATATGCGCGGTTTCAGCAGATATATGGAATGTATGGTGGGTATTATGTCTTTTCACAGTGTCTGGTGGTTATATAAAAATGAGAGATTCGGGGTGATCCTTAAAAATCTGGTTGACATCCCTAACAAAAGAGACCCTTAACTTCTATGAAACAAATCAACCACCAGCTTGATGCAAAATTGATAGTTTTTGTTTCTGTGATTCCTTGTATTATTTGAGGTTATGCAATGCGTCTCCCATTTGTGGTAACAAACTGGTTCACACAGGAAGATGTAGAATTTACGGGGTTTGGCGAACAATGCGACATTATTTTCTGGGGATTTTCCGGGCTGTTAAGTATGCAGTTTCTTTCAACATTCCCCTTTCTCCTTTCTGCACTCGTAATGTTAAGCCCTCTCTTGTTTCCGTTCATAATAATGTTTCTTATCAAATCCCGAAGTGATGTTCATGTAAAACGGAGAATGATCATATTGAGTGCTTTCCCGTCGATTCAAATTTTAGGGTGGTTGATTCCGGGCTTTTGCTTTCTAAAACCGGAAGGACTACAAGAAGGATATTTTTGGTCAGGAGGTGTTATTGCACTGGAGTTATTAATAGGGTTTTTGATTTTCAAACCGCTTGAAAATTGCAACTCACTAAATTTTCTAAAAGTCTCAAAATTCGGATACAATGATAGGATTCGTGATAAAACAGAGTAATAATAACCGCCTTGATTGGTGATGATGAAACTCACTTCGCTCGCTCCCACACCACGCAATCCTTACCAGAAATTGATACCATCATAAGAGCATCCTCATCTTATGACCAAAACAGGCATAAAAACATTCACCCCACAGGTGAAAAAACATAGACAAAACCAAACTATTAGTATATATTATTCACCGTTAGGGTAAAGCAGTATTTATGAGGTGCATTTGTTAATCAAATTCAAAAACAAAAAACTTAAAAAATGCTATACTACTCATAAAAATGCAGTTAAAACATATGGTGCGGATGTAGCAAGGAAGTATATACAACGAATAAATCTCATAAAAAATGCAGAAGGTATAGATGAAGTAATGAAACTGCCCGGCCTTCGATGCCATCCACTCAAAGGTAACCGCAACGGACAATATGCGGTAAAATTAACAGGGTTTTATCGTTTGATTTTCAAACTTGAAAATAATGTTTTAAACATTGCATTAATTGAAGAAGTGAGTAAGCATTATGATAACTGATTATATATCTGATCTAGCGATTGCGCCTGGCGAATACTTAGAAGAAGTTCTTGAAGAATTTGGTATGAGCCAAGCTGAACTCGCTCTAAGAATGGGGCGACCTCAACAGGCGATAAACGAAATTATCAAAGGCAAAAAGCAGATAACTCCTGAAACAGCTTTACAATTGGAACAGGTTTTAGGTGTTACTGCATCGATGTGGAATAATTTGGAAGCTGAATATCGGTTGGTGCTTGCAAAGAAAATGGAGCAGGAGAAAGATGAAGCTGAACAAAAATGGATCCCATATTTCCCATATATTGAACTTAGTAAACTTGGTTTGGTAAAAACAACCAGAAATCGACTTGAAAAAGTCCAACAGCTTAAATCATTTTTTGGAGTATCTTCTTTATCAAATATTAAGAATGTAAAAGAATATGCGCCGGCTTTTAGAAAATCAAACCGTAAAAATGTATCAGAAGAAGCATTGGCATCGTGGTTAAGAGCTGGTCATATGATTGCAGTATCTCAAGACTTACCCAAATTTGATACTCCAAAACTACAAAACAGTTTGGAACAGATTAAGAATTTGACATTTGAATCCAATTTGAATCAGATGATGCATTTATTGAAAAAAACACTTAATTCGTGTGGAGTTGCATTCATTATGCTTCCACACTTCAAGAAAACATACGTAACCGGCGCCACATTTTGGATTTCTCAAAGAAACCCTGTAATTATAATGTCTAATCGTGGTGAATGGAGTGATATTTTTTGGTTTAGTTTAATGCACGAAATTGGACACGTTCTATTACACGATAAAAAAACCACCTTTATTGAAAGAAACTCCAATAAAGAAAAAGCAAAAAAAGAAGCAGAAGCTGACAATTTTGCCAAAACAACATTGATTCCTTCAAAAGAATACAAAGAGTTTACCAGTAAACACTCTTTTACAAAAAATTCAATTCACGCATTCTCTAAAGTGGTGAAAATACATCCGGGGATAGTAACAGGGCGTTTACAACACGATGAATTATTACCTTATAGCATTACCCACTTTAAAACCATGTTTAAATGGGGCAGAGAGTAATAATAAACCTGTTGAGGATGGCTGACACATCCTACGCAAGCGCTATTTAGGAGAAAACATTTAATGAAGAAAAAAACAATTTGTCTGATTTCTATCATGATTCCATTTATTGCTATGGCAGAAGACCTAATCGAAGTATTGGGAGCAGGAAAGTCGGAGAGGAACTTCTCATTGGTTTCGGTTCTCTCTGTTCGATATTTGGGCTAATGGGAGCTGAACTTGGATTTAGGGGGATGGCAAATGACCATCGTGATGAGAATGGCTAATATGATGGAGGAGACAGTGTTTGGGTACCCTTTGCGATGGTAGTTAGTAGTGAATTGCTGCTTAGGTGGTGGTTCTATTACTGGTGGGACTGTTATGATGAGAAATGCAAAAAGTGATGAACAGAGAAATTAATCAAAGAGATCTTTGAATCCCGATTATTCAATACCCTGCAACAAAGCATCTTAGTCACTTAATTTCGTGTTTTAATCTTACTAAGATGAATGATCATAGTTGGAAAACAGAAGACCTTTTGACATATCTGATAGTGTATGCAGCCGTGATAACCGAGCTGGTTGGCGATGGTTGAGCTTTTCAGATGATAAAGTTCAGAAATTTCGAATAACAGAAGACCTTAACATGGTGGGTGGAAAATGTCTTTTAAACAATTCATGTACAGAGCATGTACTGCTCTGAGTATCCTTGTATGCACCTCTGTCTCTGCGGTGGAAACGGACAGTGAACTGACACATCGTCTCTCAAAGGCGGAAAAACAGCGCATGCCCGCGTATCTGGCCGCAGTCTCACAGGGCCCGTCCCGGGCGGTGCCCCAAAAACCCCGCTCCATAGCAGAATTCGAGCCTGTGGAAGCGGTGATCATCGCCTATCCCGGAGAGTTCGGTTTCAGCCTGAACCTGGTGGAAGAGCTCACGGCAGTGACCGAAGTCATTCTGCTGGTATCCTCTTCACAGGAGAACTCAGCACGATCGGCGCTGCAGAACCACGGCATTGAAATGGACAGTATCACCATTATCAACCGACAGAGCGACAGTTACTGGACCCGGGATTACGGTCCCTGGTGTATCGATCAGGGAGATACCACCGTGGCCGTTGTGGATTTCACCTACAACCGTCCGCGCTACAACGACAACGGTGTCCCTGCAGCCATGGCGGAATACTTTGATATGCCCCTCTATGATCTGGGCCTGACCCATTGCGGCGGAAACTACATGAGCAGCAGTGGACCCGATGCGGTCTCCACGGATCTTGTGGTGGACGAAAACAGCAGTCTCGGTGAGAGCGGTGTCCGCACAGCCGCACAGACCTACCTGGGCATAGATGACTACCATATCACCCCGGATCCCCTGGGGGACTACATCAAACATGTGGACTGCTGGGGAAAGTACCTCGGTCCCGATAAGATCCTCATCGGTGAGGTATCGGGAAGCCAGAAGGCCGCCTACGACTCTGTAGCAGCCTATTTTGCGAAACAGATCTCCCCTCTGGGCACGCCCTACGAGGTGTATCGCGTCTATACCGATGGAGAGCCCTATACAAACTCCATCATCGTCAACGATCATGTTTTTGTGCCCACTCAGGGAACAGGAAACGACCCTGCCGCCCTGGAAACGTACCGCACAGCAATGCCCGGCTACACCGTGGTGGGCGTACGAAACACCAGCTCCACCCCGTGGCAGTCCACGGATGCCCTGCACTGCCGGGTCAAGGGCCTCTCAGATCGTCAAATGCTGCGGGTTGTTCACTCCCCCCGCCGGGATACGATTTCCCTGACGGGCATGGCTGATACCCTCTTCTTTGAACTGGAGGATTTCAGCGGTACAGGAATCGATCTGAGCAATTCACAGCTGCAGTTTACCCGTGGTGAAACAGAACAGCTCTTCGGTGCCGCCGTGCAGAAAAGCGCAGAGGGAGAGTGGTTCAGTATCATTTCTTTTGCTGATACGGGCTATTTCGACGTCACCTATGCCGTGAGTGCCACCAATAATGCAGGCAAAAAGGGCTCCTTTCCTCTCATGGGAATGGCCGATCCCTGCTCCTATACGGCCCATGTTACAAAGGATGAAACAGAGAGTATTCTCTCGTCGAAATCAGCGGTTACGCCCCCCTCCCTGGTGGTCAGGGGCAACCAGGTACATGCCGCAGCAGCGGGGGTACTGCGTCTGCACACCCCGGCGGGACGGCTTGTTCTTCACACGTCACTCCAGGCCGGACAGAGTCTGCGCCTTCCTGCTGATCTGCGGGGAGCACATATTCTCTCCTTCTCCTCGGCAAAAAATGATCTCCGGCGTATGCTTGTCCGGTAGGTACACAAACAGTTCTCAGGGCTGTCCGAACAGGGCAGCATCCTTCCCGTAGTTCACCGTTTTTACCCCATTGCATGAATAGCCAGCCGCCACAGAAGCCCACCGCGCATTGTTGCAGATCATTTCCGACGACTCAGAAATCGACTGTGCATTGTTCCAGACCATTTCCGACGGCTCAGAAATCAACTGCGCATTGTTGCAGATCACTTCCGATGGCTCAGAAATCGACTGTGCATTGTTCCAGACCATTTCCGACGGCTCAGAAATCAACTGCGCATTGTTGCAGATCACTTCCGATGGCTCAGAAATCGACTGTGCATTGTTGCAGATCATTTCCGACGGCTTGAGAGCCCACTGCGATGAGAGCGATTCTTGTGAAGAGATATGAGCGCCCTGAAACTCCCTCACGACCAGCCCATGGGGTGAAAAACCCACACGTATTTGACCGATCTGGTTTTCTGAAATATATTCTGAATTGTGTAAACTTTGGAAGTTGAAATCGGTCGGTCAAATTAATGGGATTGAGCAGTTATGCGCTGTTTTGAACAAAACCATGTTTTTTATTGCGGGTATTGTGTATTTTATTGCACACTATCCGGTTGTTACTTGGATTCCCGAACTTACATAACGATGAAAGAGCTGTCATATTATTGTAGCTATTTGAAATTGTCATATATCTACCTATTGTACAATGTCTTAGAGAAATTGTTTTGTGAGGAACGTACGTGTTGGTTTGTGCAATATGCTCAGTTTAAGTCTTCTGACATAGTTACGTGATTGCGTACAACATAACGATAAAAAAACAGCCTTTCACAGTCATAATAGATTTTATATGAGCAATTTATAAGACTCAGTCAAAATAACTCGTTAGGATATTGCGGGAATGCAGGTT
>JBNJDQ010000081.1:0-10693 GCA_051745065.1 Fibrobacterota bacterium
CAAATCCCTTTTCATAATCAATACGTTAGCAACTGTTTTGCAGTTGAAATAATTATGTCATTGTTTTGCAAAGAAACTCAACTGCTGCAGTCAGGATACAAGACGTGGGAAGTCACGACATTTTCCGGTACAAGTTTTTCTTCCCGATTTACTGCGTTTCGTGCCTGGGGAATTTCCGGCCGTTCCGCTTCGGCGGGGCAGAGCCGTTTGTTCCTGTTTTACCTCTTGGTTTCGCCCTTGGCCTGCCTACAGAACGGGAGCGAAGCAAAGAACGTGCCTCCGCCGCAATGGGAGCGCGCCAAAAATACCCTGCCCCTGAACACACTGCGGCGTGAGTGATGAGCGGCGCGTGCGACGGGAAGAGCCACTGCCGCAGGAAGTGAAGGGGAAGGAGGTTTTGGCCGCCCGCTGAAAGCGGAATCAATGTTCATGAAAAGTGCAAAAATAAGGCCCCCGAAGAGCGATACTTATTAATGAAAATCGAAGCGTATGTCTCCGGTTGCATCACAGATAAGGCGTGCGGAAAAATACTTTCCGCTTTCTGTGGCAACCATCCCGGTCACGGGGCCGGTCTCACCCCGGGTGAGGAGCTCCCGCAGGTTGGTATCGCTCAGACGTTTTGATGCAACGGTCATAAACAGGCGAAAAGAACAGGCTTCACAGAAAAGATATTCCTTCGAGCGGTAAACGGTTTTACCGCAGGCCGGACAATTTCCCCCGGCAAAGCGCTGCGCCTGAAATTGGAGCCTCCCCGTTGAATTCAGTACCAGACGACCGCAGACAGTGTAATTGCGAATGGTACGCCAGGAACAGATACAGTCCGTCCGTCCTTCGCGCAGAAGACGGTATATCTGCTCTGCGGGTAAACGGAAACGGCGGTAGACAAAGGGAACAGTAAGGGAGCACTGACAACAGAACCAGCCGTGCTCCCCTTTGTGGAGCTCTCTGCTGCAGAACGGACAGAAATACGGATCAGAGCTGTTCAGCACTGTCCAGAATCAGTCGTTCCGTCTCTTCCCAGCCGAGACAGGGATCAGTAATTGATTTTCCATAGACACCGTCTTCCGGCTTCTGATTTCCCCCTTCAATAAAACTTTCCACCATGACCCCCTTGACACGATCCTTCTGCAGCGGTGAATACTCACGGTTATTGAGAATCTCCCGGATGATACGGGGCTGCTCGCTGTATTTTTTTCCGGAATTGGAATGGTTCGCATCAACGATAATGGCAGGGTTTGTAAGATCCCGCTCTGCATATTTTGCACAGACCTGCTGGATATCCTCATAATGATAGTTGGGGACATGCTCACCGTTTCGACGCTGAGAACCGCGCAGGATCGTATGAGCCAGGGGATTACCCGAAGTTTCCACTTCATGTCCCGCATAGGCGAAGATATGTGAAGACTGCGCCGCCTGCACGGAATCAAGCATAATTTTGGTATTGCCCCCGGTGGTATTTTTCATGCCGACGGGTATTCCCACACCGCTGGCTGTCAGTCGATGAATCTGATTCTCCACGGATCGTGCTCCGATGGCAACGTAACTGAGAAGATCACTGACATATTCATGATTTTCAGGATACAGCATTTCATCGGCAATGGGAAGATGGGTTTGGGATATCACCTTTGAGTGGAGATGCCGTATGGCGGCAATCCCTTCGGCGATACTGGGTTCGCGCGAGGGATCTGGCTGATGCAGAAGACCTTTATAGCCCACACCGAGGGTTCTGGGTTTATTGGTGTAAATTCGGGGAACAATAACAATTTTATCCGCCACCTTTTCCTGCACCTGTGCAAGGCGGTTCACGTAGTCCAGAACCGCTGCGGGATCGTGGGCAGAGCAGGGGCCGATAATAAAGATGAAACGGGGATCACGACCTTCAAAGATATTCTTCAGTACCGTGTCGTTCGCTGCTTTTATATCGCTAACAGCGGCACTGACAGGAATATCCTCTTTCATCTCAGCCGGGCTTTTCAGTTTTTTCTTAAAGGTAAATGACATACTTATATCTCCACTGTTTTATTGATTTCTTCAATTACTGCCTGAAGTGCCGTCTCATAGATGCGGGGCGCCAAAGCAGAAGCGTTCCATACGGAAAGGCGATAGGTCTGCAGGTATGCGGAAAGCTTTTCGGGATCCATACCCCGTTTTTTCCAGCGGGAAAAGAGTTTTCTGTCAAGGAGAGTTCCCTTCTGTGCCGAAAGGGGCTTGCCCGGTCGGAAAAGCTCGTGATACAGACAAACCACCGCAGCCTCGCTGCGCCAGAGTTCTTCAAGCCCTGTCAGGCAGTTGTTGAGGGCTGCACGAAGAACGCCGATATTCTGCCAGCGAATAAAACCGTAGGGCACAGTATCACGAAGAAAGTCACCGTAGCGTTTGTTCAGCGGTCCTTCGATACCGTCGGACAGAACGCTCTGATCGAGAAAGACAACACGCTGCACCCCCTGCAGGGAAGCCGAACGAATCAGGGCGGCACACTGACGGATCGCCGTCCGTCTGTCCACGGTAAGCACACCGGGCAGGCTTTGAAAGGGCGTATTCCAGGTGTAATTGAGAGAGGAAGTACACAGACCGTTCACGCCCGCAGCGGCATCGTGACTCAGGCGGGTACACACCGCTGCCGCACCATTCAGGGGCAGATCATCACCGCAGGATTCCGGTGCTGTGAGGGGAACAATCAGGACCGATGCCTCCTGCAAACGCTGATGCGCCGCGGATGGTGTTAAAGATTCCAGATTAGTTGTTTGACGGTTCATCATTCCTCAATCCCGAAGGAATTACCCCCTCCTGGTTCAGCAGGGTACAGACCTTGTCCAAAAGCTCTCTGTTGCTGAAGGGCTTAATAATAAAATCATCCCCTCCCGACGCGTACGCCTGCTCAATTTCGTTATCCTGGGTTGCCGCAGAGAAAAATGCCACAGGAATTTCCCGGGTTTCACTCTGGGATTTCAGTATCCGACAGGTCAGATCACCGCCGAGACCGGGTAAATATATATTAAGAAGTATCAGATCAGGTTTCTTTTCAAAGGCCATGCGCAGACCAATTTCACCGGTGGCGGAGGTATCAACGCTAAAGCGCTCCTCAAAAAGAACACGGCATATTTCAATTGTCTCAGCATCATCATCAATAATGAGGATGCTCTTTTTCTCCCGGTGTGAATCAGAGCGGGGCTGATCGTTTCCGGAAGCCCCGTCTTTACTTCGGGGCTGACTCATAATGGAATCAAGCTGCATCATGCGGGTCTCATCGTCATCCCAGCGTATTTTCGATTCCAGAGGAAGCTGAATGTGAAAGGAGCTCCCACCGGAGCGACCGCCCTCCGGCCCGATACCGTCACTCTCCACCCAGATTGCACCACCGTGACGCTGAACAATTCCTTTTACAATGGACAGGCCGAGCCCCGTACCGCCTCCCATGTAATTCACATGGCTGCTGCTGTGGTTCACGGTACTGGAAATCTCGTAAAAGGGAGTAAATATTTTTTCCTGCTCCAGGGGATCAATCCCGACTCCCTGATCTTTTACGACAATATGAAAGGCTCCGTCCTCAATAGTCATACTGCAGGTAATGGCTGTATTATCGGAGGAGTATTTCACCGCATTACTGATAAGATTAGTAAAGACCTGATGCATTCGTGTACGGTCACCGTAATAATCGGGCAGACCGTCATCGATTTCCAGGGCAATCCTCATGGATCGTTTTTCAATAAAATGGGATAACTCCCGAATGCTGTCTTCCATAACTTCACGCAGGGAGAGTTTCACCGGTTTCAGGCGAAGACGATTCTGTTCTATGCGGGAAACATCAAGCATGTCGTTCACCACGTGGTGCAGCTTATCCGCTGCCCGCTTTATACGGCGAAGCATCTTTTCCACCTTGGGTGTCAGCTCGTCACTCATGGTATCCGTAAGCAGTTCGGAGTATCCCTTAATTGAAGTAAGAGGTGTTTTGAGTTCGTGCGAGGCTATCCCGAGGAATTTTGTTTTCAGTTCGCTGATACGCTTGAAATTGGTGCTTTCTTTAATGAGTTTTGAATTTTCCCGGGTAAGTTCCCGGTTTCGCCGTTCAAGTTCCCGGGACGCCTCAATCTCCTTACTGATATCCACCACATAAAAGACAATCCAGCTTTCTTCCTTGGCAGGATTTTTCATAAGAGTGCAATTGAGTTTCACCGGTTTGAGGACACCGTTACGACAGACCAGCTTTATGGAATCGTACGTGACAGCATCCCCCTCCTCCAACCGCTGAACAAGCACATCCCAGTCATCGCGAAATGCACGATCGTAAATCAGGTCAGTCACGGGCTGATTAATCAGCTGATCCCGTGAAAAATTGAGCAGTTCTGTGACGCGATTGTTGACATACTCCACCGCCCGATCTGTAGCGGCGACAATGATGCCCTCCTGAACTCCCTGAATATCATCCTCTACACTCATATGTTCTCCTACATGGATTCCACTTTAAGGGCAATGCGGTCAAGAGCATCGGTAAACCGGCTGTACAAGCCGGGAAGGCGCGCGTAATCCTCATCCTCCAGGGCGGCCACAAGGGCCGACAGACTGAGATCCGTGAGGGAGCAGCTGCTTTCAACGACGGAAATAAGCCAGCTCCAGTCGGTACATTTACTGACACCGCGCAGAAGCAGAATTCCCCGAAAAGGGCCGTAGAGCCTGCCCAGGGCATGGATCAGGGCTGCACCGGAGCAGCGCCCGTGTACAGCAGCAGTACTTCGCAGTGATGCGGCGGTACTGTAAATTGCAGCACTCACATGAGCACGGACTTCATCGGGACGAATTGTATATTCACTGAGGATATCACTGCCCCAAAGCAGGGTCACATTCTGCTGGAAAAGATAAATATCAAGGGGAGACGTTTTATACACCCCGTCCAATTCACGCCGCGACAGAATCAGGACCGAAAGATGATCCTCCTTTACAGGACCGCGATCAGCAAAGGATTCAGAGGAAAGAAAGGTACTGTCATCGGCCGTAACGATCAAAAGAAGGGCACTGTTGCCCGCCAGGCGATTCAAAACGGCATCGTTACTGCAGAGAAATACTGCCAGTACACTTTCACAGCCCATATTCTCTGCTTCCGGGGCTGCACCGTCCTGTTGACGCTCCCGGGCGTCGCGCCGTTCAATAAGCTTTGCAGTTACTGCTTCGGCAAAGGCCGTAACGGCATCGCTGCTGTAGTCCCGGCGAAACCGCCGAAGCCATTTGTAGTATGTGCGATCCCTGCGGGGAATTACCCAGGTTCCGCCTGCAAGAGAGTGCGGAGGGACTGATTGCCCGGCAGGTGCATCGATACGAATACACATACAGAGCAGGGCTGCCGCAAAAAAGAGCACAATACCTGCAATAATCTGCCGGCGTCGTTGCGCGAAAAAATGCGCCCCCGGGGAATCTTCTGCACTGAGATATGCACCGATATCCATACCGGCATCCCTGGCGAGAAGGTCCACGGAATTAATAAAGAAATGATAGAGCCCCCGGGAAACATTTCCGTAATTATTTGATTCGATGTACGCCATGCTTTTATGGATATCAAACTGCTCCTGCCGTAACCTTCGGGCAAGGGGGGCTGAAACGCGGTAGTCGAGACGACCGTCGGCAGAAAAGAATATGGCCACCCAGTTTTGAGTGTCTCCTTTTGTACTGATTTTGGAAAAATACGGCTCGGCCCGTTCTTTCAGCGCCCGCGACGTATCAACCTCATCCACACGAATATGGAAACTGACACCCCGTTTGGTGTACAACAGGTTCATATCAGTTGTTATTTCGGAGCGTACAGAATCGTCAATAACGCCGGCCGTATCGGTAAAGGTCCACCCGCGGCGGGGCAGATACTCCTGCAGAAAAAAGGTAAGCACACCTCCAAGGAAGAGAAGAATCACCGCACCAAGGCATACCTTTTTATTCATAATCCGCCCCCCTGTCGCCAAGCTCGCGCAGGCGGGCAACGATTTCGGCGGTTCGGTCAAACTCCTCCCGTCCCACAGAGGCGATTTTCCTGATCAGCAGTTCGATGTACTGATTATCGCGATCTGTCAGGCGGGGCATGGCGGCACAGCTGACAAGAGCATCAATATCCGAACTGTTGTCGTACCAGCTCAGATACATACGAATATCCGCTTTCACAGCATCGGCAAGGGTTCGGTTTTCCCGGGCAAGAATCAGCTCAGGAATGAGATAGCGCTGCAGCACCTGTTCCACGTCCCCGGCAATATGATCGGGCACATCCACGGTCCGAAAAGACCCGCCCCCTTCAATCTGGTGAATCATAGAATCAATTTCGCCGCGGATATGGCTTATCTGTGACTCCCGGTATTTTGCCTGATACAGGATTGTCACCGCATTAACCGCAAGGTTGGCATTGGCCGTATTGTCAAAATATCCCAGATAATACACGTCACCTTCCTCCCGGAGAATATCCTCTTCCGAAGAAAAGCCAACCATCTTTGCGGGCGTGGGAATATAATCCTCCATGGACTCAAGCTCTCGCAGTTTATCGCGGAATTTATCCGGATCCAGGGCGCCTTCTATGCCTCCCAGGCCTTCCAGAAAATGTTTCATACCTTCCTCGTCATCAACAGAACTGCCGAATTCCTGCTTAATAAAATCGCGCAGGTTATTCTGGTCACGGTAATTTCCCTGTGCCACCAGATATCCGCTTTGAATGACAGCCTGCATACGGTCATCCGCCGGGGAGGATTCATCCGAAGGCGGAGCAACCCGTGCGTACACTGTGAGAAGTCCGCTTAACTTCCGTGCAGTACCTTTTTTCTGTTCCAGATCAAATAAACTATTCATTATTCCTCGAATTATCAATCTTACCAATAAAAAGAAAAAACCGAATGAGACTTACCATGGCAAGAGCCATACTGAATGTTCCGTAGAGATGCCAGCCCGCATTGGCCAATGCGAAAACCGGCAGGGGTATCGCCAGCAGAGGCATTGCCGTCAGAACGAGCTTGAATCGATCCCGTCGTCCCGTAAAACGGGATGACGTACGTGAAAAGAGAAACACCGACAGCAGGAGAAAGAGTCCGTTCAGTACGGTGTAGGTCAACAGATACATACAGTTAAACATAAAAAGAAGGAAAAAAACAGAGAGAGCCGGAAAAAGCCGCCCGAAAAGAAGAGAGCGAAAACTCTGCGCGGAAAAGTCAAAATTTTCGAGGTTTGACCCCTGCCAGGAAAAGAGCTGCTCCCCGGAGCCTCTGTAGAGTCCGTCCTCGGCAAAATGCAGGCCTTTTTCGGGCAGAGAATCCACGCCGGAGGATCCGCCCACAACAATATGATACTCCTGATATGCACTTCGATCAGCCTCTGCGGGCTCCATTCCCCGTTTGCCGGCAAGAACAAAGAGCAGATCAAGATTATCCCCGAGACGGCGGACATAGGCTGAATCCCCGGGCGTACTCAGGGTGCCGTTCTTTACGGCAGTACCTTCAAAGAGCTGCGCCGTACGGCGTGGCAACTCCTGGTAGACCCATGGAAAGGATATAACACCGGCGGAAAGGGCCGATAGAACCACATAGAGCACCGCCATTTTCCCCAAGGCGGGAATGGTTTTTGCCTTGATGGATATGAGCCAGACATGGGGCGCCGTAATCAGGCGGTGGATATAGCGCAAAACGTTCATGCACCCTCCGCGGTGCCGGCACACACCAGTCTATTCAGATGAGTCAGAATTTTCTGCCCCGTCGCTTTCCGGGTATATTTCCTGCAGTCGCTTTCGAACAAAATCCGCATTTTTTGTATTTCCTTGTTTTTCATAAATCTGTATCAGCATTGAAAGGGCCGCCGGAGCATCCTCACTCTCCTGATGCTTTTTGAAGATCCGTTTGCACAGAGAAGCTGCCTCATCGTAGTCCTCGCGGGCATAATGAATCTGCGCCAGGCGATAGAGAGCAGTTGAGATCTCTTTGGATTCGGGGTAGGAATCCATGTAAAACTGAAATTCCTCGAGAGCATTTTCATATTTCCCCGCATCGAAGCTGGCCTGCGCCTGCTCAAAGAGAGCAGTCCGCCGGTTTTCCGCCATAGCTTCCTTCAGAGAATCCCGCCGGGCCTGCTCTTTCCAGTGGCGGGTAATCACACCGGTTTTTTTGGCAATAGCGGACATTTTCATATTGCTCTCATTCACGTTGTTTGCAAGCATCTTCAACTGTTCCTGCATCTGCTTGAGAAGATCCCGGGTTTCAAGATTATTCCGCTTGATCCGGCGCTGAAGAGAGTCAACACGGCGTCCCTGTTCTGCCGTGACCGAATCAGCCTGATCCTGCACAATCCGCTCCATCTCTGAAGTGCGTAACACTGTGATTTTTGCACATCCTGCAAAAAGCAAAAATGCAAATAACGTAAAAACAAGACCTCTTCGCATAGACCCAACCTACTTTCTGATAACCGTAAATTCCACCCGCCGGTTCTTTTGGTGACAGGATTCTTCGGAACAGTTGTAGGCTGCGGGCATTTCCTTCCCGAAGGAGGATATTTCCAGGCGCTGTTCATTCACCCCGTACCCGGTGAGAATATCCTTCACTGCCCGGGCGCGTTTTTCACCGAGAGCCATATTGTATTCAGAGCTGCCCCGTTCATCGCAGTGGCCGTCCACGCGGACCCGCAAATCCTTTTCCTGCAAAAGGAATTCCGCCGCCGCAATTGCCTTCTCCCGGGCACTGTCGTTCAAAGCATATTCATCGAGACCGAAATGAATCGGTGTGAGGTTTGCCGCAACAAGGGAGTCCACATCGACCGGATCCAGGGAGCTTGTGTCCACGTCACTCCAGTCGGCGGTTTCCACGGTGTCCGCGGGAGTCTCCGCAGTGGTCGTATCAGGAAGCGGATCCTGGGTTTTTTCCGTTTCCGCCCCCTTCTGTTTTGCACACGCTGTGAGCAGAATAAGCACAAGGATCGCCGAAATTGTCTGTACACTCTTTTTCATACTGTTACCCCTTTTATTCGGTGGTTGTCCAGGAGGGCATGCCGGCGTCTCCCGTTGTGGTTACCTGCATGACATCTCCCGTGTTCAGGTCTATAATATAAATATCTTTCTTTCCGCCATGTTCATTTTCGAAGGCTATGTGCCGGGAATCCGGAGACCAGGCAGGATAGCGTGACTGCCCTGAAAGGTCTGAGGTCAGGACCCGCTCCCCCGTTCCGTCAGGGCGAATAACACAGATATCAAAGCGCCCCTCCCTGCGTGAGGTGTAGGCGATATACTCTCCCGAGGGGGCCCAGTCGGGTGAATCACAGTATGTTGAGCTGTACGTAACACGCTGCACATCACGACCGTCTTTATTCATAACGTAGACCTGCGGTGTTCCTCCACGATCGGAAATAAAGGCAATTCGATACCCTCCGGGAGACCACGTGGGCGAAATATCCACGGCGGACGAGCGACTCAAACGCTGCAATTGCTTTCCCTGCGGCGTAATTGTAAAGATATCCATACTGCCCTGAACGGAAGAAGCAAAGGCCAGTCGATCTGCATCCACACTGTAATCCGGCGAAGATTCCACCCGGCGCGATGCAAAGAGAGGACGTACATCGCCCCGGCTCAGACTGCCCCGGTACAGATCCGCCTTCCCCCGGGAAAAGTTGATCCAGTACAGAGAGCGCTCTCCGCCGCCATGGGGCATAATATTAACCCCGGATCGGGTTACAGCCCAGGAATTATGCCCATCGTAATCCATGGCGTACACATTTTTTCCCTCCCTGGAGCTGCGGCAGTACAGAATGGAACTGGTGAAAAGCCCCTTCTCTGCAAAGAGCCGCTCGTACATCAGATCAGCAAAATGATGACCCACACGGCGGGATTTCTCCTGCGTAAAAACAAACGCTTTACGCAGGATGTCCTCGTTTTGCACTGCATCCTTCAGAACAGCTTCCATACGAATGGTATCACCTCTGCATTCATATGAACCGGTAATATACAGCGGGATTGTACTGTCACGAAACAACTGGGAATCCGGTTCTGCCATGCGGTATACACGAAACCGCGGTGAAAAGGCCAGGTCCCCGGCCAGGACAGAATCAGGAGACTCTTCTTCGGGAAAACAGGAGTCACGATTGATAAAGTCTGTGAGAGCCACAGACAGAGACTGCTCACCGACAACGCCGGAACGAAGATCCATCACCTCCGCCGTTGCAAGAGAACACAGTAGCAGGATACAGCACATACCAGGTATTATTTTGTTCATATCTACTCCGGAATTAATTCAAATCGTACGGGAATACTGCCGCCCCGGTAGCCCGGTGGCGGTTTCTGAAAGCGCCCGACGCTGCGAACTGCCCGCAGGGCCTGAGCATCGAGAATAGAGTCTCCGCTGCTTTGGGCAACACGAAGATTGCTGACGGAGCCGTCCTTCATGATACTGAAACGCAAAACCACGCTCAGAGAGCCGTCACGCACAGAAGGCTTCCAATGTGCCACAACACGACTGAAAACCACATCCCGATACCAGTCATAGGTTCCGGAAAATGCATCGGGCATGGATACCTCCGAAGTTTTTTCAAGGGCATCATCGGAGAGCATACTTTGCAGATCCGAATCGACCGGCTTCGGTTCAGGCTCGGGTTCAGGCTCGGGTTCAGGCTCGGGTTCAGGCTCGGGTTCAGGCTCGGGTTCAGGCTCGGGTTTATCAAGCACCGACAAATCTTTTTGTCCGGTTTGGTTTTTTTTCAG
>JBNJDQ010000082.1:0-10525 GCA_051745065.1 Fibrobacterota bacterium
CGGTCATACCTGAAACCGTGATAGCTTTGGCTTTATTGTGTAACTGGTTTATTAATAGCATTTTGCAGTAATTTTCCGGGTTTTGGCAACGGGCCGTTCGGACGGTTATTTATGTATAGAATCTACAATTGTGCTGTTCGTTTTGCACGTTTTTTTTTGAAATTTAAAAAATGCTGAAAAGTAGCAAAACCTCTTGACTTTTCATTCGTAAATAAGGGTGTCGTGAAATGCTTTTTTCTTGCTTATTCTCTGTGAAATAAATGATTTTACTGTAGCTGACATAAATAAGGAGTTATTATGAAAAACGTTGCAATTTTGGTTTTGCTGGTCTGTGTGCCCGCGGTTTTTGCTGCAGAAGGTGTTGATTCCTGGAGTATCGGCCCATCCCTTGGTTTTTATGTTCCCGAAAACAGCTGGGGAGCGTATTACGCCAACAACGATCCTGCTCTTGGTCTGGGGGTGGATGCCCATGTCCGCTTTGATCTTGGCTCTGCCGGGGAGCTGGTCTATGCCCCCAAGCTTGACGGCTGGTTTCGGGCTGATGACTGGGATGATGTGTATAGAAATTCAACATTTTGGGCGGATGGTCAAAGTTTTATTGATCGGAATTTTGCGGTTGAACTGCGGGATTTCAATGTGGATATGAATTTCTTCAATGCCCGGTACTATCCGCCACTGGATAAGGTAAAGCCTTATGCAGAGCTTGCCCTGCTGACAATCTCCGTATATTACTGGAGCGAAGAAATTCAGTGGAAGGACGGTGGGTATTTCCACAATAACGGTGGTGATACGGAAGCTGCTGTGGGCGCTGATATCGCTGCAGGGTGCGAATTTCACCTGAATGATTCCTTTTACCCCTGGTTTGAAGTGCGCTATTCCGGTTCCAATGATACTCCCGATGCCTTTAAGCTGCGGGCGGGAATCTCTTTTATTCAGGATTGAGGCTTTCATGCTGGAAGATAAGCGGTATTACTCCATTGGTGAAGTGGCTGAACATTTTGCTCTTGAGCCCCATGTTCTGCGGTTCTGGGAGAAGGAGTTCACTCTGCTTCGGCCGCGCAAAAACCGGTCGGGTAACCGCATGTACAGCGGCCGTGATGTTGAGATTATCGATAAGATACGGTTTCTTCTGTATGAAGAGCTTTTTACTATTGAGGGAGCACGCAGAAAGCTCAGTAAAATACGTCAGATTCCCCTTGAAGATTACAGGAAAACAGAAAAGATGCTCTCTGATAAGGACTTTATCATCGAATTGAAGCGCCTGCTCGGTGCATTATAGTTAAACCGGGAACACTCCTCGTGAAGAGTGTTCCCGTGTGTTACTGCAGCAGATTCATGATATGATCTGAGCTGATCTTTCGAAACATGGAAAAGGCTCTGTTGCCAGTCTGATTCAGCAGCTGGTTTTTGGTCAGATCCGCAATCCCCTTGGCCATATCCTGATCCCGAATGACCGATTCCGCAGCTACGGTGTTCAGTTCCGCTGTCTGTATGGTATTGACTGCGGAGGAAAACCGGTTGACCGTGGAACCGATTTCAGCACGCTGCTGTCCAACATTCTCAAGGGCCTCATCGATCGAGGAAAGAGCTGCTTGTGCATCGTCCCCCGTGGCCACACTGGAACCGTCCATACCCAGATTCTGCAGAGAAAAATCGGTCTGCGGCATGTTGATGGTATCACCGCCGTCGGGGCCACTGGTTGTCGTGTCGTCACCGGAGGCGAGTTCTGTACCGTCAGCAACCTGCTGTCCGTTAAATTCAGTATCCTGGGCAATTTCCTCAATCTGGCTGTTCAGCTGCTGGTACTCTTTGTCAATCAGGCTTCTGTCCTGATCAGAAAGAGTTCCGTTGCCTGCCTGAAGAGCCAGTTCACGCTGACGCTGCAGAATATCCGTGACCCGTTCTCCGGCGCCGTCTTCGACATTCAGAGCGGACATGGAATCCTGTACATTTCTGCCCGCAACCTTAAAACCGCGAACTCTGCTGTTCATTTTTTCTGCAATAGCCAGTCCTGCAGCATTGTCACTGGCACTGTTAATCTTCTGTGCAGTTGACAGTTTCATCAACGCTGATTGAAGATTCTTCTGAGACCTATTGTATAATGCACCGGAAAAATTTCCTATACGCATAATACCTCCCCGTTAAAACGTTTCTTCCCCACTATATGTTATCGGCGGTCGGAACGTAATCTTTAAGTATATTTTCTTAATTTGTGATAATTCTTTCCCGGTTTCGCAGCAACCAGGATGCTTCCTGCTGTTTTACCGTGCGAATCAACAGGTTGTCAGGGTCTTCCTCTGGAGAAATATCTTTGGCTTTTTTAAGCAGCCTGACAAACTCCTCTTCGTGTTCCGGTGTGGCCAAAACACTTTTTGCATAGGCGATATAGGGCGCTGCTGACGGTGGATCGTTGAGTTTGACAGCCCGGTCGAAATAATACGCTGCGGAATCGGTATTGCCGCCAAGCTTCTTTGGAAGGCTGCCGTAATACGTAACGAGGAATTCATCAATCGTACCGTTTCCGTAATTGGGAGCAAGTTCCTTGACACGAAAAAGCAGTTTGCGCGCATTGGTCGAGGAAAGAGCCAGTTTCAGGTCTGTTTGATCAACCGTAAAAGCCCCCATCCAGGAGATGCCGGCCCAGTACAGCAGGTCTGCATCTTCCGTGGTTGTTTGCTCCAGAAGTTCCTTCGGCGCTGATGAGAGGCGTTTCATAAAATCCGGATACCTGAGAGAGAGCGCGCGAATGGCATATCCCCGTGCCCGAAGATAGTGTTTTTTGGCCCGCTGGCGTAAATGTTCCTGCCGATCGGTATCTGCCGGCAATGTGTCCGCGGGAAAATGCAGATAGAGATAGCTGTAGGAGGAGTGTCCCGAAGCAAGGGTCTGCAACAGGCCGATGTGGTCCGGATTTGACTCCAGCAATGATTCATAGAGTTTGAGGCCGAAAGGGAGCGCGTCCTGTATGAATTCCGGGTCATTATCACCGGAAAAAACCGTACCTCCGCCGCCGGTGAGGGAATCAGCAACCCGATCGTTAACCCGTCGGCTGACAATGGCGCACCCGGTCGTAAGAAAAACCAGCATCAAAAGAGTAATGATTGAAAAATTCCTGCTCATGGATTGTCCTTTCATTTGAACTGTGAAAGGATAAAATATGTTATTTCGGAAATGAGGTGTCAGAGGAGTTGAGAAAGTGGTACACCCTAGGAGAATTGAACTCCTGCTGCCAGGATGAAAACCTGGAGTCCTAACCACTAGACCAAGGGTGCACGTTGTAAAAAATGGTACACCCTAGGAGAATTGAACTCCTGCTGCCAGGATGAAAACCTGGAGTCCTAACCACTAGACCAAGGGTGCACGTTGTAAAAAATGGTACACCCTAGGAGAATTGAACTCCTGCTGCCAGGATGAAAACCTGGAGTCCTAACCACTAGACCAAGGGTGCACACAACTTATTTCAAAGAGCAATTTCGGCGGTAATATACATAATTCAGCACGAATATGCAATAATTATGTTATTTTCTGCTGATTCCTTTTTGCTTCTTTCGCCGTTTTTCCTCGTAGAGAAGGCTGTCTGCTTTGGACAGAACCGTGTTGAAAGCGGCTTCCGTATAGTTGCTGAGAAGGGAGTACCCAATACTGCAGCCGAGGGTGAAGGCGTTTTCCGGATGTGCTTTGTTGTATTCGGTAAACTTACGGCGGATGCGGTCAACGATGTACCGAATACTTTGTTCATCCACCTGTGCCGCAAATATGGTAAATTCGTCTCCACCGATACGGCCGATGATGTCTTCACCGCGAACAGCGCCTTTGAGGATATCCGCACAGTCACTGATAGCCTGGTCGCCGCGTTTATGGCCGAGGTTGTCATTAATCATTTTAAGTCCGTCCATATCGATAAAAAGCAACCCTGCAGACGTGCCCGTGCGTTTGAGCCGGGCAAGGCGGGAGTAGGAGAGTGTTAAAAACCCGCGGCGATTGTAGAGACGGGTCAGTTCATCGGTGATGGAGATTTCTTCAACTTCTTTAATCAGAGAAGCCCCTTTGATTGCCGTGGAGATACCCATCCGCAGGGATTCATAGGTTTCAATGGGAACTTCACGGTTATAACCGAGCATGAGAATACCGTTTTGTTCTTTGTCAAAGAAAATGGGCATGTAGAGGTTGATTGACGCTGCGTCACCCGTATCCTGATACATACCGATCTTATTGAAGCTGATGAATTTTTCCTCGATATCGTATTCCCGCACACCTTTGCTGTCTATCTGGATAACCTTGTTGACCTGTTCCGGAATCTTCCAGCGTTCGTAATGCACCTGGGTCTGATACAGATATATTTCAATGCGGGGAAGATCCATTTCATCCTTTACGTCGAGAAGGCTCTTGGTCAGGGAGTGATAATCAAAGGAGGTGACAATGTCTTCAACAAAGCCCCGAAGTTCCCACTGACGGTATACCATCTGGGTTGTTTTGTTGCGCTCCGCCCGAATGGTGATACGGTTGATTATTTCCAGAATCCGGCTCTGAACACAGCAGAGATCGGGGATTGTGGTATTGATATCCTTTCCGTGCAGGGCCGCACCGCGAATAAGAAGGGAGAGGATATCGCGCCATACTGCAAGGTCGGCACCCTTCTTATATGAATGTATCAGCATTGTATTGACATCATGAACAAAGCGCTTTCGGGCGAACCCCGTGCGGGCTGTCAGATGGTCCGTTATTTTTTCGAGCCACCGTTTTTTGGGAAGAGGGGCGTATTCCCGAGCCTTCAGAATCCTTTCACCTTCTGTCTGAACATAGGTGGAAAATGATTTATATGTACTGTGAGGTATTTCCTGCTGTTGTCGCGGAATATCGATGCACCCCGTGGACTCCCGTTTCATGAGTCTGGGAGTAATCAGGGTTTTGCGCTCACCCTGTACTGAGCGGTCAACGCATTCATTGAGCAGACCTTCTGCCGCCCGGTAGCCCAGCTGAAAAAAGGGTTGATCGAGGGTGGTCAGAGAGGGGGTCGCATTCCGGGAGCGTTCGGAATTATCAAAGCCTCCCACAAGAACTTCGTCGGGCACGGCAATGCTCCGTTCCTCCAGCTTGCTCAGAACGCCCATGGCCGTATCGTCGTCAACAGAGGCGACTGCATCAAAATGCACACCCCGCCGGAGCAATTCTTCTGCGGCATCTTCGCCGTCTTCAAAGCTGAACTGACTGCCGGGAATAACCAGCTCCCCGCGCAGAGGGATATCATGATCCTCCAGGGCACGGCAGTATCCCCGAAAGCGGTCTTCTGCTTCTCCGTGATCTTCCGGCCCCTTCACAAAGGCAATATCCCGGCATCCTCCTTCGGTGATAAGATGCTCAATCATGGAATGCATCCCCTTCTCGTTATCCGTCAGAAAAGAGGACATGCCTTCGTAGGCTGCGGCAATGGAAACGCCGGGGAGGCCCTTCACGCTTTCCATGAAATCCGTCAGGGCTTTTGTACCGATTTCTTCGGCAATAAAGCCGCTGAAGTAGATGATTCCGTCAAGATCACTCCGGCCGCGTATGGCATCAAAGATGATTTTGTAATGCTCTTCCAGTTTTCCTGTTTTCTGCTGGAATATGGAGATATAGGCTGTAACATCGATGCCCTTTTCCCGGCAGAATGCTTCCACCCCATCCCAGACCCGATTCTGACACGGTTCTTCAATGGTTGAAAGAAATACCCCGAACTGCAGTTTGTTTTCTGAATTCATACCTGTTCCACTGCTTAATCAAAATGATCCCACCACTGTAAGGATACGATATTTACCGGATGATTACCAAAATCTTTCACAGATCACATAAAAAAGAAGAGCCTCCCGGGCCGGAGACTCTTCTGCGTACACGTCAGATACACAGGAGTGTTTTCTTTACTCTACTGGTAGACAACCTGATACATGTAACTCTCTGCATCGGAAAAGGAGATACGGTATCCCTGTGTTGTTTTTTCCACACTCATGGGTTTCTTTACAGATCCGTCAGGAGAGAGAATACGGATTTCCGGCTTTTCCTTTCGTTTCAGAACAATACTGCCCTCTGCATATTGGCAGAGAACCGGTAACTCTCCCAGGTCCGTAAGGTATTTACGGTTGCGGTTAAACTGCTGCCCGCTCATTTTCGCCGGCGGTGTCACGGCAATGTAGAGCGTGTCGCTTGCAGCAATGGACGTATCCTGTGCTGCTACAGCGTATGCTGAAATGAAAGAATTGGCGAAGGAGAATGTCAGATCCCGGCAGGTAACGGATGTATCCGGAAGAGGTCCCGTGACGCCCTGCAGGCGCGGGCTGTTTACTTTCATGTATCCCCGCCGGTAGTTCAGCTGCAATTCTCCGGTACTGCTGGTAATGCGTCCTTCTTCCGTGTCGTGGTATTTTTCGATATTTTCGAGATCCGGACGGCGGGAACTGTCCCCGTAGACCCGTTCGAAGGTGGCCGTAAAGGGGATATGGAAATTGCGGTCGATAAAATTTGAGTAACTGCTGTCGGAAAAGATTCGGTCTCTGCCGATATGCTCGGTAATGGTGAGGTCCGATTCTTTGATATCTGACCGCAGAAATGCCGGTGCCATGATGCTCCAGAGGGCGATATCATCGGGCTGACGATGAACCGCGTAGACATCCAGGGGAGCACTTCCGGGTGTTTCGTAGCCGAAACTGTGCTGCACCAGTCCGTCCCACCCCTGCAGAAGGCTGTAGAAGGTAAGCAGGGGAAGATGTTCTCCCTGGTATTCGTTGGGGTAGGTTTGATCCCCCCAGGCGACAAAGGGCTTTTTTGCAGTGGGGTAGAAGGCCAGGCGGGTGATGGAGTTGGTCTGCAGATTTTTCAGCTGCGAGGTGTTTTCCATGGGTGCACGGGAAGGAGCATCCCAGCCGTGGGAGGATTTCCAGATTTTGGGATGATCCCAGTAGGCATCGTTGGCGATGTAGTCCAGGGTCGTATAGGAATGGGCCATGGCCAGAATCGGCAGGGGCATGTTGCTGCCCGTGACGGGAATCTGTACGCCCAGGGTATCTTTAAAATAATCGTCCATATCCCGGTAGTATTTTTCTTCCAGATGCTTATAAAAGGCGATGGACTGCTGAATATCGCTGTCGGGATTTGCCGCCTGAAGAATACCGAAGATATTGGTGCCTTCCCAGTTGAGGGTGAACTCCGTGCGGCGTCCCGCTTTCCCGCCAAAGTCCTCCCAGAGGGAATCAACCTGTTCTTTGTAGATGCCCGTAATGAGATTTTGGCTGAACTGGGTGTACAGGGTTGTTTCGTTGATGAATTCGTAGAGAGCCAGGGCGGGATCATCCCGGTAGGCTTTTTTCGTGTAGGGATTGACATGGTTGAAGAGCTGTTTTCCGTATTCTTTCTGCAGTCTGATCAGTTCCGGAGAGAAGTATCCCACCTGTTTGGCACCGTATTGATCGGGATTCTGCACACTGTCTGCGGGAAGAAACTCCCGGGCGCAGATCAGATCAAAGAAGGAGTAGATTCCCCGCTGCTTCAGGGCGTGAAAGAGATAATCCATCTTTTTGAGAGCCGCCGTATCAAGTGAGCGTGTGGTGCCGTGGGCAAAGATGTTCGGTTCGGCCCAATCTGCATCCATCAAATGAAACCGAACCAGGTTGCAGCCCATCATACTGAGGCGCTTTGCCAGGCTGTCGGCTTTTTCCTTTGCGGGAAAACAGTCCCCTCCGGTCAGAACAACGCCGTAGAATCGGGCCGGTGTACCGTCTTCAAAGACAAATCGATCTTTTTCGGTGGTGAGAAAGCCGTGCTTTCCTGCGGGGGCATCCAGCAGGGAGGACCAGTCCACGTAATGACTTCCTGCAGAAGCCTCCTGCGCCGGAAAAGGGTACCAGCGTCCTTCGTCTGTGGGGCCGGAGAGCTTTTTTGCATGCAGGGTGTCTCCGGTGGCATTTTTGAAAACAAGGGACAGATCGTCAAAATGGGCTGTTCCCCGGCAGGCACCGAGGGCGCAGGTGATTTCAACAATATCTGCCGGGCCGGCACTGTCACGCTCCACAGCGTAAGACCTGCTGTATCGCTTCCAGTCGTTGGTGCCGGTTTTTTCGGTCAATGCCGGCGGGTACTCTCCGAGACGGGAGCCTTCCCGTTGAAATTCAATGGTGATTTGCGCGGTATTCCAGGATTTGCTGCCCTGTTCAACACTGTCGGTTTTCATGCGCCCCTCCACGGTGACGTAATGCGTACCTTCGGGAATGGTAACCTTTTGGCTGACACCGCTCCAGACAGTATCACTGTTGGAAATGATCAAAGAGGGGTTTTTCCCTGTTCCGCTGATCCGGCTGTTGTCGTTCCAGCTTTCCCAGTGCAGAAGATTGCGGGAGAAATCTCCGTTGTAGAGAGATGATCCCATAAGGGACGTCAGGGTAAGTAAAATACAGATCCTTGATTTGAGATTCACAGCTGGCTCCTTTGAGTGGTGCTATTGGATTCCTGTACAGTATATAACAATAAGAGACCTTCTGTTTTTTATTACATGTCGTATCTTTTGTTAAAAAACGACCGGTAAAGAATGTTTGCTGTTATGTCATTTATGTGTTGCGTTTAATTTGCTTTATTACAGAGTCTTGAGGTGTTCGTAATATTATTTCGTGGGTGATACGTTTACGCATTCCTGTGCGGCAGGCGGGGAAAATGAGAAGAAAAATGTCCTGTTTTTTCTTTACTGCGGGACGGGCAAACGTCCCGATGGGCAGAGAACTGCTCCGTTTCGGTGTGGGTAAGGTCGGTCGCCTGGTGGTGTCGATGTCCACCTGCACGGGGCAGAAGGTATTTTGGATTCTCCTGCAGATGCAGGGGAAGATACGGGGCAGTGCTAAACTTTTGAGTCCGCGGAAATTGTTCTGAACAGGAGAGTCCATGTTTACATCTCTAAAAAATCCGGATACCCTGAATGAGGTTTTTGCCGCCCGGGCATCACTGCTCGCTGTTTCGCGCAGAAACTGCAGTGTCTGCACGGTTTTGCATCCGAAGATCGAAATGTTGTTTGCAGAAAAATTTCCCCGTGTGCACTGCTGGTCTGTGGATATGGATGAGATGCCCCGGGTGAGCGCGCAGCTTTCGATCTTTACAGTTCCCACAGTTCTTGTCTATTTTGAAGGACGTGAGTATGTACGCAAATCCCGTCTCTTTTCTCTGGATCTGTTGGAACGTGATGTTGCCCGGATATACCATGTTATCTTTGAATAATTGTGGGTTGCGTTCTTTTTGTTACGCGGTCTTTTGGGTATATGCCTGAATAAATATGTCCCCGGGGACATGTTACAGGTTTGCATTTTTTTGATGTGTTGCCTGCACAATATTGTTTTTGATTCGTTTTTTTTAAATACCTTTTCCGGATTTTTACAAAAAAAAGGTGATCTGCATCTTTTTGATGCTTTTTGTTCACATTCTCTGCAGGCCGTGGCAAAAGGGTATTGTAGTTACTATCTTGAGATTGATTTCTGTATTAATCAAAGGATATCGTAATGAAACCACTGAGAGTCGTTCTGTCCCTCGTACTGCTCATGAGTATGACACAACTCACGTCTGCCCGTACCGTGCTCACCTGGGTGCCGCCCTATAATATGCAGGCCTGCGAAACAATGCTTGCAACGGATTTTGGCGGAGTAACCATGACCGATGGTCTCACTCATGTTGCTCTGCAGTTCTGGGGGCCGGATACGTCCGATGGATCTATTCGCTACGTTACGCATGAGTGGCAGACGCCGACCGATGCCGATGTGCAGCGCATCCGCGATAATATGCAGTCCGCCGGTGTAAAGGCGATGCTCTGTGTGTATAATAATAACGGCACCTGGAACTGGGATCTTGTCGAACCGATTCTGACAGACCCGGCCAAACGTTCAAACTTTGTTGCATCCCTCACGGCGGAGATGGTTCGCCTGAATCTGGATGGGGTTGAAGTCGATCTTGAGTACCCTCATGGCACAACGGCCAACTATAATCAGAGTGAATTCTACACATTTATAGAGGAACTGACCGATTCTGTGCAGGCTCATGGCGGCGAAGTAACTGTGGCAACCTTTGCTGCCGACTGGAGCGAACCAAAACAGAGCTGGTGGAATGATCTCATCAGCCGCGGCGTTGCCGGAGTGACGTCCATGGGCTATGAAGAGATCGGTATGAGTGCCGCCGGCTGGGCTGCATATTCCTCTCAGACGGCTGCCATCAATGAACCGGGAAAGCTCATGCTCGGTATGCCAACCTATGCCGGTGGAAGCTGGCAGGGGAATACAACCTATGAACAGGTTTCCTGGGCTGTGGATAACGGTGTCGGCATCGGTATCTGGGATGCCTCCCTTGCTGACGGCGCGGGGAATGCTGAACCGTCATGGCGGACAGCGGAAATCTGGAATAAGATTGCTGAGATAAAGAATTCAAACGCCACAACCTGGACAATAAGCGCTTCAGCAGAGACCGGCGGCAGTATTACACCTTCGGGCTCCGTGAGCATTACTGAGGGTTCGGATACCAGCTTTAGTAT
>JBNJDQ010000083.1:0-10420 GCA_051745065.1 Fibrobacterota bacterium
TTTTGATTGCGGCGGCGGAAGAAGGCGAACCGTTTTGGGCGGAGTAAAGTCCGGTTTTTCCCGAAACATCTCCATGAGCAGGGGCCCGATACCGAGCAGCGAAATATGAAGGATAAGGGCCGCCGCACCAAAGAACACAAGGGCGGACTTGCTGCGCTGCGGATCCCCCGTTGTCAGGACCGTTTTCTTCACCGGGTTTTCTCCAGAGGCTCTGTCAGAAAGCCGAGATTCACCGCCCCGGCCTGCTGAATGTCAGAAACAATACGGATCAGCACTCCTGCCGGAACATCCTGATCAACACTCACATATACGGGAGTGGTGTACTCCTTATTGAGTTTTTTCGCAAAGGCCCGGGCAAAACGGGCAGAATCGGTACGCCGTTTGCCGATGTACAGTTCATCCCTGCTGCGAATTACCACATTCAGTACCCGTTCATCCGCCTCCACAGCATCGGAGTCGGCTTTGGGCAGATCCACCTGTACCCCCTGCGTCATCATGGGAGCGGTGATCATAAAAATAATAAGCAGGGCAAAGACGACATCCACGAGGTTTGTCAGATTAAGCTCACTGATTGACCGCCGTCTGCGGCGGGTTCTGCGCCTGCTCATCGGGTCTGTTTCTCCTGTGAATAGAGCATATTAAAGAGCTCCCGCTTGAGGGAAAGCAGAAGATGATCACTGAATTCATCCAGTTCATCCTCGATACGTTCAACCTTATGATTGAAAATATTGTAGAACACGACTGCAGGAATTGCTACGGCCAGGCCAACGATTGTCGTAATCAGAGCAGAGGAGATCCCCGGAGCCACCACGGTAAGGCTGGCCGAAGCCTGGTTGCCGATTTCATAAAAGGACAGCATGATTCCCCAGACCGTACCGAAAAGTCCCAGGAACGGAGCAACACTGCTGATAACGGCAAGAAGATAGAGCCCCCAGTCCTGCTTTCGCGCAAGACGCCCCACTTCGGCATTGAGCCGTTCCCGGGCCATGTAAAACTGATTCTGAATATAAAAGGACCAGTCTTTCACTCCCGTATGCTCCCGGGCGTCGCGGATAATCCGCTTCATCTCCCGAACCGTTGCCAAACCGATCTCACCGGCTGGTGATTCCAGAAGACGGGCATCGCCATTTTCCACGGCACGGATACTCTTTTGAGCGTTACAATAGGCCATAAACTTTTTATTCAGCCGCCGCACCGCCGAAAGCAGAATCAGCCGATTGAGAATAATCGCCCATGACACCAGGGACATCAGGGCCAGAATAATAAGTACCACACGGGCCATTATGCCGGAACCGGCAATCAGATGCACTGCGGGAATATCCATACATGCCTCTTTATCTGTTGAAGAACCATCGTATAAGATAATTAGTGCGGCCCTCCTTCATAAAGACTTTGTTTGAATGTTTCTCAAAATTCTGCTCGGATATATTTTACCGGTACAACAGAACAACCCAAAAGGAGCCCCCATGGATACGACACAGTATACGAGTCCCCTGATCGAACGCTACGCATCAAAGGATATGTCCTACATATTCTCCCATGATTTTAAATTCGGCACCTGGCGAAAAATCTGGATCGCCCTGGCCGAAGCTGAGCAGAAACTCGGTCTCTCCATTACGGATGAACAGATTGCTCAGATGAAGGAAAAGGCCGGAGACATCGATTATGAACGGGCTGCAGAGTGGGAACAGAAAACCCGCCATGATGTCATGTCCCATGTACACACCTTTGGTGAAGCCTGCCCCAAGGCAAAACCCATTATTCACCTGGGGGCAACCAGCGCTTTTGTCGGCGACAACACGGATCTGGTTCAGCTTAAAGAATCCTCCCGCCTGATTATTCAGCGCCTTACCGCTCTGATTGATGCCCTGAAGGACTTTGCCGCAGAGCACCGCGCTCTGCCGACCCTGGGATTTACGCATTATCAGCCCGCGCAATGCACCACCGTGGGAAAACGGGCCACCCTCTGGATTCTGGATCTCTCCATGGATCTTAAAGATCTGATTCGTTTCCACGAAGAGCTTCCCTTTCGCGGGGTAAAAGGTACCACGGGAACACAGGCCAGTTTTCTCAATCTCTTTGACGGCGATCATGCCAGGGTACGGCGGCTGGATACACTGGTCACCGAAAAAATGGGCTTTGATCATGCCCTTGCCGTCAGCGGCCAGACCTATACCCGCAAGATAGATGCACAAATCACGGCAATCCTTTCGGGAATCGCCCAGTCCATTCATAAAATGGCCAATGACATCCGCCTTCTTGCCAATCGCAAGGAGATCGAGGAACCCTTTGCCAAAAACCAGATCGGCTCCTCGGCCATGGCCTACAAGCGCAACCCCATGCGAAGCGAACGAATGACCGCCCTTTCCCGGTTTATCATGTCCCTGGCCGCTTCCCCGGCAATGACCGCCGCCGAACAGTGGTTTGAACGCACCCTGGACGATTCGGCCAACAAGCGTCTTGCCATTGCGGAATCCTTCCTTGCGACCGATGCCGTGCTGACAATCGCCCTGAACGTCTCAAAGGGGCTTGTGGTCTATCCCAAAGTTATTGAGAAGAATCTTATGGCGGAACTGCCCTTTATGGCCACAGAAAACATTATTATGGAAGCGGTAAAACGCGGCGGGGACCGCCAGGACCTGCACGAAGCAATTCGGGTGCATTCCATGGAAGCAGGCAAAGCTGTTAAACTTGAGGGGCGGGACAACGACCTTCTTGAACGAATTGAAAAAGATCCGCTCTTTCGCATGGACACGGCGGATCTTGAACGGATACTCAACATCTCCGATTTCATCGGCCGGGCACCGGAGCAGACCGATGAATTCATTGCAGATTATCTGACGCCGATTCTGGAGAAAGGCGCCTCCTTCGGCTCTGTCTCCGATGTCGCCCTGACAGTCTGAACCGGCACAGCCGCATACAGGGCCGCTGCCGGGTACACTGCGGATACAAAAAGAGCCCCGAAAACGGGGCTCTTATATTATTCGGTGCAAGCTGATTAATCACGGGTAAGATGGCGGTACTTAATCCGATGCGGCTGAGCAGCATCTTTTCCCAGACGCTGTTTTTTATCCTCCTCATACTCTGAATAGTTCCCGTCAAAGAATTTCACCTGACTGTCTCCTTCAAAGGACAGGATATGCGTGGCCACACGGTCAAGGAACCAGCGGTCATGGGAGATCACCACCGCACAGCCGGCAAAATTCTGCAGAGCCTCTTCCAGAGAGCGCAGAGTGGTAATATCCAGATCGTTGGTGGGCTCATCCAGAAGAATCACATTGGCCCCTTCCTGCAGAAGCAGGGCAAGGTTTACGCGGTTTTTCATCCCTCCCGAGGCTTCTTTGATTTTTTTCTGCTGATCCCCGCCGTTGAAATTGAACTTTGAAACATAGGCCCGGGAATTTATCTCTTTTCCACCCATATTAATCATATCCCGGCCGCCGGAGATCATCTCCCAGACAGTCTTTTCCGGATCGAGATTATCCCGTTTTTGATCCACATAGGCCAGCTTAACCGTATCACCGATTTTAAAGGTTCCCTCATCGGGGCTCTCCTCACCGGTAATCATTTTAAAAAGAGTCGTTTTACCCGCACCGTTGGGGCCGATCACCCCGACAATCCCCCCGGCGGGAAGAGAGAAGTTCATGTTCTCGTACAGCAGGCGGTCACCGAAGGCTTTTTTGACATTCTTTGCTTCGATCACAACGTCCCCGAGACGGGGGCCCGGCGGAATATAAATCTCCAGATCCTTTGCATTATTGTCTCCCTGAGTCAGAAGTTCGCTGTAGGATGCAATACGCTGCTTGGCCTTTTCATGCTGATCTTTCGGGGTCATGTTCAGCCACTCAAGTTCGTGGGCAAGAACTTTCGCCTGCCTGGACTCGGTTTCGCCCTTACTGTGCAGCTGCTGACGTTTCTGTTCCAGCCAGGAGGAGTAATTGCCTTTCCAGGGAATACCTTCACCGTTATCCAGCTCAAGAATCCAGCCGGCAACATTATCAAGGAAGAAACGGTCATGGGTGACGGCAATAACCGTACCGGCATAGCGCTTGAGATGCTGCTCCAGCCAGGCCACGGATTCCGCATCAAGGTGGTTTGTCGGCTCATCGAGAAGCAGTATATCCGGCTCCTGCAACAGCAGGCGGCACAGAGCAACCCGCCGGCGCTCACCACCGGAAAGACGGGCAACCTCAGCATCCCGGGGCGGGCAGCGCAGGGCATCCATGGCCATATCCAGACGCGACTCAAGATCCCAGGCATTACGCTTGTCCAGTTCCTCCTGCACCTCTCCCTGACGATTGATGAGATCATTCATCTCATCATCACTCATGGGCTCGGCAAACTTCATGTTGATCTGCTCAAACTCCTTAAGAAGAGCGGCAGTCTCACCGGCACCTTCCTCGACAACTTCAATAACCGTTTTATCCTCATTAACAAGAGGCTCCTGTTCCAGATACCCGATGGTATAGCCCGGCGTTACCTTGGTATCACCGGTAAACTTATCGTCCCGCCCCGCAAGGATTCTCAAAAGAGTCGACTTACCGGATCCATTCAGACCGACCACGCCGATCTTTGCACCGTAGAAATATGAGAGAGAAATATCCTTCAGGACCTTTTTCTGTCCGAAGGAACGGTTTACTCCGTTCATTGAGTAAATAATCTTTTCCTGCTCAGCAGCCATATCTGCTCCTTTGTTGTGTTTTTGTAAAAATGAATCATGGCAATGCAAGATAGGAGAATAACAGCACGACCCTCTTCGTATAGCACTTCACCTTGCAGAAAACCACTGCCTCCTGCGGGATTCACGAAACCGTCGAAAAGCCATATCAGCATCGAGAATATGGGCAGTAAGCCATCCATACAGAAAGCGGCGAAACGCCTGTGCATCATCAGGACCATTCAGGCCCCGGTCACCAAGTTCCTGCAGCCGTGCTGTGAGTCCTTCATGCATACGCCGGTGCCGCGTCAGTCCGGGATATTGCCACTGCTCCATGAGAGCCTCCTCATCAGCGAAATGCTCCCGGGCATAGGAGGACAATGCCGCAAAGGCCCGATTCATCTCATGTTCCGAGCGATGGGCCGTAATACTGTTGGCCAGATCAAAGAGATGGCGATGTTGCCCATCCACAGCGGCATCACCGACCGAATAGCGCTCATTCCAGACAAAAACATCATTCATTCTGATACCTCACTTCGTCCAAAAATAATATGCGCAGCACCGAAAGAAAACAGCTGAAGAGGTTCCATGCCCGGATTCAGAACAGGAGAAGAGAGCAACGACCAGACAAGACACAGAGAAATTGTTTCAGCAGAACCCATTACATATATTTCCATACAATGGATTTGCGCAGCAGGCGTTCATGGTACAGATTATATACAATGAAACCCTTTATTCGGAAGTGGTCGAAAAGACCATACTCCCCGCCCGCAGTTGTCTCTGGATAGCCACAGCGGACATCAAGGATATGCACATCATTACCGGGCGACACGCCCTGCCTCTTCTGAAGATTCTTGCAGACAAAGCAGAGGACGGGGTTGCCCTGCGTCTGATTCACGCGGGGGAACCGGGCAAAAACTTCCGAAAAACCTTTGACAGATACCCGGTTTTAATAGATAGTTTAGAGATGATGCATTGCCCCCGAAATCACAGTAAAACAGTGATGGCCGATTTTAAACGGATCTACACGGGAAGTGCCAATATAACCGGCGCGGGAATTGGTGCAAAAAGTCCGGATCGACGTAATTTCGAGACCGGTTTAATCAGCGATGAGGATACCCTTATTACCTCTCTCACCGCTGAGTTCGATCGGCTCTGGATGGGCTCTTACTGCAGCAGCTGCGGACGCAAACAGTACTGCACACAATACGATGAAATGATACAGGATGTATAATGGTGGAAAAAATAATCAGCGGCGGACAAACAGGGGCTGACCGCGGAGCACTGAATGCGGCTCTGGCCCTGGAATTTCCCTGCGGCGGGTACTGTCCTTCGGGACGACGGGCGGAAGACGGAGTAATCCCGGACACATACCCCCTGCAGGAAATTGACGGCGGATACGATGAACGAACCCGCCGCAATATTGCCGATGCCGATGGAGCTGTCCTCTTTTCCGAAGGGAGTCCCGACGGGGAAATCCGCCGGACGGAACAGCTTTGCCGCGAATCGGCCATACCGGTTGTTCTTATTGATACTGAACGATTTAACACAACCTATTCATCCCATGAACTGCGCGATTTCTGCGAAGAATTTTCCATCATAACTCTGTACATAAGCGGAACGCGGGGAAGCCAGTCGCCGTACATAGAATCCTACGTATACAAAAGCGTCATCCACTTCATCGAACGGCTCACCCTCAGGCTCCGCTTTTTTTAATCCGAAATTAAATGTATTTATCCGGCGTAAATTTCGTATATTTCCGGTATGAAAGAATCATTGGCAGAACGAGCGGCAATCAGAACCGGTGCGCCCTTATTAACAGGGATCACTCATATCGGTGCAATGTTCAGCTTCTTTGCCAAAGCCCTCCGCACCCGTCCGAAATACAGTTTTGTCATAACCCAGATGGTCCACATGGGGACCAACTCCCTTCTTGTCGTACTTCTGGCATCGGTCTTCACCGGTTTTATCACAACATGGCAGGTAAAATATCTTGCCGGCGATATCGGAGGAATGCAGTATCTGGGTATGCTGGTGCTCAAGGCCGTCCTCACGGAACTTGGTCCCACCCTCATCGGCCTGGTTCTTGCCGGACGAATCGGAGCAAAAGTTGCTGCAGAAGTGGGCACCATGCGCATTACCGAACAGATTGACGCCATGGTGTGCCTCTCCCTGGAACCATTTCGCTACATTGTCACTCCACGGATTATATCGGGATTTCTCATGACACCGATACTTTTTATCTACGGATCGGTAACCGCAATTATCAGTTCCCAGATCCTTGCAACCGTTGCCCTGGAACTTCATCCGGGCACCTTTTATAACTCCATGAAACCCATGTTCGCCCTGTCCGACCTCTACATGGGCCTTGCAAAAAGCTTTGTATTCGGCGGTGTCACCGCTGTAACCGGGGTCTATTTCGGCTATACCACTTCCGGCGGTGCAGTCGGTGTAGGCCGTTCCACCCGCAATGCAGTAGTGTCAGCAGCCATGCTGATTCTTCTGGCAAATCTTATGATCAGTCAAATCTTTTCCCTTTTTAATTGAATATGAACCATTGCAATACGGCCGTAGGAACGTTCAGAGACCTCTGCTATGCCGGAGGAAGCGCATTCGCGCTTATTATACTTCGCTGGTATTTTCTCAGCGGAGAGATTCCCCTGATTCCCGCAGGAGCAGGACTGCTTTTCTTTGCAACGGCATTCCTGGCACAAACGCACCTGCGCCGTACCAGGAAGCACCGCACCGCTCTCACCATGGCAGACATCAGAGAAACACCGCCAACGGGCATCAGCATTCCCCGTGCCGGCGGCCTTATTCCCTATCTGCGCATCACTTTTGCGGATTCAGTTCAGAAATATTGCCTTTCTGCCGCAAGGCTCCGGACCGTCCTGGGCACCCTTCCCGGGGCCTCCAGCCGGGCGGGCAATGATCTTTTAAAGGAATTGCGGGCGCATCAGCTCTGCTCAGTCTGCCTGGATCGATTCCTTACACGGGCTGCCAACATCTACCGCTTTGTGCTGCTTTTCTGCCTGCTTCCGCTGCCCCTTCTCTGGGGATTTTCCGTAAATACTGTTCTTTCATGGTTTGCCCTGTCCACCATATATGCCACGGTCTTTACCCTTCTGCTGATACTGACAGCCCGAAACATTCCGCGTCTTTTTATTCGTCACAGACAGTATATCTGTTATATCATGTTTCTCATCTTTACCCTGATCTACCTTTATCACTATCTGATATTTACCACTTCAGCCAGCCTTGCATGGAGGTAGCATGTCCCGCGAAGGAGTACTTGACCGTATCGTCGAATATCTTTGCGAACCAGGTAACAGCTTAAAAACAGAAGAAATCTGCCGATCCTACCTGAAAATGCCCCACACTCCTGCGGCACGAAACCTTGTCACCTCCCTGCTCTCTCAGGATCCGCGCCTTATTGCAACAAAGGACGTCTGGACTCTGGATGCCGACGGAGTTGTAGCCTATCAGGGGATTGATCAGGACTATTTTTATCCCCTGTGGCTTGAATACCGCCTGCAGCCTTTCCGCCTGACATACCTCTCTGTGAGTACCATAAGCGGCGATTCCCCAACCGAGCGCATTACCTGGACAGCCCCGGAGGATGGGCAGGAGCAGTACAGCCATACTCTGCCCGCCTGTCTGCAGCGAATCAAAAAAGAGAGTCGCGGAGGGATTCTGCTCTTTTACAGTTCCCGGGATGAGCGGATTTTCCGCAGGACGGCGGAAACCCATGGGATTACTCCTCCCGACAACAGCCGCCTGGTACATTCACTCTTCGCGCTTTCCGGCAAAAAAATGCAGGGGCGGAAAAAAGGTCTTGCCGCGGTGGCTGCACCCCTGCTTTCGGTTGAAAGCGAACCTGCCCAGGCCCCTGAGCGCGCCCGTCTTTTCGCCCGGCTCTGCACCAGCCTCACAAAAAGTCTGACAGGGCGGGGCATTATTACCCCCCGTGATCTGGTGCGGGGAGAAGAACAAACTTCTCCTCCCCTCTGGGAGAAGGCGCGCTTCACATCCACTCTGACGGACCAACTCGAAGAACGCCCCGGCGTGTATGCATTTCTTGACGGAAAAGGTACCTATCTCTATATCGGCAAAGGAGAGAATCTCCGAAGACGCGTTGCCACCTATTTTCGCTGCACGGACGAATCGCCGGAGAAACTCATTACCCTGCGCCGGAATGCGGTGGATTTTATTCATCATTACTGCGGCAGCAATCTCGAAGCCCGTATCCTGGAACACCGCTTAATCAACCGCCACGCACCGCGCCTGAACAAACAATCCGGTATCAGCGGGGACACGGAACTCTTTGCCGATCCACTCATCCTTGTCCTTCCGGCATCGGACAGGGATCATCGTCAAACAATCTGGTACTCCCCAAAACAAAGTAAAATTATTATGAAGAAACTGCCCATTTCCCTGCCGACACAGTATCAATCCGCCCTGAAAGAGGACATGGAAAAGTTCTTCTTTTCTTCCCCGAAGGCGGAACCCGCTCCTTCGCAGGAACTCTTCATTGTTTCCCGCAGTCTTAAAAACGACGGCGAAGAGACACCCCGACTTGATATACCGGCACAGGCCTCTTCTTCGACGGCTCTTTCTGCACTCCTCACAGCTCTTGAAGACACATCGGGACAGCGCATCCTGTATCGATGAATATTTTCATGATTTTTCAGAGGTTTATAGTATATTATCTGTAAACAGGATTTTAAAAAGGAATAAAGCCATGACGACCAATCACCGTATTGCAGTATTTGCTGTATTTTTTTTCTGCACCTTTCTTTGGGCAACCGGTTCAGACGGATTTGCCTACCGCTCCCTTCTGCGGGAAAAAGCATATTTTATCACCGGGGACAAAACGGTTCATACTGCAGAATTCTGGACGCTCAACTTCGGCATATTCGACTATTCCGTCGATCGAAAATATCCCGGCGAAGGAACGGTCGCCGTGGAAGGCAGCTCCAACCTGAGCCTTCTTTCCAGCGGATACATCGAAGGATCCGGCTACGGCGACCGCGGCAAAATGACCGTAAAACCAAACTTCTCCATCCAGGTCGGTGATTCCCTGCAGAAAGTTGAAACGGACAGCATCGATTATATTTTCATGGGCGGAACACGGGTACATCTGAAAAACGGCGAAACCCATGATCTGTATCTGCGCATTGAGCAGGATGAAAACCTCGTGCAGCCCAAACAGATGCTTGCCCGAACCTATTACATCAAAAAACCTGAAAACTCCCTGAAATCGAAGGGTACTGTGGAACGGGTGATCGGTTTTTCCTACACCAGAGAAGGGGTTCTTCGGGCCTATGATGCAGCCCTGAAAGCGTTTGAGCAGGAATAATGCAGAAAACCGGCATAATAACGGAGGAACGCAAAAACTACTACACCGTCTCCTGTCACGACGGATCACAATATAATGCTCTGTTGAAAGGCGTCATCCGACGCAAACACCGCCGTCTTTTTGTGGGAGACGCTGCAGATATTGAAATATTCCGCGATGAACTGGACGAGAAGGCGGTCATCCGCAACGTTCATACACGCAGAAATAAGCTGGAACGCCCTCCTGTTGCCAATATTGATCAGGTTCTTCTGGTCTGCTGTATACGTGAACCCGTCGTGGACACCCGGTATATCGACCGTTTTCTTTTCAACGCCTCCCGTCTTTCTGTACCGGTCAGCCTTATCTTCAACAAAAAAGATCTCTTAACCGAAGAAGACCGCAATGAACTGGCCTTCTACAAAGAG
>JBNJDQ010000084.1:0-10392 GCA_051745065.1 Fibrobacterota bacterium
CCCGTGGAAGGGGTTCGCCATATGGCTCTGAAGGGGAAGCGTTTGATCGACGAGGGGATCAGCCATGTGTTTATCACTCTCGGTGACGACGGTGTTATTGCCATGAACCGCTCGGACTGTTTTTTATGCACCCCGCCCAAGATCAATGCCGTGGATACCGTCGGCTGCGGTGACGCCTTTCTTGCGGGAGCCCTGGTTGCGCTCAGACGGCAGGACAGCTTTGAGGATCTGTGTCGAAGGGCAGTTGCCTGCGGCGTATCCAACGCCCTGCATCACGGCCCTGCAGAGATCCGCCCTGAAGAGATATCTCCTTTTGCTGAACAGGTAACTGTGGAAAAGATCTGATGGCGGCAACCATCCTTTTCTATATCAGCGGTCACGGCTTCGGCCATGCTGTGCGTCAGTCATTTCTGATAAATGCCCTGCCGCCGGACTGGCATGTGCATATCATATCATCCATTGACCGGTCATTCTTTGAAGAAGAGCTTACCCGCCCCTTCAGCTGGGAATATGCCCGCTGGGACTGTGGATGCATACAGAAGGATGCTCTGCATATTGATATCCATAAAACATACCGAAAGTACGCTGCAATTCACAACAGAAATACCCGCAATGCCCGGCGCATCGCCGCTTCTCTTGCACCCAAAACCCCGGTGCTTATGGTTTCCGATGCTGCGTCATTTCCTGCAGTAATTGCCCGAAATCTGGGCATACCTTCTCTTTTATGCACCAATTTTACCTGGCATGATATCTACTCCCCCTTTACGCAGCAGGAACCGGCCTTCATCCCGCTTCTGAGAGAGATGGCCCGTGAATATGCGCTCTTTAGCCATGTGCAGCCCCTGTACCCCGGCCGTCTTGTACAGCCGAACACCAAAGCGACGGTTTGGCCGGAAGCCGCTCTTCTGCGAAAAGCTGCAGCCCGGCGTGAAGATATCTGCCGCTTTCACCGGGTGGATCCGACCGAAAGGATAGTACTGCTCTATGTGGGCAACTACGGCATTGCAAGCCCACTGTGGCAGAACCTCGGTCAGCTGAGAGGTTATCGGTTTATGGGGATTCATTCTCCTGAGCCGGTTCCTGCAGGCTTTATTCAACTTACCAAAAGCGCCTTTACCCTGCAGGATTACTCCGGTGCAGCAGATCTTATCCTCTCCAAACCGGGCTACGGTACTGTATCGGAAGCCCTCAGTTCACAGATACCCTTTCTGTATCTGCAGCGATATAATTTTGCCGAACAGGATATGCTTCTGAGAGATTTGCATGCTCTGGGGCGGGCACGGGAGCTTGGTACTGAGGAGATGCATCCGTGCGGATTTGACCGTGCCTGTACAGATCTTTTAAAGAGGCCCCGTCCGGAACACTGCCTTTGCGATGAAAGCGGTTCTGTTGCCGAAAGAATCCAGGAACTGTGTAAAATGTAACGGAATTTCCTCTTTTCCCGTTTTGTGCAGCACGGGAATGAAGTATATTTTACGCGTACGGAGAACTGTTCATGAAGGATGTATGAAATCCATATTTGATTATATTAATATTGATTACAACAGCTACATCGGTACTGATCTTGGTGATGTAACCCTTCTTTCGGTGATTGGCTCCGGCGGCAAGGGGGTGGTGTTTTCCGGATTTCAGCGGGATCTGAAACGTCGGGTGGCAGTCAAGCTCCTGCCGAAACTGAAAGCCTCTGCTGCGGAAATTGAAGATTTTCACCGCGAAGCTGAAATTGTTGCCGGCCTGATGCACCCCAATATTATTCCCATTTACCGCATGGGAGAGAGCGAGGAATTCTACTATCAGGTTATGCAGATGGTGGATGGGAAAAACCTCTTTACCGTTACAGCCGAACGCCGCAGGCATCCGGTACCGGCAAAGCGTCATCTGCCCGTAGGCGATGTTCTGAATTATATGGATAATATTCTTGATGCTCTGGACTATTCCCACGAAGAGGATGTTCTCCACCGGGATATTAAACCGGCGAATATTCTCATAGCCGACAGGAGACAGCATCTCTTTGTGGCCGATTTCGGTATTGCCACAGCTCCGGGGATGGCGGCCGCCGTCAAAGATGGTTCCGTGGTGGGAAGTCCTTATTATCTCTCGCCGGAACAGGCGCGTGGAGATACACCGGATCCCCGAACAGATGTCTACAGTGCCGGAATAACATTACTCTTTATGCTTTGTGGCAGGGTACCCGTTCGTACGGACGAAGGTCCTGAAGAGATTTTGCGCAGAAAGATACTCTATCCGGAAACATTTCTTAACTGGAACGCTGCGGAGCTTCATGGACAACACATTTCGGCACAGCTCCGTGAGGTTATTGCGCACAGTGTTGCCCCGGATCGTGCTCAGAGATACAGCAGTGTTGACACTTTTCGTTCAGAATTGCAGAATATTCAAATATAATCACAGGGAGTCTCCATGCAGAACCAGGGATTCAGTGAAGAAACCGCCCTTAAAATCAACATTCTTTTTAACAATCTCGTTCTTTTTGGGGCGGGACATCCATCCATCCATTCCGCAGCCCAGGAGCTGTCCCGAAAACTCAGTGAAGCCCCGGACGGGGAAAAAAACGTAACACTCATTAAAAACGGCGATTCTTTTTATATCCGCAAAGTCTGTGTGGATGCAAACCTCAACCGCTCACGTACATCACAGCATTTTACCAAGACAGGCATTGAATCGATTACCTTTGAAACCACCGCCTCTGCCGATGATATTCAGGGCTTTGGTCATAGCTATATCACTGCAGTGCAGGAGCAGCACACGGCGGATGATATATCGAAGGAGCTTGAAAAAAAGGACATTACGTCAATTCATGTTAATTTTGTTACCCTGGAGGAGGTAACCCGGAATGAAACGGTTGTCGGCGAAGGCCCTGCGAGTGGAGAATCCCCCGATCCGGAACTGAACAAAAAAATCTATCGTGGTGTACAGAATGTAATCTCCGGCGGCGTCGGGGAGCAGGATAATTCTGCCCCTCTGGAAACGGAACAGATTGAACAGCAGTTCTCTCTCTTCGAGCAGCAGCTCAGTGACAGTTCCGGTGACGACCGTCCTGATTACGATGCAATCTTCAGTTCCCTCCTTGATATTTCCGAAAATCTGCGCCGGCAAAATACCATTGAGAACCGTCTTGATTCTCTTGATGAATCGGACGATCTTATTACGGAGTGTGAGAACCTCACCATTGATACAATCGTAAAAATCATCAAGGAAGAGTATGACGCCGGAGAGCGTAATCCCGCACGTATTGCCCTGCTGATAAAACGGATCACCCGTGATCCCGGAGAGATCAAGCAGCTTTTTCCCCGCTTAAAAAAACGAATGCTCGCTGAAGGGATGTCCTACAGTTTTTTCATTGACATAACCAGTGCCCTTGAGGATGAACTCAGCCGTGACACCTCCATGGATAAGCTCTTTTCCCGGGCCGAGCAGTTCGGTATTGAACGGAGCGAACTTGTTAATGCAATCAGTGAGAATCCCGGCGAATCCGCCCGTCTTTTGGTGCAGGCGGCGGAACTTGCCCGTGCGGACTCCTCCACTGATGTATCGGAGTATCTTGCCGGTATGGTGGAGGATGTCAGCCAGAAGATGCTCTATCGCAGTGAGACTGCGCAGGAAAACTCCCCCCTGCAGAAGACGGCCCTTTCGGATATTGTCAAAACCCTGGAGGACAAATTAATGCAGGTCATGGGTGAACAGTTTTCCGATGAGTCTGTTTTGAAGGAAGTGCAGGAGAAACTGCAGCGGCGGTATCCCGAAACTGTCAAAAAAATTAAGGCTGAATGGGTCGTCGATACCCTCGGCCACCTCGATTCCTATTCTCCGGAAGCGCTTTCCGATGTTATCTACAGGGCTGCCGATTCGGTTCAGGAGATTGAAGAATACAAGGAAACCCTGAGCCTGTACGAAGACAAATTCGGCCTTTCCCCCGATGAGATTTCAACGGTGCTTTCTCAGGTGCGCAAAAAGAAGGAACAGGCACGCAACAGAAGCAGCATTAATATACTTCCACCGCGCATAACGACGTATTTTCTGAAACGCTATGTGGAAGAATTCGTCCGATACGGGCATCCCTTTTCCATTATTGCCGTTTCCGGCGGATCAGTTGAACCGTCCCTGACAGAATGGCTTGCAAAACAGCTCGGCGAAACCCTCCGTTTTCTGGATCTTATCGGCTACGTTACAATAAAACAGAAAGAGATTTCCCTGTTGATTCTTCCCATGACGGATTCGCGTAATCTCAATACGGCAATGCAGCGGATCGGCCGGGATATCGGTGAACGGGCGGAAGCTGTGTCCACTCAATCAGTGGACCGTGAAAACAGGGTTGACAATTATGAAACTCTTATGAAACGATTACTGAAGGTACATTTTGAATAATGAAGGAGCTGAGATGAAAAAAAGATCAGTACTGGTTATCGGCGGCGGCGGACGTGAACATGCCATAGTGAAAGCGCTCCGCACCTCCGATGCAGATCTGGATATTCTGGTCTATCCCGCAAACACCGGTGCCGAACGGGATGGTGCCCGTCGGGTAAAGGGGAGCTTCGCAACCTGGGATGATCTCGCTGCCTGGGCGGCGACGGAATCGATCGATTTGGCAGTTGCCGGCCCGGAACAACCTTTGGTGGAGGGCGTGCAGGATTCCTTCAGCAGGGCGGGGGTTCCTTTGTTCGGTCCATCCGGGGCTGCAGCACGCCTGGAGGGAAGCAAGGAGTTTTCCAAGGAATTGATGCGTAAATACAATATCCCCACGGCCCGATGGGAGAGCTTTACCGACTACGATAGCGCCCGTGCCTATGTAGAGCAGGAGGGGGCACCCATTGTCATTAAGGTGAGTGGTCTGGCCGCCGGAAAAGGGGCAATTGTCTGTCAGACCATGGATGAAGCCAAAGCTGCCCTTGATGAAATATTTCGGGAGAAGCGCTTTGGTGCAGCGGGAAACACCGTGGTAATTGAGGAAATGATGTACGGCCCCGAAGCATCGGTCTTTGCAATAACCGACGGGGAAGAGTACCGTGTCCTTCCCGTTTCTCAGGATCATAAACGGATCTTTGACGGCGATCAGGGCCCCAATACCGGGGGAATGGGAGCTTATGCGCCGGCGCCCGTGGTTGATGATGCGCTCTTACAGCGGGTGGAGACTGAAATTATTCAACCGACTCTTGCGGCCATGAAGGCCGAGGGCACCCCGTATCGAGGGCTTTTGTATACGGGCATAATGATTACCGCCGAGGGGCCGAAGGTTGTGGAGTATAACTGCCGGTTCGGAGATCCGGAAACTGAAGCTGTTTTGCCCCTTGTTGACTGCGACTGGTTTGAACTGCTGCGCCGCAGCGCTGTGGGCGGGGTTCGGAAGGTTGATTTTAATCTGCGTTCCGCCTGGGGAACAACGGTTGTTCTTGCCTCCGCCGGATATCCGGCAGGGTCTGACAAGGGGAGGGTTATCACGGGAATTGATGCCGCCGAAGAAACAGACGGTGTTCACGTTTGCTTTGCCGGTGCAGCGCTGCAGGGTGCCAACTACGTCACAAGCGGTGGTCGTGTTCTTGCGGTAACAGCAATCTCTGAAGAATCCCTGGAAGACAGCGTAAAAAAAGCCTATGACGGTGTGGATAAAATCGATTTTGAAGGAATGCAGTTTCGCAGGGATATTGCTGCGAAAGCTCTTTAACCAAAAGGAATATATCAGCGGGGACATGGCAGTGCCGGTCCTCTTCTGATACAGTACTTATGAATACAGCACTATTAATTTTCAGCAGTCTTTCATTTCTGTCTTCAGCTATTGCGGTTACTGTTCCGGAGGTTATTCATCACTTTATTCAGCGTATGAATCAATTGGATTCCGGCAAACCTGAGGAAGCCGAAGATGCCCTTTCCCGAATTTCTCCGCTGGAAAAAGCGTATCTGGCATTGTCTTCATCTCAGCTGCTGCTCGTGCCCTTACTGACGTTTTCATCATTGTTCAGATTTCGTATCTACGGTGTTGTCTTTCTTGCCATATATCTGCTGTCCATGCGGTTTCGAAAACAACTGTTCAGCAGTCCCCGGATTATTCTGGCTGAGTCCGTCATTGAATTGATCATCTGTGCTGATATTATTCGCAGTTGCATACATGCGGTATTTAAGTAATACTATTGTATGAGGTTATATTTAATGTCGTATAATATATATTATGTAAACTAAGGTTGTTGGATGCCCTCTCTCCTCTTGATATCAAACAATGAACGGGAAAAGCAAATTCTTCAGATGGCCTTTGATCAACTCGGGTTTGAAGTGATCGAGGCTGAACCTGACCGTGCATCCTACGTGAATGCAGTACAGTTCAAACCCGACGTCATCCTTATCAAGATTCCGCGGCGGTACCATGACCATCTCAATTTCTGCAAAAATATCAGTAATATTCGCAATCTCAATCCTCTGATTCTGGGATACGGCGGGAAATACCGCAAGGAGGAGCTTGGGGCAATTCAGATGAACGGTGTTGCCAAATATTTTTTCAAGCCCTTAAAATTCTCCGTGGTAATGAAGCATATCGAAAAATTCTTTGAAGAGAATCACCCGGAAAAACTTACCTGGAAAAAGGATAAAGTCAATGACGAATATTTTGATATGCTCTTTGACAGTTCTGTTCTTCCCACAAAAAAGATCGAAATTATGGCGGACCGCATCAGCTCGGTTATGGCCTTCCCCTTTACAGTTGCCCGCGTGCTCAAAATTTCCAATGATCCCGATACCGGAGCGAAAGAGCTGTCTCAGGTAATCAATTCTGATGCAGTTATTGCCGGCAACATTATAAAAGTGTCGAATGCAGTCTTTTTTGCAAGCCGTAACAATACGAAGATACGCACCGTAAAAGATGCAATCATACGAATCGGCTTTAATGAAACCAAGAATATCACCATGACCATCAGTGTTATGAAAAGCCTTTCGGCCAAGGCTGCCTCCCTGGGGTTTGAACGCAAAGAATTCTGGCGCCATTCCCTTGGGGTATCCCTTATTTGCAATCTCCTGGCAAAAAACGTTTCTTTTATTAATAAATCCGAAGCATTCCTCACGGGGTTGCTGCACAGTTTCGGCATTATTCTGCTGGATGAATTTTTCCCGGATGTCCTCGTGGAATACCTCAAAAAAACTGTACAAAAAGGCGGCTCTTTTATGGCTGCTCAGCGTGAGCTTACTCTGATTACCCATCTGGACCTGAGCAAACGTCTTTTTGACGGCTGGCAGATACCTGCTGATATTAACGAAGGTATCGCCAAATCCGCAGATATTATTGATGAATTTGATGAAGGTAAAAACCTGTACGAAAAAAAGAGCAGCGAGCTGGACACACAGCAGGTTTTTTCTGTCTTTCTGTATATTGCGGATATCATTGCCAAATCCTGTCAGTTCGGAAATGAGTGTGACCAGTATGTCCACGCCGTTCCCGATCGCGTTCTCTCCACAGTTAACATCAGAAGTGCAGGGCTGAACCACGATTTTATCGAATCCGTACAGAATGATATCACCCTGTATTCCCAGTTCCTTAATCTGGGTGCCCAGCCCCCTGCAGAGGAGGTATTGCCAACAGATTTTACCCCTCTGGTATTTCTGCATGAACGTAATAGCCTGTTCCCGGTTATTCTCTATCTGTACAGTCACGGCATTACACCGGGTATGGTGTCCTCCTTTGACCAGCTTCAGGAGAAAGGCGGTGAGGAAAACATGCTTATATACTGCTCCCTTGAACAGCCGGATGAGGAAGTCCGCAGCAGTCTGGAGGCCTACGCCAAATCGTATCGGGAAAAAAACAGCGAAGAACTGCCGGTACTCATATTTGAGCCCAAGCCGAAACAGGAACAGGACAGCTTCAGTTACTATCTTCCCAATAGTTTTGATATGCGTATGCTTGATTCCTTATTTATGGATATTTTCGAAAAGGATTCTTAATTTATATGAATATCAGTGTTGTGCAATGCGATGTCACCTGCGGCTCCCATGGGGAGAACCGCCGAATCATAGCAGATCATATATCCCGAATCGGCAGTTCTGATATTATTCTTTTACCGGAACTCTGTGACAGCGGGTACGATATGGATATTATAGCACACAGCGATCCCGCCGAAACGCAAAAAACCCTGCAATACATTCAGAAGACCCTGCAAAAGATGGGCTCGGGGGCGTCCGTTTTTATCGGTGCTGCGGAGTATGTCAAAACACATATCTACAATACTCTTTTTGAAGTAAATGCCCATGGCTATCGCCGGGCCTACCGGAAAAGCCATCTTTTTGCTGCTGAAAAAAAGATCTTCACCGAGGGGCAGGATATTCCCGTCATGGAATATTCTACATGGAAAATCGGGTTTTCTCTCTGTTTTGATATCCGCTTTCCCCTCCCCTTTGAAATTATGCGCCGCAAAGGCGCAGAACTCATACTGGTCTCCGCAGCATGGCCGGCTTCACGTATTTCCCAGTGGGAAATTCTGCTGAAAGCCCGCGCCGTGGAGCGTCAGGCATATATCGCGGCGTCAAACCGATACGGCCGGGACGGGACTGTTTCTCTGGGAGGATATTCCATGATCATCGATCCCCGTGGGAAAATTATCAGTAAATGCGGAGAAAAGAAGAGCCACTGTTCTGCTGAGGCTGATCACGAATATATTTTACGCTACCGGCAGGAATTTAATCTCGCCGAATGTGAAAAGAAAAATCTTAAATAAAAGGATTTCCCATGAATAATGATCTTCTTGATATACTCTGTTGTCCCGAAACAAAACAGGAACTGACTCTGATGGAACGGGATGAACTGAGAAAGCTCAATGCAAAAATCAGAGAAGGTGCGGTAACGAATGTTGGAGGAGCTGTGGTCAGGGAACGCCTGGATAATGCTCTGCTTCGTAAAGACGGAACCCTTGTGTACCCCGTCCGCCGTGATATCCCCATCCTTCTTGTGGAAGAAGGAATTAAACTTTAAAAATCTCCTTGCCCTGGGTATGCCCATAACTTATATTTGTGGCGTCTTTGAAATGCGGAGAGGTGGCCGAGTGGCTGAAGGCGGTGGTTTGCTAAACCACTGTAGGGAATTATCCCTACCGAAGGTTCGAATCCTTTCCTCTCCGCCATCATTTAATCTGATGATGGCATACCATGAATACGATACTCCTTACCCCTGATGATTTCTCTCACGTCGATGACAGTTACCGTGTATATGGTGAGCGATTTTCCCATATCCGGGACATACTGAAATGCACCATCGGAGATACTGTTAAAATCGGTATCAGAGGTTCCTCTCTCGGTATCGCCAGGATTACGGATGTCCATACTGATTCCCTTGCGCTCCGGCTGTTACCGGGCAGTACCCCTGCCCCGCCCAAATATCCGATACGTCTGCTCTGTGCCCTTCCCCGACCGCAGACTGTGAAAAAAATCATCTATGATGCAACGGTCTTCGGTATCGGAGAGATCCATTTCTTTCACACCCGAAAAGTTGAAAAAAGCTACTGGCAGAGCCCCGTTCTCACAGAGCAAAAACTGCAGGAACGGCTGAACACTGCACTTTCGCAGGCCGTGGATACGATTGCTCCGAAGATTGTCTTTCATCGCTACTTCAAACCTTTTGTGGAGGACGTCCTTCCCCCGCTGATCCGTGAGGGAGAGAATTTTCTTTTTCATCCCGGCACAGAATCACTGCCATTCTCCCTGGAGCCCTGTAAATCACGGGAAGTCAAGAACTTCATTATCGGCCCGGAAGGCGGCTTCACGGAGTATGAGATTTCCCGCCTTTATGAGTTGGGCCTCTCTCCGGTTACCCTGGGCAGGCGGATTCTTCGTGTGGAACAGGCCGTCTCAGCGATAATTGGATATTCCGTAATAACCCTTGATAATCATTAAAAAAGAACGTATTTTCGCCTCGTTACATTTTTAACAGATAGAAAGTGGGTGTGTACTAAATGAACGGTATTGTAGTTCGCGATAAAGAGCACTTTGACAGAGCGGTAAAACGTTTTACAAAGATCTGTGAAAGAGCCGGTGTTCTCTCCGATGTGAAACGTCATCGTCGGTATGAGAAGCCAAGTGAAGAAAATAAGCGTAAGGTTAATGCTCGTGAGCGTAAAAGACTCCGCGAAGAGCGTCGCCGCAGCCGTCGTTCCCGTTAGGTATCTGTTAGTTACGTTTTTATATGAGAGGGCTTACGGGCTCTCTCATTTTTTTACAGGAGAACAGCATGGATAGACCGGATATTTCATATCCCGTTACATGGGAGTATCGCGTCATCGGTACTGATCATTGGGCTCTCACCAGTCATATTGCATACGTTATGGGCACGAGCAATTACACGCTTCGTGATTCCAATAAAAGCAGTGGCGGGACGTATCTTTCAATCAGAGTCAGTCTGATTGTCGCCAA
>JBNJDQ010000085.1:0-10381 GCA_051745065.1 Fibrobacterota bacterium
CGGGCTTTTTCTCCTGCGTTTTACGTGCCCTGCTTTTGGGTTCTGTTTGTGGTTTCTGTGCAGTTTCGGTTGTTTCTTTTCGGGACGGCAGGCTTTTGGCTTTTGCCGGTTCTTTCCTGACGGATTTGTTTAGGTTCAGGGAGACGGAGAGATCTTTCTGAAAGTACTGTACCGTCCGTGATTCACTCTCATATCCGTCTTTTTTGGCGGTTATGCGCACATCGCCGTAGACATCGGGGTCTTCCCAGGTGTACGGTGTTGTTCCGAGAATTGTTCCATTTGCCCGCACGGTTGCACCCTTCGGAGTGGTGGTGATCTGAATTGCCGTGCTCTTGCGGGGCTTTGATGTCTTTTTCCGACGGCTGCTGCCCGAGGAGGACGAACGCGATGAGCGGGACCTTTTTTCCGGTTTGGGGGATCGCTTTATGGGAATGTTGCCGTTGCTTTTGGATGAAGATACGGAGCGGACAGGCTCCTCTTTCTCTGCGGGAGATGATTTCTGCTCCGTGGAATTTTCTTTCGAAACAGTGTCTGCGGTGCTGCTTTCGGCGGTGTCTCCTGCTGCGGGCGTGTCTGTTTCGCCGGTTTCCTGCGCGTCCTTGTCGCCGGTTTCTTCACGGGCGGTATTCGGCGAAGGACTGCCGAAAAAATCAGCACGGTTTAGATAAACGTATGACCCGCCGCCGGCAATGAGGGCGATAACAACGAAGAGGATAATGACAACACCCACGGGAAGGCTTTTTTCTTCATCAAACTCGTTTTCCTCAATTCCGTCATCGCCGTCGTCATCAAAGGAGAAACCTTTATTATTATCAACCACGGGTATTTCCGTTGTGGGGAACGCCGTGGCTTCCGCAGATTGCTCCGGCCCCCGGTTGACCACCTTCGTATTTTCCGGTACCACCTGCCTGCGGGGTGGTTCTGTGGTCTTCTGTTCTGCCGGAGCAGCCTGCTGTTCGGGGGAGTCCTGGCGATACGCCGGAGAAGCAACAACATCGGAGACGCGGCGTACTTCATCGTATGATGTGCAGACTTTTATGAAGTTCTGTACCCCGGCTTTGGCAAGAAGCTCCAGCACTTTCTGGTGCGAAGCGATAAGAAGGATGCGGCCGTTAATGTCAAGTATTATTCTGTTAAGACGGATAAACCGGTTGATTGAATCGGAGTAAATATAGTCAAGGCCCGTCAGATCTATGGCAATGTACTGATTACCCGCACGGACCAGTTCCTCTGCTTTCTCCCCCAGGGACACCGCGTCAAGCAGCTCGTCTTCAGCAAGGGTGGGAACCAGTACCTTAAATACGCCTGTTTCCGTAACTGATATATTAATAACAACCTCCCTGGCAGTACCAATTCAGGACAGATAAATCCATTCAAAAAATAATATATATAATAGTTGCATAAAATCATAAAAATACTCCCGACCCGTGAAAATATATATCTTAGGATAAGAACTCGTGTTCAAATGCAAAAGGCAGCCCCGTGAATACTCAAAACAGAGACAAAAGTATCAATCGCATAATCGGTATCAGTATTGCCGCAAACGGCGGTCTGTCTTTTTTGAAAGTTCTTGTTGGTATGCTTGGCCGCAGTGCAGCCCTCGTGGCTGATGGTGTTCATTCCATCTCAGATATCAGTACAAGCATTATTGCCCTTGCAGGCATCCGTATGGGCGAAAAGGAAAGCGATCGCAGTCATCAGTACGGCCATGAGAAAATCGAAGCTGTGGTGACCAAAATTATTGCGGTTATATTGTTTGTGACGGCTGTTTTTATTGCCTGGAGCGGAATTGAGGCTGTACGAAACGGCGGCAGGGAGGCTCCTTCACTGCTGACCGCAGGGGCGGCCCTTATTTCAATTGTGGTAAAGGAGTGGCTGTACCGCAGTACCCGCAAGACCGCCGAAGAGGTGCGCAGCAGTGCTCTCCTTGCTGATGCCTGGCATCACCGTACGGATGCCTTTTCCTCTGTTGCCAGTTTTGCCGGAATACTCGGTGCCCGTCTCGGGTATCCTCTTCTTGATCCTCTCATGGCCGTCTTTATCGGTCTCTTTGTTATGAAGGTTGCTGTGGAAATCTATATTCAATCCGTGCGCGAATTGATTGATACTGCTGCCGATGATACCCTTATGCAGGGCGTGCGTAAGTATATTGAAGAAAGCCCCGATGTGCTTCGTCTCGATGTCCTGCGCAGCAGAATGCATGGGCAGCGGGTGTATGTGGATATCGAAATTGCCCTGGACGGCTCCCTGTCTCTGCGGGATGCCCACGGAATCGCTGAAAAAATTCACCGCTCCCTGGAAGAAAAGTACCCACGCATTAAGCATTGCATGATTCATGTGAATCCCGCCTGATTACTGAAGCGGAATAATCTTATCCTCCCGTAGATTGGTAATCCGTAATTGTATGACTGCGGATTCTTTGTTGCCCCCATGGAGCAGAATCTGTAGGTGATCTTCCGCAGAAAAACGTTCCCGAAGGGCGCTGTTCCACCTGGATCGGTCGGGGATGTACTGCAGCGGGGCCCCGGAAGAGTCGGGCAGCACTACTTTTCCCCGCTGCGGAGCACTTCCTGAATCAAGGGCGATATGAATCGGTGGGGTTCCCGCAGGGTGAAGGGAAATAGGGAGAGTGTCCGTAGCCGCGGGAAGATAAATACGGTTTTTCCGCTGGGAGGGGTATAAGCGTGAGTACGGCCTGTCGGGCCACCGGTGGAGAAAGAGTCCCTTTGATGAGCGTTGGTGCCAGAGAAGGCTGTCAAAGGGGATGTGCTCAGTGGGCAGCGGGGCGGCGTTGCCATTTTCATTACGCGCCCCTGCAGCGTAGACTTCCGTAAAAGTTCCCAGATTCTTCTGTGCGCAGAAGGGCCCCGTGGGAGTGCCGTGAATTTTTTGCGTTGCAGTGTACGAATATGCGATGATCCCTCCTCCTGCAGTACTGTCAATACTGCGCGACTCGCTCACCCCCGCAAAGCCGCCGGCATATTCATCGGCCCGGACGTTTCCCGTGCTGTAGGAATGGCGGATGTGCCCGCCGTTGTATCCCACAAACCCGCCTGAACAGATTTTGCCGGTAACCGCTGCACGGGAGGAGGTGAGTTCCATGTATGCTGAGCCCGTATCCGGATAGCGGTGTCCCCGGGCTGAAATATCATTGATCCCCGCAGCACCGCCCGTGTAAAGGGCGCCTTCCACGGTACCGGATATGCGGCATTTGGATATGCCTGCGCTGTTGAAGCCGCACAGGCCGCCCACGGCGAAACGGCCTGTCACAGAACCTGAAACACTGCATCGGAGAGCACCGACGGGAAGGGAAAACTCCGCAAATCCCCTGTCCCGGAAAAGGCCTTTGCCCTGTCTGCTCTGTGTGATGCGCAGGGCCCCGCACAGGCCGCCCACATATTGTTCCCCCGAAACGGCAACCTCTGCGGTAACCATGTAGATATCACTGTCCACGGCGGTTCCGGCGAGTCCTCCCACAGAAATAATACCATGGGTTCGGGCTGAGATATGGACATTCTTTACGCGGGCATTTTCAAGAATCCCGGCCAGGGCACCAACATGTTCAAAGCCTGTGACATGGAAGTCCGAAAGAGTAAGATTGCGGATTTCGCCGCCATGGACCGCGCCGAAAAGTCCGGCGAAATCCTTTGTTTCGGCAGAAATCCGTCCCCGGGCGATACCGTAGCCATTGCCCTCCAGGGTTCCTGAAAAACCGCTTCCCTGAAATCCCGGTTTGTTCGATGTGTCCCGACAGAGGGGAAGCAATGCCGTATCTCTTTCCCGGAGGGAAATAGTGCGGGTAAGGCGGAAGTGGGCATCGGGATGGAGAGAGATCAGGGACAGTTCCGCTCCTGTGGAAATACAGTACGGATTCTGTTCCGTGCCGGTGCCCTGTGGATTGGCGGGTGTCGGAATCGGCATACAAAAATGCATGAAAAACAGTATGAGCGGAATACGCAGGTGCCCTTTGTACATTGTTTCCCCTGATGAAGATCAGTGGCAGTATATCTTTTCTGTGTCTGCTCTGCTACTCAAATCTGCGAATAGCAGAAAAACTTCCGAATACACCCATGATAAGTCCTGCACTCACCATACCCGCGGGCAGATGTCCGGTAAACCAGGTGATGCCTTCAGCGGTGATAATAAACTCGCGGAGTATGAAAATGGCTCCCCACGCGGCAAGCGCACCGAGAACACCCTGAAACAGACCTTCAATGATAAAAGGCCAGCGAATATACCAGAAACCGGCGCCCATGTACTGCATGTTGCGAACCAGATCGCGGCGGGCGTAAATGGTGAGTTTGACCGTATTGGTTATGGTAAAAAAGAGTGCTGCCAGAATCACCGCGAAGGCGGCGGCCATAAATCCGTTGAGACGGGTGCGAATCTGCTGAAGGCTGCGGCTCCATTCCTGTGCATAAATGGCTGATTCAATCTGTGCGTGGTTCCGGAGCTTCAGGGCGAAGTCCTCCATGTTTCGAGTGCCGGGGGAGTGTATGTACAGGGCCGGCGGAAATGGATTATCCTCGGTTTCGGCAAGGAATTCTTTTCCCCAGAGATCAATAAAGCGGTCGTATTCTTCCTGTCTCGTTGAATGCTGAATGTCAAGTGATGCATCTGCCCTGCTGAGGGAGTCTGCAATCGCGCGGGCCCGGGAGTCTGTAATATCCGGGTGAAAGTACACCGAGAGAACCGGGGCCGCATCACGGCGGCTGACCCAGTCGTTGAGATTATACAGAACCAGTACAAGAGCAGTGAGAAGAAACATGGTAACGGCAACGGTAATTATGGAAACGGCGGTTACCATTTTCGCTTCCCGTAAAGAACGGAGCGCTTCTGCGATGTAGTATATGAGGCGGTTCATTCTCAGTCGATACGAATGAATATCTTGCCGCTGACCTTTCGAATCATGACGGCATTGTTGGCACCGCTTTCCCCGTCAATATCAATGCGGCCGGAGATACCACTGTAGGTATCAATATATCCGAGAGTGCGGCGGATATCCGCGGGCCGGGTTCGCCCCTTTGTTTCAGTCAGAAGAATGCGGGCGGCATCGTAAAAGAGGGGTACGATCCGGCGCTGCGGGGCATGGCCGAACCGCTGGGAGTATCTGCTGGCAAAATTTTCCCACTGCTCCTGATCGGAGCGGGCATTGTAGTCCGTTGAGAATATTGCGTTGTCGACGTATTTTCCGCCGTCAAGAATAAGGGCGGTATTATCCCAGCTGTTGGTTCCCAGAATCTGAGTATTGAAATTATAAAATTTCACCTGGGCCGCCAGTTTGACGGCACTGCTGACATCGGAGGGCATGAAAAGGCCGGGGACATGTACCGTTGAGTCCTCTACATAGGTTTTGACGGCTTTCTTCTGTGCGTAGTTGAGTTCCGCCCCTGTATCAATTCCAAGGGACTTGCGTGCGTAGTACTGCTTGATTTTGCGAAACTGCGTTCCGTGATCGCTGCTCTTTGGTGAAAAGTATTCTTCAACCTCAATCGTTGCCCCCAGTTCCTGCGCACGGGCGATGAAATGGCGGCTCACCTGTCGGCCGTATTCGGTTAACTCCGATAAAACGATGAAACGGTCAATTCCCAGATTTTTTACCGAATACTCAGCTATGCGTGAGGCGATAACCCTGGGGGTTATATTCAGCTGAAAAATGTTTTCGCCCAGAGCCGCAAGGCCGCCTTCTGTGGCTGTCGGAGTAATCATGATAATATCGGGATGTTCCATCAGAATGGAGGCGGCAACCACAGCGGTATTACTCATGAGAGGGCCGATGATAATATCCACGTCATTACGAATCAGCTCGCGGATGGCATGGGCTGTGGCTACGGAGTTGCTGCGGGTATCCACAATGCGGTATTTGAATTCTTTGCCGGTTTTTTCGGCATGCTCCGCCGCGGCCATGCGTACGGCTTCTTCTGCAGATGCACCAAGAGTACTGTCCTGCCCCGAACGGGGTATGAGCAGTGCAACTTTCAGGCCCGATGTCGGTTTTCTGTCGTCAACATTGCGGTCTTGAGTAATTCGGGATGTGTCATAGTCGGTGTCGGGGTATTTCTCAGTAAACTCTTTCTGCAGGGAATCTGCAGCGACAGGCTTTTCTTTTGCGTGTTTCAGGGCGTTGTGAAAGGCAAAAGGCTCTTCCATAAAGGAGACAAGTGAGTCTGCTGTGATCGTATCAATTTCTCGGAAAGTGAGGAACTTTTCGAGAAGTTTTTCCATGTTCTTTCTCAGTATCTTCTGTCGCTGAGCAGTCACACCGGGCTCTTTGGCTGCGCGGTTGAATGCGGTAAAAGCACGGGGAAACTCTTTTTGCTTTGCCCGACGGATTCCCAGGAGGTAGTACGCTCTGCTTTTGCGGTCAGATTCGGGCCAGTTTGTGTCAAAGTAATTGTAAAGGGTGTCAAAATGCTCGTAATCGTTTGTATGCAGGGCCGCTTCCATCAGGGTAACAGCCAGGGTGTCCGTGGCCTCATTGGCAGTAATAAGGGAATCGCCGAGAGCAAGAGCTTCTGCATGTTCGCCGGCATCGACAAGGGAATCAATTTCCGCATTGGAAGCTGTTACTCCGCAGAAGAGTCCCGTCAGGAGAGAGAGTACAAAAACGATACGAGATATGTTCCGCATTTTTATGGCCTTTCCATTAGAATTTGTCGGTTGGATGCCTAAGGTCCTGCCCTGAGAAACCTGGGAAAATATGCATTTTCGGTTTTTTGACCACGTGCGGGAGGGCAGATGTTTCTGCATATGGCCCGCCATGGGCACAACATGTAAACACTTAGGCATATCCGTACATAAAATAGGTTATTTGTTTTCAGCAGAGCAATGAAAAGTCCGGATCTTTGCAATATCTGAGTAACTCCGGTAAAGAGAGCCGAAGCGGGCTTCGGCTCTCTGGATTTTGCTTACTGCCCGCCGCCGGTTGTCAGGCGAAGATTGATAAAGCCTTCTTTGTAATCTTCCCGGGTGTCACTGGTGCGCAGGCCGCTTTCCACGGAGACGGCCAGTTCACCGCCCCGGCCGAGGGGAAGCCCCGTACCGAGGCTGATTGAGAATTCTTTATCTCCCTCCAGGGCAAGGGTGCGAAAGGAGAGCCCCGTACTGTAGGTTATAATCTCAAAATAGTTGGGGTTCAGCTTGTTCAGGGCCGGAGTGTAGTCGGCGGCCAGGGCGATGGAATGTGCTTTGGTGAAGTCCCCTGTAAGAGCCTTGTCACTCACGTAATAGCGGTCCCACATAACCATGCGGTAATCTGCGTAAGCGGTGAGGTTTTTTTGCAGGGCGTAGGCGAGGCCGGCACGTCCTTCCGGGGGAAGCTGCATGGTAGAGGTTGACGTGGAAAGGGTTGAGTCATGAATAACATTGCCCAGATCGGGATAGTCCGCGTCAGTCTCTGTTGCGCGCAGTTTGGTTATGTTCCGGCGCAGGGTAAGATCTCCTTCAAAGGGATAGGTTCCCGCCACGGCGTAGGAAATGGCCCCTGCCGAACCGCTGACGCCGAAATCAAGGGCGTCCCCTTCATGGTGCCATTCCGACGTATCGATTGTACCGGTAGCGAAATCCTTCAGGAGAGTTGTCTGGATCTGTTTCTTCAGAAAATAGTCCTTTTCCCAGGCGAGCCCCACACGGAGCTGCGGAAATATCTCCTTGGCGTAGGCAACTTTCCAAGCAGTCACATCACTTTCTGTGTCCAGGCCCGTTTTGCCGTACAGGTATTTGGGATCCTCCGGCATATTGGCAGAGACATTCGTGTCCAGAATCTTTTCTCCGGAAAAATACGAATAGCTCTGGTGTGATTTGCGCTGATACGATACACCGAGAGCGCCGGCTTTTCCCAGGGGAAGAGCAATGCCGAAGTAGGTTGGATCGGCGGAAATAAAATCCGATGCCTCCGTATCAGTGTACAGATGGGTCATGGAGAGATTAAATGTAAAAGAATAGGCGCTCTTATCCACTGAGGCAAGATTGGAGGGAGTTCCCCGCATCAGGTTTTGCGCAGCCGTATCGGCAAAATGGGCCGAGCGGTAGGTGCCGAAATTTTCATCGATACCAGTGGCGTAGGGGACTGCAAGGAGGGATTCCTGCGCTGCAAGGAACGTGAGGGTTGTGAGCAGGAATATTCCAATTGTACGTACATGGTGCATTTACTGTCTCCTTAGTCCTGAATAATATAGGTGAAGGGGGATTTTGCATTATCGTTCCAGTAGACCCGGCCGAAGTCATCGCCGTCGATCCAGAGATAGAGGTAGGTTTCCGGCGTTTGTGCCAGGCCTTTGTTTTTCGGGGAATACAGAATGTCGAGAAGATTATCCGTAATCCGCCGGTCTTCAAGATAGATTGTATCTGCATTGCTTTCCACGGTGAAGGCGAAGCTCTCCCGGTCTGAGCGGGCCAACAATGCGCCCACAGAGGTTGCAGTGTCATCGTAGAGAGTGTCCAGGATGACACCGTTTACCTTGATTCTGTCGCCGTGGTATTCCGGAAATACAGCGGAATCACTTATCAGCCCCAGCTTGGTATAGACAATGCTGTTGCTGCCGCGGTTTTTTATATCTTCCCAGAACTTTGTCATACCCAGGTTGATGCGGGCTACCTTTTCGGCTCCGCCGTCGGTGTACACCGCCTGAGCTGTTTCGGTATCGGCGGTTTCCACGTTCATGCGGTAGAAACACGGACGATAGCTGATGCTGTGAGTTATTGTATCAGCCTCAGCGTCTCCGGTTGTATCAGGGTATTCCTCGATTGAGAAAACAATGCGGGGATCTGCCATAAAAAGCAGAGCCGTGTCCTGAACTGAGGTGATATCCAGGCCGATGGAGAGTGAATCGTTGTAGGTGACGGTGTTCCCCTCGGAATCGGTCAGAACCAGGCGGCTCTTCGGAGATTCCGCTGTCTGGGAGATAGTCTGGCTGACGTATGTTACGGTATCCGTGGTGCGCTCCTGCAGATAGCGGGATACAACCACGGTGGCAGTACTGTCACTGCTGAGCGTGTCTGTCACGGCAGTATCGGTGTCTGCATAAAATTGTCTCGGCAGGGACAGAGAGTCCCGCTGTGCTGTGGAATCAGAGTAGTGTATGAGAGTATCAAGGGTATCCGCAATTGTATCGTATTTCAGATTATTGTCTTCGCCGTAGGCACTGTCCCGCCGGGCAATAATCCGGTAGCCCTGTCCCGCTGTATACCCTTTGGGAAGATCGCCGGCGGCGATAGTAAACGTATCGATCAGAGTGTCCGAAGCTGAATCGGGAATGATGGCCAGTTCATCAAAACTGAAGGGACGAAAATCGTATACCGGGACACTCTTCAGAGGGAGAATTGAATCTTCCCGTGTGTGGGCTGTATCGAATATGCTGATCGTGTCGGCGATTTTTGTAACACTGGGCAGGGTATCGCTGACGGTGCTGTCGGTGGCGGTAAAGAGCGTATCCACAATGGTGTCGGTATAGGTGATCCGGACGGTGTCCAGTGCGGAGATCCGTGTCAGGCGATAGGTGGTGTCTTCAAGGGCGGCTCCGTCGTGGAGGCGTGATACATTCAGGGGGATGGAGGCACTTGAGTAATCACCGCCGGCGGTTCCCACACCGAGTTCCTGCAGGGTATCTGCCGAAAGAGCGTCCCACACGGCCTGAGAATCGGCTTTATGCGGCATGGCAAGGGCGCGGATATTGTAACTTTTTGCGGTGGATTTTGAAGGCGCCGTGGCAAAGGTGAGCCGTGCCCGCAGGCGCTTATGCGTATCCGATGCCGTATCGGGGGCTGTTGCCAGATTGCTGTACAGGGAATCAAGAACCTCATTGATCCCTGTGGAGTCGTTGCTGCTGTCGGGGGCAAAGGTCATGGATACGCGGGAGCGCTGATTCTTCCAGATACCCAGGGCCGCCTCGAACGGGAGTTCTCCGGAACCGTTCAGATAATTGCGGTAGCGGTGTCTGCCTGCGAGAGTATCCGCGAGAACAGCGGCATTTGCCGTGCTGAGATAGTTTGTATGGTAGTTTCCGTCATATGTTGTTGCGCTGGAGTCGGCTGCACCGGTCACATCAGAGCCCATGGTTGATGTGTCGTCAAAGAATCTGCATGAAACAAAGAGAGCAAAGACAGCACAGAGAATTATCGTTCTCATAAAGAGCACTTCCTTTTTATGTAAAAGGGTAAAATATTAATAAAGTAGAACTGAGTCAAATCATCTTTCATAAAAACTACGGATACATAACAGAAAAAGTAATAAATTTATCGTATTTCAAACGGGTAAGAGCCGAGAACCCGACATGGAAAGACGGCATTGATTTCTTCGACGGCTGCATGAATGGAGTCCTGGCGGTAATGACCTTCGATATCGATAAAAAAGTGATATTTACCGATCTGTTCTTTGGTTGGA
>JBNJDQ010000086.1:0-10349 GCA_051745065.1 Fibrobacterota bacterium
GGCGGAAGAGGTGATATGCCGGGTTGGCCCGAATTTATCCGCCACGGCACGATGCAGGGTAATTCCGTCGCGGGCCAGCTTTTGCGAAAGATCCAGAAGGGCCCGGCCATGCATCCACCCCAAAAGAATATTAAGATTTCCGGTTTTGGCATACAGTTCGTTGTACTTTTCCATTCCCGGAGAAATTGTCGCAAATGACCGGGGCCAGCGGTGCATAATCTCTTCCGCGAGGACCTCGATTTTTTTATCGGAGATTCGCTTACTGTCCTGAATCCCCAGTCTGCGCAGGGTCCTTGCTGTTTCGGGGCTGCCCACGTAAAAGGCGGTACATGTGAGCGGCCCGAATAGATCTCCCTTGCCTGCTTCATCGGTTCCGGCTTTGGCTTCAAAGGGCACATCTGTTTCGTTACGCAGGATAGAAAGGGCCCGGCGGCTGACATCGTTTTTACTGATATCGGTAAGCGTCAGACCACGTTTTTTTGAGCTGTAAACGGTAAAACGGCCCGAATCCTTTGTTGCTTCACACGTAAACATTGTTCCGTAGGGTATTTCCTTCTGCGCAGTGACAAAGAGGGCTTCTTTGAGTAATGCTTCTTCCCGACGTGCCAGTAGATTCTGTATTGGTTCTTTTTCTGAAAAATGAGTCATTGAATCGGTCCTTTCATGCGGTAGAGGGTGAAGCCTTCTGCCCGATCTACCTCTGTAACTGTAGTAAAATAGTTTCTGCCTTCACGAAAATAGGGGAGGAAAGAATTGGCCACGCAGAAGACGTCTGTTTCGGCATGGCAGCAGGCTGCAATATGTGTAAGCCATTCACCGGCAATACGGTAGTTTGTTCTGCTTTCTTCGTGAAAGGGAGGATTGGTCAGAATAATATCGAAGGCGTCCTCTACGCCGGAGCATATGTAGGAGGGACGCACGGAGATTTCTTTTTTCGGACAGTTTGCCGCGGCTGCGTTACAGGCTATGGCGGAAATATCCAGAGCAGTAACTGCTGGAGCATTGCAAAGAAGAGCCGCTTTGCTCAGAACCCCCGAGCCTGTACCCACATCAAGGACGCGCTGTCCCTGCAGGGAGGTTTTTGCAAGGTAGTTGGTCAGCAAAGCCGTGCCGCGGTCGGTCTTTCCGTGAGAAAAAAGGCCGGGAGGCGTGGACACCCTGAGGAGTTCCTTTCCGAAGGGATAGGTGGTTTCCTGCTTTTCAAAATCGGGGATGTTGTGCATAAAACCGGGCTGTTCTTTTGCACACACCAGTATGCGTGCGCCGCTGCCGGAGATCACGGAACGGGGAGCAAGCTCCTTTTCCAGAGCCGTAATGCCCTCCCGTTTGCCCCCGATGATAATCAGCTGCCCCTGCGCAGAGAGCAGTTGCAGGGCGCGCGCAGTAATCAGTCGGTTGCGCAAACGTGATTTCGTGACACGAAAGACCATGCATGGAATGTTTCCGGGAAGTTCACAGGTACAAATATCGTCGAAAACAGTCTCAGAAAGCCCGTTCTTTCGGCAGAGAAGGTACTCCGCATAATTGGACGTAACAGCAATTACTCTCTCTGCCGATTCTGTCATCAGTCCGGGAACAAGGCCGGTACCCGCTTCGATGGTCATACAGGGGGATTGTATCTGTGCCTGCAGAGAACTGTATTGTTTGAGAAAAAGCTTCTCTGTTTTATCAGATTTTGCACCTCCGCGTCCCGCCTGGTGATGGTACCACAATCTGCCTGCAGCCTGCAGGGTTTCACAGCCCTTAAGATCAGGCAAAATGGTCCCATCCCTGTTCTGTCAGTGGCCGCACCCCTGCAGCTGATTCAAAAAGAAGCGCCCTGTCACCGGTAATAGTTCCCACAGGTGTGCAGGGGACCGATGGGGGCGGCGTAAATGCTGCATCTGCAGTAAAAAGGAGTTCGTAATCCTCACCGCCGGAGAGGAAGCATTCCTCTTTGCTGCGCAGGGGGGACTGCGGCAAGGAATCAGCGAGGGAGTCCGGCAGATTAATTCGGCATCCGCAATGGGAGCTGTCACAGATAAGGCCGGCTTCTTTTGCAATTCCGTCAGAAATATCAATCATAGCATGCACCCGCGTGTCAGGGCCGAGAAGAGCCGCTGCATCCAAACGCGGAATCGGAGCGATATGGGCCTGAATTGCCGCGGGAGCTCTGTGCTGTGCGCGTTCGCGCCCCTCTGTGCGCAGCCAGTCAAGGCCCGCGGCACTCCTGCCGGGATTTCCAGTACACCAGAGTATGTCGCCATAGCGTGCTCCACTGCGGTACAGGGGGCGACGTACCCGACCCATTACGGTAACAGCTATCACCCATTCAGATCCTGCAGTAAGATCACCGCCCACAACGTGTACGTCATAGGGGTTACAGCAGCGGTTGATTCCCGTGTATAGTTCGGCTATCTTTCCATGAACATCACGGGCGGTCCGCGGAATAACCACCTGCACTAAAAGAGCATCTCCCTGTCCGCCCATGGCGGCGATATCGCTGAGATTTACCGCAGCTGCTTTCCAGCCGATTTCCGTAAATGACATCCAGTCTGTACAAAAATGAATATTTTGAACAAGGGTATCTGCAGAATAGATATGCAGGCTTCCATCTGTTGTGCGGACAGCGCAGTCATCTCCGATACCGCAGAGGAATTCCTTTTTTATGCTTCCAAAGGCGCAATTATCTATTTTATCAATAAGTTGGGATTCGTCCTGTGATTTCATATCACCTATACCTTTATGAGAACACAAAAAATATATAATTAAGGAGCAGCGATGTTTAATTATCCCTATAAATCTTTCCGAAAAGAGCCCCGTATCGCCGGTGCCGGTGCCGCACTGGTTGATATCCTTTTAACAGAGGAAGATGTATTCCTGGAGGAAAACGAGGTAATTCGCGGTGGAATGGAACTCGTGGACAGTGCACGTATTGCGCAACTGCTTGAAAGAAGCGGTGTTAAACCGGCGACAGTACCCGGCGGTTCAGCCTGTAATACGATTACCGGAACTGCCATGCTCGGCATTAATACAGTATTTACGGGATCTCTTGGAGATGATCAATTCGGAGATCTCTTTCGATCCACCCTGAAAGCAAATGGTATCAAGCCGGTTCTGTTTAAGAAAGACACTCCGACGGGGCAGGCTCTTTCCATCGTTACGGCCGATGCTGAGCGTTCAATGTGTACCTTCCTCGGTGCGTCATCCCACACTGTCCCGGCTGACTACCATGCAGGTATTTTTGAAGATGTCGATATTGTTCATATTGAAGGTTATTTGTTCTTTAATCGTGATCTGATCTACGCCGTCGCCCGCCGCGCCCGCGAGGCCGGCGCTCTGGTTGCACTCGATCTGGCCAGTTTCAACGTGATAGATTCCGATCCTGAAGCCTTTCGTTCTTTTGTGCATGAATATGTTGACATCGCCTTTGCCAACGAAGAAGAGGCCCGAAGTTACACCGGCTGCAAAACCGCACGGGATGCCGTGGACGCCTTACGCCGGGACTGCAGTATCGCTGTGGTCAAGTTGGGCAAAGAGGGCAGCTTAATTCAGTATGGTGATCATCTGGAAACGGTTGATGTGTACAGCGACGGTCGCCCCGTGATTGATACAACCGGAGCGGGGGATCTGTGGGCTGCCGGATTTTTGGCAACCTTTGTCAGGGGAGGGTCATTGAAAGAGTGCGGCCGCTCAGCTTCGCGCTGTGCCTATGAGGTATGCTGCAGAATGGGAGCACGCATCCCCGACGAAATCTGGCAGGAGCTGCGCAGGATTCAGCAGTAGAGAAACCGGAGAGGTGACGACGATTCATGCGTCATCTTCTCCAAGCTGTTTAAGATTCTGTTTCATAAGATTGATGACGGTGCCGAATTTTTCTGTATTTTTCCTGTCAACATCGACAAGGCGTTCATGAGCGTCGACCATGAGTTTGGCCATTTTGAGTTCGTCTTTCATACCGGTATTTTCGATGGATTGAAAGTTGATATCGCCGATTTCCAGGGAATCCACCAGTCGAAAGACCCGTGAGAAGCCGATATCTTCAAGTATCGACTGAATGTCACTGCCTTTGCGGTACACAATAACCGGCTGTGGCGCATATACTTTTTTCGACTGATATATGGCAATACGGGCCAGTATACCCAGATCCGTACTGTCAATATAGGTGCAGTCGCGCATATCTATGACAACGTTTTCCACTTCTTCTTTTTCGGCAAGAGTATTAATAAATTCTTCGAAACTTGCGGCAACATTCATGTATTTGATAGCACCGAAGAGTCGAATCAGACAAGTGGTTTCGTTGATAAATGCATAGGATATGTTGTTTTCTTCCATAGAGGCATTATCCTTTAAGTTCGTTCATGGTAACCAAATAGGTCTGACGGCAGAATTCACAGGTGCTTTCCAGGGTTTCCTTGCCGTCAAAAAGTTCACGCAGGGATTTGGGGTGCATCCCCTGGAGTGACCGAATAACCCGCTCTTTTGAACAGGGACAGCTGAATGTGAGGGGGCGCTCATCGATCACGGAGTAGGCAATCCCGTGAAAAATCCGGGTGAGAATATTTTCGGCGGAAATGCCGCTTTTGAGCATTTCCGTTACAGAGGGGAGGTTCTGAATAACCTCATGTATACGGTGCACTTCTCTCGTCTGATCTGTGTTGAAGCCGCCTTCCCGGGGCATGGTTTGAATCAGAAATCCGGCAGAGTATTCAACGGATTCCCCATTCGCTGCTGGAATTGTTCCAACCGACACGGCCGATGGAATCTGTTCAGATTCCGTAAGGTAATAGGCAAAGTCCTCACCCACTGCTCCGGATTTTATATCGATGGTTCCTGTGTAGGGACGCTTCATTCCCAGGTCTTTTACAACGGTCATGACACCGATTCCAAGAGATTTTTGGATCTGCTGATCTATTGGATGGTCACTTGTAAAATTAAGATCAGGGTTCCCTGCAAAACCGCGAACTCTGCCTGAGGCATCACCTTCGGCAATCAGTTTTTTCAGCGGGCCATTGCCTTCAAGCCGGACTGAAAGACGATCATTCCCTTTCAGTCCGGAGCAGAGCAATGCTGTTGCAGTCAAGGTTCGGCCAAGCATGACGCCCGAGAGCGAAGCGGGCTGCTGAATACGATAAGCTTCATTCACGGTATCCCGGGTTATGGCAAAGACCGCCCGCAGGGTTCCCGAGTCAGACAGAGCTGTGATTATTCTGTCATTCATAGATCTAGAGGTAATCCTCGGGCAGTTTCTTGACAGCACCTTTATCTGCAGACTGGGCAAAGTAGCCGTACATTTTCAGTGAGTCTGAGACGTCCCGCTCCCGTGTGGGGCGGTACGCATCTTTCCCTTTTGCCTCTTCCGCCTTGCGGCGGGCGGCGAGTTCCTCATCACTGATATCCAGATTAATTGCCCGATCGTGAATGGATATTGTAATTCTGTCGCCGTCTTTAATCAGAGCAATCGCACCGCCGGACACGGCTTCCGGGGAAATATGACCGATGGAGAGGCCCGACGTTCCGCCGGAAAAACGCCCATCGGTTATGAGAGCACATGCTTTCCCCAGATGTTTGCTTTTAATGTATGAAGTCGGATAAAGCATCTCCTGCATTCCCGGCCCGCCGGCGGGGCCTTCATAGCGAATGACGACAATATCTCCCGCGGTAATTTCGTCAGCGAGAATTGCATCAATTGCCTGATCCTGGCAGTCAAAGACCCGTGCTGTGCCGGAAAAATTGTATATGGACTCATCGACGCCGGCCGTTTTGACAACGCAGCCTTTTTCGGCAATGTTACCAAAGAGTACCGCAAGCCCACCTTCTGCTGTATAGGCATGGGCGATATCCCGAATACATCCGGATTCTCTGTCCCGGTCAAATTCGCCATAATACTCTTCCTGTGCTGCCATGGTTGCGCAGACCCTGCGCGCCGGCGCGGCAAGGTATATCCCTTCCGCTTCCTTAGTAAGGGATTCACTCATGATATCGTATTGTCCCAGGGCCTGGGCGAGCGTCATGCCGTCAGCCCGATGAACAGTTCCGTCGATCAGCCCCCCGCGGTTCAGTTCTGCGATTATTCCCATGATGCCGCCGGCACGATTGACATCTTCCATATGGTATTTTTGGGAATTCGGAGCAACCTTGCTCAGGCAGGGAACCTGCCGGGAAAGCCGATCCATATCGGTCATTGTAAAATCGACCTTTGCTTCTGCTGCGATTGCCAGCAGATGAAGAACCGTGTTGGTGGATCCCCCCATGGCGATATCGAGAGCCATGGCATTTTCAAAGGCGGATCTCGTTGCGATTTCCCGCGGCAGAACCGTTGTATCTTCATTAAAATAGTAGGCTTTTGCGTTTTTGACTATCTGCTGCGCTCCCCGAGTAAGAAAGTCCAGGCGCTTCTTATGGGTTGCCACAACTGTTGCCTGTCCGGGAAGGGCAAGACCGATTGCCTCGGTGAGAGAGTTCATGGAATTGGCGGTAAACATTCCCGAGCAGGATCCGCATGTGGGACAGGCTTTCGCTTCGATTTCTTTGAGCTCTTCATCAGATACCGCATCATCTGCTCCGCTGACAATGGCATCAACAAGATCAAGTTTTCTGTCTCCGGATACGCCGGCCTCCATGGGACCGCCCGATACAAAAATAGTTGGAATATTGAGGCGCATGGCGGCCATCAGCATTCCCGGGACAATTTTGTCGCAATTGGGAATACAGATGAGGGCGTCTGCCCGGTGAGCATTGACCATGTATTCGACGGAGTCAGCGATAATCTCACGTGAGGGGAGTGAGTAGAGCATGCCGTTATGGCCCATGGCGATTCCGTCATCAACGGCGATTGTATCAAATTCAGCTGCAAAGCAGCCCTGTTTTTCTATCTCTTTTTTAACAAACTGACCGACATCATGCAGGTGCACATGACCGGGAACGAACTGTGTAAAGGAGTTGGCAATGGCTACGACCGGCTTACCCATTTGGCTGTCTTTCATGCCGTTGGCCCGCATCAGAGCCCGGGCGCCGGCCATTTTCCGCCCCGCTGTTATTCTGTTACTTCTCAATTCTATTGCCATAGAGACTCCTGTAATTCAGTGTAAACATCAAACAATTGGGAAAATAAATATATGATGTACGGGACTGTAATCAAAGAATTAATTCCATTATCCCCAAATTAATAAATACAATGCAAGAAAAAGCATAATCAGACCAAGCATTACCTTTAGCAGGACCATGTTTGACTGTGTTTTTTTCGCCAGGCGATCCCAGGTCATACCGCGGTAAGATGCTATCATAATAATCTGCAGGGGGAGGACAAAAAGAAGATTGTAGTATACAAGGTACAGAAGCCCCTGGGTGCGAAGTCCTTCAACCCGGGTCATCATGGCAATGGTCGGGAGATACATCTGCCCCGTGCAGATCGCCTCCAGGAGGGTTACCAAAAACCCCGTAACTGCTGCGCCGATTATCAGGTTGCGTCCGGTAATGCGCCCGCGAATAACCGCATGAATCTTATTCTTGACGGCCTCCGGCAATTGCAGGGTGATGTTTGCGGTGTCTTTGCTTACTGCGTACGCGTAGGCATCGCGAAAGGAGAGTACTGCAACAATTGTACAGAGAGCCACGGCAGACCATCGGATTATCGCAGAGACTGCATGGTATTCACTGAGGCCGGTCAGGGCACCGAAAGCTCCCAGTCCCATAAGAAGATACGTCAGGAAAACAGCTGCAATGTAGGTCTGACCTACAAGGAGAGTCTGCTTCAGAGGCATCCGGCGGGTGGCAAGAAAGGAGATCAGAAAGATCATCGTGGCAATGGCACAGGGGTTCACCCCGTCTGCCAGGGCGGCACCGGTTATTAGCCAAAAAGACATGGACTGACTTCTTTCTGCAAGGCGTTCCTGCAGATTTTTGGTGTCTTGGGTTGGAGACTGCGTGGGTGTTTGTGGAGTCTGCGCGCGCATGCGCTTGAGAATCAGGTCCCGTCCCCGGTTCATTATATCATCATACCCCAGCAGGAAAGTATCCTGTACAAACAGAGTAAGCGGGCTGCCCTTTGTGATTCCGTAGGCTTCCTCTTTTGCAAGAAGACTGTTGAATTCATTTTCTTTAAGAATATCATGAGTAATGAGAACAAGGGAATCCGGTTTTTCCGCGGCCAATGGTTTAAGCAGCTCTTTTTTAACCCTGTTGCAGTCACCGCAGGTGGACTCACCGTAAAAATGAATTGTTAATGGATTTGCCTGCACGACAAGGATACATGCAAACACGAAGACCAACACTGCCGAATAGAAACTTTGGGGAATTCTCATAGCACCCTCTTTAAAAAACTGTTTTCTCAAAAATATTTCTTTCCACCGTACCTGCTCCAACTGAATTCGGGATATTCCAAAAAAAACTTGCTCATACACTGTTATCTCTGTAAACTTGTGTATTGTAAGTGTTTTAATCATATGAGGTGTCTATGGGATTAATGAAAAAATGTATGTCAGCAGCGGTATTGGTAAGCGCCCTTGCCGCGCAGGGGGCGGATTTTGATGTCTCCGGTTTTATGGATGTACAGGGATTAAAGTTTTTTATGGATGATGACAATCTTCTCCTTGCACAGGGATACGATAATTCATTTCGGTTCCAGTCGGGAAACATTAATGCTTATTTTGACTTCTCTCCCAATAATTCTATCCGTACCATGACGGAGCTGGGCTTTCACTGGCAGCCGCATGGTTCGTACATGCCAACGGTAAACTATATGTACAATGGTACCACTATGGGCACAAAACCGGGATATACCAGCAAAGATACAGTTGATTTTCTTACCTCCAGTGCTGTGCCGAAGCTTTCCGTCAGTCTGCAGCGCAGCTGGCTGGAGTACCAGCTTTCGCAATATCTTAATGTGCGAATCGGTAAATTTTTGACCCCTGCGGGTATCTGGAATGTGGACCACGGCTCACCGGCCATCGTGACGGCCTTCCAGCCCTACAGCACCGGCCTTGTTCCCATCTTTCCCACCAGTCAGACCGGTGTGATGGTTCGGGGTAAGCGGTTTATCGGTGCTTATGACCTGAAATATTCTGCATATTTCTCCACGGGAAGGAGCATGCAGCCTGTTGACGAGGCGGCTGATCTTTCTGTGGGCGGGAATGTGAAGTTTCTCTCCATGGATTGGGGCGACGGATTTGAGTTCGGCATATCCGGTTATACCGGCGTTGAGCGTGAACTTGATCGATATACAGAGATCGCCCTGAAGCCCATGATCGACCCCTCCACGGGGGATCCCGTACTCGACGAAAACAATGATCCTGTTATGATTCCAACGGGGGAGGTTTCCTCCGGATATACCGAAAAGAAGTCTTCCCGCGAGCATATATTCGGTGCGGATGTCAAGTTCGAAAACAGCGGGCTTTTGCTTCAAAGCGAATTCAGCTATAATTTTTTAAAGAATCAGCTCATGAACGATGCTGAGTCATCGATTTTCGGCACGTATTTTCTTGCAGGATACCGATTCCGCTTTACTGATAATTTCAGTCTGATGCCCTATGGACTTGTTGAAATGATCAGAGCCGATGATGTCTACGAGTATGATGAGACAATGCCGAATAATAACGTTGAAATAAATGGTACAGCGATCAATCCGCTCAATGATCGGCAGATTTTTTCCTCAGGCTATGCGGAGGATCTGACAACTTTTATCGGCGGTATTAATATGAAGGTCTTTACCAAATCTTCCATCAAGCTTGAGTACTCCCATCTTAACTTCAATAAGGATGTGAATACGGATACACAGAATGATGATATGGATTTTGGTGTTCTCAACCTGCAGTTTTCTGTAGCATACTAGAAAGGACTTATTATGAATATATTGAAAAAAATGATGATGGCACTGTTTTTTGTCAGCGGTAGTATAGCTGGTGGAGAATATGTTCTCATTGTGAACCCCGCAAATGGCACTGAGTCCCTGAACTCTGCCATGGTGAAACGGTATTATACCGGCCGGGCGTCCAATATTGACGGTAAGAAAGCGGTTCCCGTGAATCTGACCCTGACCACTCCCACTGCACAGCAGTTCCTTTCGGAAATGGTCGGTATGAGTGTGCAGGAATACAAAGAGTACTGGGTAGATCAGCAGATTAAGGGAGCCGGATCGGCCCCCATGGTGCAGACCGCTGATGCCGGGGTTGTTTCCATTGTATCCACTATTCCCGGTGCCCTGGGATACGTAAAAGAAGAAAGTGTAACGGATGCCGTGAAAGTCATACCGGTGAAATAATGAAGGAGAAACGAGCGATGAAGACGAGTGTGATGTCCCTTCAAAAAAAATTCATTCTTATTACATCTTCAGTTCTTGCAGTGATTCTGGCAGCGCTTTTTATCGGTATTAT
>JBNJDQ010000087.1:0-10212 GCA_051745065.1 Fibrobacterota bacterium
AACTGATTGTGTATCACAGACGAATCGAGTCAGAACAACCGCCGGCGGGGAGGGTCTTCGCACGGTGTATCACGATAAAAAACCAAATGGAGGTTTGCTATGTCTGACACAGAGACACAGACAAATGGTACGTACTATACGGATCCGGAAAAGGTGAGCCGTGATAGTATTATGCTTGCAGGCTGCACGGATCCTGAAATCGCTCAGGCCCTTGCGGTATACGGCTATACGGCGGAACGTATCGCTGAGGGAGTAGCCCTTGGCGAAGAGGCACAGCGCCTGATTGCTGCGCAGAAGCGGGAGTACGGTGAAAAACTGGCTGCCACGGATGAGCTCTATGCAGCCCGGGAGGAGGCCTATGATGCCTATATCACTGCTCTGAAGGTGGCACGGATTGCTCTGCGTGGCGATGTCGGTGCCCGGGAGACCCTTGATCTGGAAGGGGTGCGGGAGCGCTCCTTTGCGGGATTGATTTCGCAGGCCCAGGGGTTTTATCGCAATATTCAGGCATCCGAAGAGTGGCTGGAGGCAATGCGCACCTTTGGTTTTACGCCGGAGAAGCTGGCGGAGAAAGCGGCCCTTGTTGATGCCGCCGCCGAGGCCAAAACCGCTCAGGAGCGGGAAAGCGGGGAGTCTCAGGAGACAACCCATGCGCGGGATCTGGCAATCGATTGTTTTCTTTCGTGGACATCCGATTTTAAGGAGATCGCCAAGATCGCCCTTGCAGACTCTCCGCAACTGCGGGAACGGATTGGCCTGCTGGAACGCAGCTGATCTTTCCTCATTTTCTTGTGCCCGGGCCTCCTCTTTCTGAGGGGGCCTTTTTTGCTGTGACCCACCATGCAGCGGCGGGACATTATTATTACTGCGGCGTGATTCTTCTGTTGGCATTATCGTATATTACGTGACTGCTCGCAGTAAATCAATATTCATAAAGGAGTTTCTATGAATGCACGTAAAAAAGCAGTGGTATCCCTTATTCTCTCCTGCCTGTTCCTTTTGTGTTAGGAAAACAGGGATCTGAACCTCCCAAAACTATGGTTACCCATCAAATACCACGAAAGGACACTCTGTGAAGACGTTAAAAAAAATTCTGCTTATTCTTCCTCTCCTCTTGCAGCAGGGCTGCATATTCTTCTCCACCTACCAATCGGCCAGGCTTCTCAGACCGGGTGAGTTTGAAGGGAGCGCCTTTGCGTCGGTACAAAGGGATACTCCGGCCGAGGGGTACAGTGGTGCAGAGGATACGTATCGACAGGTTGGTGCGCAGGCTGGATTTGGTATTACCGAGCACTTCAACCTGCGAGGGCGCTATGTTTCACTCATCGGACAGGATGTACTTACGGAAGATGACGACTATGTTCACATGAATGGCGAAGATACGACGGATGGCGTTTTTGTTGATCACTATGTTGATATTGAACCCAAATTTGGTTTCTTCAGAGATCACCTGGCGCTCACCAGCCCCGTGGCACTTATCTTAGATGGCGGGACTCCAAACTTTCAGTGGACGCCAACGGTTATTGGTTCTGTATATCCAGGGGACGTACTGGAGATATCCCTTGCAGCGAAGACACCCCTTCAGGTGGATCAGTATGGTAATGACTGGAGCTTTGCCGTAACCTCCGGCGTTACCATACTGCCCACGAGCATTCCCCTTACCTTTACTCCTGAACTGGGGCTCTGTTGGAGCGAATATGGCACGATGAGATCTTTCGGTCTGGCCATTGGATTTCGGAAGAGGTAGTTCCGGGCAAATCAAAAATGGTGGGACAGGTTCCATTCTGACTGGCAGGAAGAAATTCTGAACGAAGTCCTGTTATCACCTCCCCGGTCGTGAATGCCGGGGGGTGGTACATTGCGTTCCGTCACGGTGCAGTCCGTTCCCCCCCTGTTCGGGGCTTTTGAGAAAAGCCGGGTGTGCGGTTCATTTACACGGCGCGTCGATATTGAAGCCGTGGCAGAGAAATTGAATAAGATCCTCCACGGTCTGTTCGATATTGCCCATGCGCCGGTTCTCTTTCCAGTTCTTGATGGTTCCCATAATCAGGGCATTGATAATGGTGTTGAGCTGATCCGTATCCAGACTGCAGCCGATCTCTCCCTTTTTGCGGGCGTTTTCGATCACATGGGTGACAATCTCCGAAAGACGGTTCTTGATGGCGAGATAATGTTCCTGAATCTGCCGCTGATCTGCAAGAGAGCTCTTTTGAGAAAAGAGATTGAACACGGCAAACTCATCGAGAGCGAAAATAAAGGAAAAGTGGCTTTCAAAGGTGGTGAAAACCATGGTCAGCAGGCGGCGCATATTTTCCACAATGGAGAGCTCCTCCTTCAGCTCAAAGAGGGAGTCCGAGGATACCACCTGTCTGATCATGCGATGGTTCTGGCGTATGGCCACGTTTAAAAAGATCTCTTCCTTGTCTTTATAGTAGTTGTACAGGGATGCCTTGGAAAATCCCGCCTGTACGGCAATATCTTCAAGACGGCATTCATGAAAGCCCTTTTGGGAAAAGACCTTCAGGGCGGCATCGAGGATGAGATCATTTTTCATCTCCCGAACCTTTGAGATGCGCTTTTTCTTCTGTGTATCCATATTTCGTTCCTTTTATTTAAATGTAAAACAGTGCGGGAAACCCGCACTGTTTACCACAACTACTCACTATCTGCGACAACGGTTTTTGCCGCTGTTGCAACGTAGAGAATGGGGATGACAAAGAAGGTAAGTGCCGTTGATACAATAACCCCGGCAATGGCCGTGACCGCAAAGGGAGCCCGGAAACTGCCCCCCGATCCCAAACTCAACGCCATGGGTACCATGGAGATGATAATGGCCAGATTGGACATGAGGATGGGCTTGAGCTTGACTTCCGCCGCTTCCACAATGGCCCGCCGGGCACCGATACCCCGTTTATGCCGCTGCATACGGGCGTAGTCAATCAGGAGAATGGCGTTGTTCACCACAATCCCGATGAGCATAATCATGGAAAGGGAGGAGATCATGGAGACGTTGTTTCCTGTCAGGAAGAGCCCCCAGATGACCCCGATAAGCCCCAGGGGAATGGTCAGAAAGATGACCAGCCCCATGGTGATGGATTCCAGCAGCCCGATAAGCACCATGAGGGTGAGAAGAACCGCGAGGAGACCGGCAATACTCAGCTGTTCGTTGGTTTCCTTCTGCATTTCCTGATTTCCGCCGAAACGGAAGGATGAATTGTCGTATCCACCCAACTTATCAAGACGTTCCGTAATTTTACCCACCATGGTTCCGGGGTCTCCCTCCAGAACGTTACAGGAGATCTGGATCATCTTCTGTCGATCCTTACGGGTCACCTTGGAAATGGCCTCGGTCAGCTCCACATGAAAGATCTCCTCAAGCTCAACATAGCCCCGGGGAGTGAGAATATCCATGGAGCGGATATCCTGAATATTCTGGCGGTACTTCTCTTTCAGCTGAATGCGAATGGGGTAGTCCTCGTTGTTTTCCGTGTACTTCGCATCGCTGTTACCGGTAATGTTGTAGCGCAGGGCACCGGCAACACTCTGGACTGTTGCAGAGGCGGCAAGATTGGCATTCAGGCCGTAATGCTCCAGCATATCCCGGCGGGGGGTGAGAAGAATCTGCGGCTTGGTCCCTTTCCAGGAGCTGGAAAAATCCGCAAGGCCGTCAATGTCATTCTGCAGAATATCCATCACTTCGTCGGAGTAGTCCTGCAGTTCGTTCATGTCATCACCGATCAGTTCCAGAATAATATCGCCCCCGGCTCCGGTTACATCACTGGAGGCGGTCACGGAAATATTTGCATCGGGAAAATCCGCAAAATCCGGACGTATCATGGCGGCAATTTGGGCAGATGTTACGTCCCGTTCATCCTCGGGAGTTACCTTAATCTTCACCGATCCGTACTGCACTCCGGTTTCCGTTCCGCTGCCGCCGATGGAGGAGGATACCGCTTCCATGTGGGAGATCTTCTGTGTACTTTCCTCGATCTTGCTGATCAGGTCTTCGGTTACCTCCAGAGGGGTTCCCGGAGGCAGTTCCATATGCACCGTGACAAAGCCCCGATCCATGGGGGGCGCGAATTCACTCCCCAGCTGCGGAGCGATGCCCATAAGGGTGTACACTAAAAGACCGATTGTTGCAAGAATAACCACGATTCGGGCGGGGATATTCCGCAGAAGATTATTCAGTTGGTGGGCATAGATCTTATCCACAAAGGCAAGGGCCCGGTCCAGGGCGTGGCTGGAGGAGTGGTCGCTGGTGTCAACACGCTTCTGTTTGAGCAGACGCGAGGCCATAAGCGGCACCAGGGTAAAGGACAGAAAGAGCGATGCCAGAGTGGCAAAGACAATGGTCAGGCCCAGGGACTGAAACACACTGCCGATAATACCGGTGGTATTGGCAATGGGTATAAACACGGCCAGATTGGTCAGGGTGGAGGCAAAGACGGAGGTGAATATCTCCCGGCTGCCTTCCTCGGCGGCCTTTTTGACATTCTGCCCCGTGTTTCGATGGCGCACAATGTTTTCGATCACCACAATGGAGTTGGTTACAAGGACCCCCACGGAGATGGTCAGGGCCATCATGGTAACCATGTTGAGGGTAAAGCCCATGGCATCCACACCGATCATGGCCATAATCAGGGAGACGGGCATGGTGATACCCACAATGAGGGTGAGGCGCCAGTCAAAGAGGAAGATAAAGAGAATGACCGCTGTCAGGACAATCCCCATATAGATATTGGAATAGGTTCCCTCCACGGAATCACTGATAAAGGTGGATTTATCCTCAATTACATGGATATCGATCTCTTCCGGAAGATCTTCTTTGAGTTTTTCCGTGAGGGCGATAATTCCCTCGGCAATGGCGGCGGTGTTGCCGTCGGCACTCTTTTGAATTGCCAGCTTGACCGCTTCTTCTCCGTTAAAGCGCACTTTACTGCGGACCGTGGCGCTGGAATCGTGGATTTGGGCGATCTCATTCAGGCGGACCGTGTAGTCAGCCTGTTTCTTACCGTACTTTTTATGCACGGGAATACGCAGGTCACCGATCTCCTTCAGGGAGGTAAACTTCCCGTCGGTCTTGACGGAGTATTCCCGCCGCTCGCCGATGAGACGGCCCGCCGGAAGGGTGAGGTTCTGATTCTCCAGAAGGGGAAGCACCGAAAAGATGGAGAGATTATGCGAGGCCATGCGTTCCTTGTCCAGGTCCACCAGAATCTCCCGTTCCCGTCCCCCGGTGACATCCACCTTGGCCACACCGCTGATCTTGCCGAACTCATCCTTGATGTTCTGATCGACATAGCGGCGCAGTTTCTCCGGAGTGGTCTGCCCGGTGACGGCAAGGGTTACCACGGGTTCATCCCCGGGGTCAAACTCCGTCACGATGGGTTCCTGCATATCCTCGGGAAGATCGTTGATAATCTTGTCGATTTTATCTTTTACATCATTCGAGGCTTCACTTTGGACGACATCATCGTTAAACTGCAGAACAAGATAGCCGGCGTTATCCATACCGTAGGAGGTGATATGTTTGATGCCGCCGATGGTGCTGAGCTGCTCCTCCATGGGCTTGACAATGTTGTCCTCCACTTCCGTGGGGGAAGCGCCGGGGTAGACCGCCTGCACGGTTACATAGGGCAGATCCATGTCGGGCATGGTATCGATGGGCAGTCCGCGCCATGCCACAAAACCGAACATGGAGACCGCCAGGATGATCATGATCATCATCAGGGGTTTTTTGATACTGACTTGTATTAAATCCATAGGTCCCTCTTATCGGTTAACAACGTTTACGGTGCTGCCGTCTGATATCCTGCTGATTCCTGTCATGACCACGGATGTTCCCGGGGATATACCACCGGTGATCTCGTAGTTTATGCCGTCCGTAATTCCGGTCTCCACGGGGGTTTTGGCGACAGTGTTTCCCTGCACGGTGTACACGTAGGCAGTGCCGTTCCTGTCGGTGCGGATAACATCGACGGGCAGCTGCAGCGCATCTTCACGCTCTTCGATAATGATCTGCACCAGTTTATACATCCCCGGTTTCAGAAGGGTGTTGTCGGGAAAAACCGTCTCGATTTTAAAGCCGTGGGTCATGGCGCTGGCGCTGAGGGCAATCTCTGTGACATCGCCCCATACCGTATCTGCGTTCACGGTGACGTAACATTTCTGTCCCCGGGCAAAGCGGTCCACGGAACTTTCGTTGGCTTCCAGGTTGATCTGGGCATCGCTCATATCGGCAAGTTGCATCAGAGGAGTCTTGGTGCTGATCTTTGTTCCTTCGTTCTCCATGATTCTGAGTACTTTTCCCGTAAAGGGTGCCTTGACATACTGGGCAACCCGGGCTTTTCCCAGATTATGCTTTGCGTTTTCATATTGGGCTTTGGCTGCTTCCACATCGGACTGGGAGACTGCCCCCTGCTCATGCAGCTTTTTGATACGCATGTAGCTTTTCTGCGCGTAGTCGTAGGCACTTTGGGCCACGGCGATGGGAGAGCCCTGATCGAATTTCATGGTGGCAACGACCTCTCCTTTGCGCACTGTGTCCCCCACAGAAACATTGATTCTGCGCAGGGTTCCGCCGGCGGCGTTGGAGAGATAGGTCTGGTGAATTCCCTGGGCGGTTCCGCCAAGCTCCATGGTGCGGCGAATGGTTCCCTGCTGCACCGGGGCGGCGGTGACGGGGATACCCTCTTTCTCCTGAATCTCCCGAATGCTTTTCTCTTCCGATTCGGGGGAATCTGTATTGGCGCCGCATCCCATAAGAACGGCTGCTGCTGTTACTGCTGTAAGTAGTTTTTTCATATTCGTCTCCTCTTTAATCAACCTGAATTAATTCGCTGTCACCGGTGAGTACGTCAATTTCCGCAACGGCCTCGTTCAGTTTTCTGAGGGCTGCATTTTGGGCAAGGCGGGATTTCTGTACCTGCTGCTTGCTGCGGTCCAGTTCGATCTGGGTGATCTGTCCCACTTCAAAGGAGAGAGAGGCCACCTCAAGACCTTTTTCTGTCAGAGCCACCATGCGGTCGGCTTCGGCAATTTCCTTTCGGGCAAGCCCGTATTTTTCAAAGGCTGCTTCCAGGGCGAGGGTGAGTTTATTCACTGCTTCGGCACGCTGAAAGTCAACTTTCCGCCGTTCCATTCGGGCCTGGTCCACTTTATGAAAGCGCTTGCCCCCGGCAAAAATGGGAATGTTCAGGCCCGCACCGGCTTTGATGTTCCAGCCGAAATCAATATCATCGGTTTCGTTAAACTGTGAGGTCTGCCCCGTAGAGGCAAAGGCTCCCAGGGAGGGCAGGAAATCGGTTTTGCTCAGGGAGATCTGTTTATCCCGCAGTTCCTGCAGAACGCTGATGCTTTGCAGGGATCGATTGTTTTTAAGCATTTTCTGACGGGCTGTTTCAAAATCCATGGTGAGTTCCGGGCGGGACAGTTCGCCGGTGAGCTCCACCTCTTCCGGCGCTTTTTCCAGAGAGACGAGGGTGAGGAGCTGTTTTTTGGCGAGGCGGCAGTTCATGCGGGCACTGCGCAGCTGAGATTGGGAATGCTTCAGGGCGTAACGGCTGTTGAGGGTGTCCAGCTCCGTTCCCTGTCCCGATTTAAAGCGCAGTACGGACTGTTCATGCGCCTGGCGGGAGAGCTGGAGATCCCCTTCGGCAACGGCCTGGTTGCGGTGTGCCACACGCCATGCATTAAATCCCGTGGTTACATCCCGGGCAATCTCAAACTTTTTTACCTCTATCTGCACGTCCACGCTGCGGGCGGCGATCTCTGCGATCTCCACGGCGGTCTTGATCTTGCCCTGGGCAAAGATTACCTGCTCCAGCTTTACCTCCCAGTTGAGAGTGTGTTCCCGCGGGGAGAGATCAAAACTGCTCATCTCAGAAAAGAACCCATCCACGGCCTGGGCTACCCCCATGGCATTTTTATACGCCAGTTCATCACCGGGATCGGGATTGGGCAGCACATCGGCGGGATTCTTCAGCTGTTCTGCAATGGACTGCTGAGATCCGCCGCCCATGTCCAGCTCATAGGGGTTGTAGCTTTTGGGCGCAAACTGATAGCCGAAAGAGCCCGCAATCTGCGGAAATCCGCCGGCCCGATGTTCGCTTCGCTGCAGGCGGATCTTCTCTTTTTCCTCCTGCAGAAGGGAAATGGCTTCGGCATGTTCAAAGGCATACCGGATGAGATCCTCCCGGCTGTAGCTTTGTGCCGACAGGGGGCAGATCAGCCCCGCTGCTGTGAATAATACTAAAATCCTCTTCATAATTTTACCTCCGGTTGTCAGGTATATGCATAATATATACAATTTATTCTTCCTGTAAACAATAAAATTGACTTTTAAGTCATAAAAATAATTCTGTGTTAATTTGTGTTTTGATGAAATATGCTGTAACATCTGTCACCATGCAGGCGTCCAAGGGGGTGACATGAGCAGGAAAGGTGTATGAAAGAGATTGATGCAGGAATTATTCAGCAGGCCCGTCGCGGAGATCGCATCGCCCAGCGAAGAATCTATGAAGCGTATCACGAATACGTCTGGGTTCTTGTGTATCGCAGTCTCAACAGTCGCCCCTTTTATGCGGAAGAGGTGTTTCAGGAGGTTTTTATTAAGATCTTTCGGGCCCTTCCCGGTTTTAAGGGAGATGCCCGCTTCTCCACGTGGGTGTACCGTATTACCTATCGAACATGTATTGATATGTACCGGCATATCAGGAGGCGTGAAGAGCTGCATGAGAATGCCCGCCGGGAGGCTGAGACAGAGACGGGGCAGAGCGAAGACGGGGAGAGAGCACTCTCCGTGGAGAAATTGCTTGCCCCGCTCTCCCCGCAGGAGCGGTATCTGATTACCGCCCGGGAGATGGACGGGCTGACGTACGGGAAACTGGCGGAAATAACCGGTAAAAGCGAAGCCGCTTTGCGGACCGCCCTGCACCGGATAAAGAAACGAATACAGAAGGAGGCACCCCATGACCTGGCATTTTAAAGAACACATACGAGCGGTACCGCCGCCGCGGCAAGAGGTCTTTGAGCAGATTATGCTGCGGGTGGAAGGCGAAAAAATTCCCCAAAAAAGGCGCTTTGTCATTCCCCGTTGGGCAGGCAGTGTCGCAGCGGCTGTTTTAGTGGCCGTGGCTGTATGGATTCTGCCGGGTGATACTGCACGGCAGGAGAGTGTAGGCGAGGTTTCACAGAGTCCCGCAGAGGCGGAAGTGGCCTATATAATGGATTATTTTTATGGTGAAGATGTTGAATAACCCTTTTTAGGAGGATGATATGAAGAATGTAACAGCAATACTGGCTGCAGGAGTGTTAATGATGGCCGCAGCAACGGTGTCAGCCCGCAGCTGTAACGGCCCCAAAGGCCCCGGACGGGGACACGGCCCGAAAGCCAGAACCTGTGCGCAGGATCTGAACCTGAGCCAGGAGCAGCAGGAGCAGCTTGAAACCCTGCGTAAAGAGCGTCGGGAAGACCGCAGAGAGTGGCGCGCTGACCATGGGTATGCGGGGCGTCGCTTTCGGGACAGTATCCGTGTGGAGCTGCTCAAAGAGTCTCCCGATACGGATGAACTCGACCGGTTTGCCGATTCCCTTGGTGCCCTGCACCGTGAGCGTGCAGCGGGAATGTCCGCGCACATGCTGAAAGTGAAGGAGATCCTGGAGCCGGAACAGTTTGAAAAGATGCTGGAACGATCATGCAACAGCCGGAACGGTTATGGTAAAAAGCATGGTCGCGGTCACGGCCGTAAGCATGGACGCCGAAAGGGAGGGCCGGCCTGCAATTAACATCAGTGTCTGAATGAGATGAGTAGTACAAAAGGGCTGCCCCGGGCGGTCCTTTTTTTTATGGGCACAGCCATGTGCCATGGCATATTTTACTCTTTTACAACCGAAACAAGGGAGGTCCTGTGCGGGTCAGCTGGAATTTTGAAGCCGATGATATGGATCATTATATCACATTTTTTGAAGAGCGCATCGAAAAAGAGCCGGCGGCGCTGTTAAAGGAGATTGACGACGAACTTGAAGCGCTGTACATTCGAATGGATAACGATCAGACAGGGCGCGGGGTGATCGGCGATGCAACGCAGGAGAAGGAAATCGCCGCATTGCAGACAGTTCGGGCAAAATGTCTGCGGAATCTGCGTAATGAATAAAAGGATGCAGTGACAGAGTATTTACTTGTTTCTTATGGAATCCTTATAAAATGAA
>JBNJDQ010000088.1:0-9974 GCA_051745065.1 Fibrobacterota bacterium
GATTACCGCACGGGACAGTTTTAATCTGAATGTTGGTAAAAACGGCGTGGTATCCTATCGCCTCAATGGCAATATATTACCTGTCCCCGCGGAAAATGTGCTCATAAGCAAGATAACCGGAGACACCCTTGAAACCTGGTCCCGTACTAAATGGAAGCGAACCTTTGAGTAATTCCGGATTATTTGACAGCCATTGCCATCTCTTTACCTGCAGCGATGATGAATACACTGCTGTCCTGGATCGTGCCAAAAGAGCGGGTTTAACCGAAACAGTAAATCTCGGTGTCGATCTTAATTCCAGCCTGACCGTCTGCCGCCAAAGCAACATACCTGCAAGTATCCCCGTATATCACAGCGTCGGCATATCTCCGGAAAAAGCGCCTGCAGCCCGGCAGGCAGATGAACAGTTTTCTGCGCTGGAATCACTCATAAACGACACCAGCCCCGTTGCTGTTGGGGAAATCGGCCTTGACCGTGTCAACACGGCATACCCCGACATAGCGCAGCAGATCCGTTCGTTCCGGCAGCAACTTGCTCTCGCCAAAAAATACGAGCTTCCCGTTGTGCTCCATTCACGGGGCGCCGAGGAAGAAGCACTTGAGATCCTTCAGGAAGAACACGTCCAAAAGGCGCTCTTTCATTGCTACACGGGATCCGCCGATACAGCTGAAAGAATCTGCAAGGCCGGCTACAGCATTTCCTTTTCGGGAATAATAACATTTAAAAATGCTGATTTTGACACTGTTCTGCGCCGCGTTGATTCTGAAAACATTCTTGTGGAGACAGACAGCCCCTATCTCTCACCGGAACCGCTTCGCGGCAGACCGAACGAGCCGGCGCACCTGATTCATACAGCAGCCTATGCAGCATACATCCGCGGAGAATCCACGGAATCCTTTCGAAAAATCACCCGCAGCAACGGCCTACGTTTTTTCAAAATATCCTCTTTTTAATTGACAGACAAAGGTTTTTAATGGATACTTGCTCACAGAAACCAGTAACATTGGGGGTATACCATGTCAGATACCGTGACCAAACGAGAAATAGTTATTGATATCGCCAACAAAACCGGCCTCACTCAGACCGAGGTTAAAGAAATTGTCGAAGAGCTGATTATCAGCATTTCCGATATTCTTGAGCGGAATGAATCCATTGAGATCCGCGGATTCGGCACATTCTATCCGAAAATCCGCAAACCCCGCCCGGCACGGAACATTCATACCGGCCAGGTTGTTCCTTTGCAGGAACGTGCCGTACCGCTTTTTCGCTACTCAAATAATATGAAAGAGAAGATCAACAACGCCCTGCTCGAAGAAAAGCCCGTGGAAGATATATTCCATATATAGGATCAGTAAGCCAGCCTGAAAAGCAGCGGATAATGGTCAGAATAGCCCATTCCCCTATGACGTCGCGAAGCTCCCCATCCGGTTGTCTGCCAGGAGTAGGGTTTCCCGTGAAGGGTGAGCATTCCGTTCATACGGTATGCACGAAAACTTCGGCGCACGTACGAAATGCCCGTGGAATCACACAGTGATGGCGGTACCAAAACATGATCAAGGGTGTTTTTTTGTCCCCTGTACACATAGGAACAACGTTTCTGCGGTGGAACCTCACCCCATAGATTGCAGAGCTTTTGCGTATCAGTATCTCCCTGTGAAAGCATGTCTTTGAGCATATAATGACGAAATGAAGCCCCCATTCCGCTTCCTGTGGACAGGATGCTCTGCAATCCCGTCTCTTCATAGGAAGAACGCTGTATTTCATCGTAGTTGGTATTAAAATCACCGACAAGTAAAAACTCTTCTGTTTTGCATTCATCCAGAACACGCCGGACTCCCCGGGCAACAGCCCGACGCAATGACTCATCATGACGCTTTGAAGGCCAGTGCACGGCAAACACCGTAAGCGGTATCTCATTGAGGCTCAGCTGAAATTCCACAAAAGGCCGAAAATCAATCGAATCTATTCGGGTGCGATAGGTTCGCACCTTTCGAAGAGGATACCGTGAAAGAACACACAGAGAAGTCGTGGAATAGCTTTTCGCAAAATACCGATAGGGATAGGCATCATCGAAACCACCAATCCTGACAAGGTCCTCCATTGCCCTGCGGCTTTCCACCTCAGCAAGGATTACCAGATCCGCATCTGCCGACAGCAGAACCGTGCTGATATTTTTACATTTACGTCGATAGAGATGCGCTCCCCAATTACTTTCCGAAGGAGTGTACAATGGGTATTCATCACCGGATTCACACACATCAAAAAGATTCTGAACATTGTAAAACATGGCCGAAAGTGTATCTCCGGCATGGCATTGCATGACAAAAACAATTATAATGAGCAACCGCAGAAGCACCGTCCTTTCAGGCTTTCATACCGGCCTTTCGAAGAAGCCCCGTTACTTCACGCTGGGACAGAGTACGAACATCCCCGTATTTCAGCCCCTGCAGGGTGATTGTTGCAAACTGACGCCGAATAAGGCGCAACACCTGCGTATCGAAAAAGGCAGCCATACGGCGTATCTCGCGGTTTTTTCCCTCATAGAGAATAAAACGATACCACCAACCCCGGGGATCCTCCTGAATCGGCCGGACGGATCCGGCGCGAAGCAGCTCACCTTCCACGGCAATCCCCGCCGTAACAAGCAGTTTTTCTGCAGTTTCCGTGAGCTTCTGCGACAGAAGCACGTCGTACTCTTTCTTGATCTGAAATTTCGGATGCGTCAACGCATGGATGAGATCGCCGTTATCCGTCAGCAAAAGCAGCCCTTCTGAATCTTTATCCAGACGTCCGACGTACTTAAGCCCCCTGGAGGGGACTTCTTTCTCGTCAAGAAAGGTATATATCGTTCGGTCATTATGAGGATCCCGGGCGGAAACAATGACATCCCGCGGCTTGTAGCAGGCGATATATGAGTATTCTTTGGGCGGATGAAGGACTGTTCCCGCGCGGGTCACCCTATCGTGCAGAGGGTCAACGCGCTGTCCCTTTTGGGCCGGCTGCCCGTTGACCCGAATCGTTCCTCCATCAATAATGGTGTCACACGCGCGTCGCGAACCCAGGCCGCAGGAGGCAAGATACTTGTTCAATCGAACAGCCATTGAATTTACTCCTTGGGTGGAATCTTAACAACCAGCACGGGACAGGCTGCTTTGTCAACAACCTTTTCGCTGACGCTGCCAAGCACAAGGTGATACAGAGCCCCATGACCGTGAGACCCCACAACGATCCAGTCGGGATTGGTCTTTTCAGCATAATCAAGCACCTCTTCAGCAGGATCACCATCAAGAAGAGTTGACTCACAGGTAATGCCGTCATCTTCAATACGCTTCTTTATTCGGCCCAGAAGCTTTCTGCGCTCATCTTCAATATCTTTTTGCGCATAGGTATAGGGCAGAACCGTCAGAGTCTCTTCAAAGATCATGGCTTCAGGTATCGCCTGCAGAACGTGAACAACCTCGATAGTGGCGTTCATGGCACGGGCAACGGTAACCGCCTCTATAATGACGGAATCTGTTACTTCTGACATATCAACGGGTAATAGAATTTTCACAGGACCCTCCAGTAATAATTGTTACACCTACACAGTATACATTACTTACAGAAAAGAGCAAGGATTCAATTGATCCGCTCTTCAAGATACCGGGCAATCTTTTCAAGATACTGTCCTGAATCGCCGAAGGAACGGGCAATCTGCCGGGCTTCGGCGGTGAGTTCATGGGCGTATTTACGGGACTCCTGCAAAGATGTGAGGGCAGGCCAGGTGGCTTTCCCCCGGGCAACATCGCTGCCCACATCCTTGCCCAGAACTTCCGTGGAGCTGGTAATATCAAGGATATCATCGATCACCTGAAAAGCAATCCCGATAAGATCCCCGTACCGATCCATGCGTTCCCGCTCATCAGCCGTGGCTTTCGCAAGTACAGCGCCACAGAGAACGGAGCAGCGGATCAGAGCAGCAGTCTTGTTTGCATGAATATAGCGAACTGTTGCCAGGTCAACCTCTTTTCCCTCGGATTCAATATCGACCACCTGACCACCGATCATCCCCTGCGTACCCAGAGCCCGGGAAATAAATGTAATCACTTCGATATCCCCCACAGTTCCCAGAATTTCATAGGCATAAATGCACAGAGCATCACCGCCGAGAACGGCAAGCGCTTCGGAAAAGGCCTTATGCGCAGTGGGTTTGCCCCGTCGATAATCATCATCGTCCATACAGGGCAGATCATCGTGAATAAGGGAAAACGTATGGAGCATTTCCAGGGCGGCACCAACATAGCGGGCATTTTTATGGGCAAATTCACCGCCGCAGGCGCTGTGGGCAGAGAGCACAAGGGCCGGACGGATACGCTTGCCCCCGGCGAACATGGAATAGCGCATCAGGGCATGAATGGATTCGGGATATGACTTCTCCGAAGGCAGAAGTTCTTCAAGGGTGGATTCAATCTGCTCTTTGCACTGTTTCAGATACTCTTTTAAATCACTCAAACCTCTTCTCCTCGGTTTTCTGAATCTTGATTCATCAGTTCACGGATCGCCGGATCATCCAGCTCTTCCACCAGATTGACAACCCGCTGCTCTCCTGCTTCAATATAGTTCCTGCACGCCGCAGCCGCACGAAGCCCTTTTTCAAAGGTATCAAGGGAGGCCTCCAGACTCAGCTCCTGCGACTCAAGTGCCGCAGAACAGGATTCCAGTTCTGTAAAGGCCGCTTCAAAATCATCACTCTTTTGTGTCATACTCATCCTCATTCATGGATATTTCAGTTATCTCTGCACGGGCACGGCCGCGGTGAAACCGAATATCAACAGTATCCCCCGCTGTCAGATCCCGGGCAGTGCGCAGGGCTGTGCCCTCTTGAGAAACCACGGCATATCCCCGGGCAAGGGTCTTCACAGGGCTGCGCTCCTCCAGCTGTACAAGTGTATTTTCAAGGGCCGCTTCCCGTTCAGTCTCCCCCCGGCGAAACTGCACTATGCAGTAGCGAAGTTCTTCACGAAGACGCCTGCGGCGCCCGGCCATGCGTTCAAGCATTCGGGCAGGCATCAGATGACGTATCTGCCCGCATACATGCTCATCCGCTCTGCGCAATATCCTGCGCCGGTAATCCGCCAAAACTCGAAGGAACTGCTCCACGCGCTGACGAATCTCCCCGTTGCGTGCAGCTATCACTTCAGCAGCCCCCGTTGGAGTTGCCGCCCGCAGATCAGCTGCAAGATCCGCCAGGGATACGTCAATCTCGTGCCCCACTGCAGAAATTACCGGCACCGACGCTGCAGCAATTTTCCGTACCAGATACTCATCGTTAAAGGCGGAAAGATCTTCTGACGCACCGCCCCCGCGCCCGATAATGATAACATCCGGGGAGATACGGCGGAGCGCATCAAGGGCGGAAATCAGAGAATCCGCAGCCCCGTCCCCCTGCACCCGTGCCGGCGAAAAGAGTATTTCCGGAGAATGCGCCCCGTCATCCAGGGTTTTAATAATATCTGCATAGGCGGCACTGCCCGCTCCTGTCACCACACCGACACGACGGATATATGCGGGAAGGGAGCGTTTCCGTTCTTCGTCAAAGAGCCCTTCCGCAAAGAGTTTCTTTTTGAGTTGTTCAAGCTCCTCAAACTTCCGGCCCGTTCCGGCTTCCCAGATATTTTTAATATCAAGTTGATAATAGCCGCCCTGTTCATACACGCGAAGCGTTGCTATGGCATAAACATGGGCACCCTGTGCAGGAATATCTTTAATTTTTGCGCCGCTCCATTTCCAGAGGACCGCAGGAATCCTGGCACTGTCATCACTGAGAGTAAGGTAGGAATGGCCTGAGCGGGCCCGTTTTACCGAAGAGAGCTCCCCTTCCACAAAGATAACAGAAGCCGCCGCACCGATCAGAGCCGAAAGAGATTGATTAATCTCACTGATCTGATAGGGATGATCCCGCTCCAGGGGTGTTTCAAAAAGAGGCTGCATTAATAATACCTTCGTATGACAGGTTGGATAGCTTCGGTTTTGCCGGTCTCATCATTAACAGAAATCAAAACACCGTTAAACATGGCCCCCTCTTTGGACTGCACAAACTGCACCGCCCGCCCTGTAAGGATTTTATCCAAAACCGGGGAATGCTCCATACCGATCGCGGAAAACTCCGGCCCGGTCATTCCGGCATCTGTAATAAAACCGCATCCGCCGGGGAATATCCGCGCATCATTTGTCTGTACATGGGTGTGAGTTCCCACCACAGCAGAGACTCTGCCGTCCAGATAATGGGCCAGACACACCTTCTCGCTGGTAGCCTCTGCGTGAAAATCAACAATCACCGTGCAGATCCGGGGATCGAGCTGTGCCAACAGCGCATCTGCTGTTTTAAAAGGGCAGGGCCGTTTTCCGCGCAGAAAAACCCGTCCAAGAAGGTTGATAACTGCCACGGAATGCCCCGACTCTGTCTGATGTACTGCAAGCCCACTGCCGGCAGTTATCTTTTCGGAGTTTGCCGGCCGTATGACATACCTGGTATGACGCGGACTGGAAAAGACATCGGCCTGCGCATCAGAATGATTTCCTCCGGTGATAATATCAACCCCGTATTTGCGGAACTTCCGGGCGTGATTTTCCGTGATGCCCCGCCCTCCGGCGGAATTCTCTCCGTTGGCGATTACCATGGAAACCGCATATTCCTCAATCAGCTCAGGAAGGTGCTGCGCAAGAACACGGCGGCCCACATCTCCGAACACATCACCGGCGAAGAGTATATTCACATAGCCTACTTTGCATATTCCGAATGGCGGATCTCACGGATAATCGTGACCTTGATCTGTCCGGGATATTCCATTTCCGCCTCAATTTTGCGCGCAACATTACGCGACAACTCTTCCGCCCGGGCATCGGATATGGCATCGGGCTCAACAATAATGCGAATCTCACGGCCCGCCTGAATCACGTATGATTTTTTAATACCGCTGAAGGAGTCGGCAATATCCTCAAGTTTGGAGAGCCGGTTGACATATTTCTCCAAAGTCTCTTTCCGCACACCGGGACGGCTGGAGGAGATTGAATCCGCCGCCTGCACAATTACAGGGTATACGGAGATGGGGGTAACATCCTCATGGTGTGCAGCAATGGCATTGCAGATAACATCATTCTCACCGTATTTTTTGGCAATATCCGCCCCGATTTCGGAATGCGTCCCGTCCACTTCCCGGTCAATCGCCTTACCGATATCATGGAGAAACCCGGCGCGAACAGCAGTTTTGGGATCAAAGCCCAGTTCAGCCGCAATGAGACTTGAGAAAATCGCCACCTCGTAGGAGTGCTGCAGGACATTCTGACCATAGGAAGTCCGATACTTCAGGCGCCCCATGTACTCAATCATTTTGGGTTTTATCCGGTGAATATCAAGATCAAGCATAAGGTCATCCACGGCTTTTTTCATGCGCTTATCCAGTTTTTTCTGGGCTTTCTTAATCATCTCTTCAATGCGACCGGGATGAATACGCCCGTCCTGAACCAGCTCCTGCAAAGCAAGACGGCCAACCTCGCGGCGGACAGGATCAAAACTGGAAAGAATAACCGCTTCCGGTGTGTCATCCACAATAACATCAATACCGGTCAGCTCTTCAAAGGTGCGGATATTTCGCCCTTCCCGACCAATGATACGCCCCTTCATATCGTCGTTGGGCAGATTGACAACGGATACAGTGGACTCCGCCGTGGTATCGGCAGCGGAACGCTGAATTGCCTGCAGAACAATCTCGCGGGCTTCCTCCTCGGCTTTTTCCACTGCCTCGTCCCGGCGTTCTTTAATCAACTCAGCATTTTCCGTCCGAATCTGATTCTCCAGATTTTCCATAAGGGTTTTGCGTGCCTCATCCTGCGTCATGTGGGCAATCCGCGTGAGCTTATCATTCTGACTTCTCAGCAGCGCCGTCAACTCCTTTTCCTTGGAAGAGATACTTTTTTCGCGCGTTTCAAGGAACCGCGTTCGGGCTTCAACGTCCTCTTTTTGATTTTCAAGGCGCTCCTCCTCCACTTTCAGATGACTCTTTTTATCCTGAACATCCAGCTCCTGTCCGCGGACACGCTCCTTGCGCTGCTCCATTTCGCGGTCATGCTTTTCCTTCTCAACGTACCATTCATCACGCCCTTCAAGATAGGCTTCTTTCCGGATGAGCTCCGCTGCATCATGGCCCTTTGTAATTATCTCGCTTTTCTCACGCTCTGCCTCAGTGCGCCGCTTTTCCAGATATTTCTTATCCACCAAAAGGCGCCACAGAAAACCGAAAAAGAAAGACGCCAATATAATTAAAACCATCAGTATCGAATTAAGTTCCATTGTATTTCCTCACAACCTTTCAATCTGTATTTACGTTATCAATTATGTTTATCAGATCACGAATCCGTTTTTCGTACTCCTGCCCGCGGCTGGAGAGTTCTCCGGCCTCGCGGTTGCTGTCAAAAAGATCAATAGCAACACTCAGACCGGCCATAACCGCAGAACGAAGCTCATCACGATGTGTTTTTTTCTTGTAATTGTCGATACGACTGTTAAGAAGTTCCACCGCTTTGCGCAGAACCGCGTCGTCCACGTTTCCCCGGATAGAATATTCTTTATTGTTTACATAAATAGTAACACTGTTTTTACGCAAAAGACAGCTCTATCCGACTACTGCTGCTGACTATTGTTGATCCTCTCAAGAATGCTGCGCATCTTCTCCGCGGCATCATTGATATTGGAATCCCGCTGGCCGAGATCACCCTTGAGGGAATCAAGTTCGTTCTGCATGCGGTTGTTTTCCTCTTCCAACTCGTGAATGTAGCTGTTTCTGCTGTCGAGTTCCCCCTGCAGATTATTCAGATGATTCTGCTTATCCGAAAGGGTTCCCAGCAGTTCATTTATCTTATTTTCAAGTTCATTTATCAGTTCGAACATAGTATAATCTCCTGTATTATAAATACCATGGTTACAATTCACTAAAATAGTAAAAAAATGGGCGATAAACAATAGGCACAGTGAAAGAGCTGAAGAATATAGAGAAACCCCGTTTACACGGAAAATTCCCGCAGCTTTTCACCAACAGGATTCCCGCCGGAGACAGGGAGCCACATGATCGATGTTCCGCGCAGAACTCCCCGGGAAAGCAGCTCGATAATCCGTGAGTACCAGTTGCCCTCAGAGGCGATAATCAGACGATCCGCCCGGTACTGAGCCAGAACTGCTGCAAGCTCATCCACGGTTCCCAGCACGGGGTAACCGCCGATGGTTGCCTGCTCTGTTTTCTCCACTGTGAGAATTCCCCGGATCACGGGATTTTCCAGGGATGCAGCGGAAATCCGAACGGCCTCTTCCGCTACGCAGGCATCAGCAACAAGAACCGTTGTCCGTAAACGGGAAATGTAGCGCCGGTAAAAGCCGGACAGCACGGGTACGGAAATACGCCAGGCCGCGGAACTGAAGGCACTGATAAGTCCGGCCGGAATAAGCATCAGCCGTGAAAAGGCAATATTGCGAAGGACAAAGAGGCCCGAGAGATAACAGAGAAAGCCGAAAGCAGCCCCCAGAATCACGCCGCGCCGCCCGCCGCCGAAGGGTTTACTCAACGGATAGATAAAGGGAAGAATAAAACAGAGGGAAATAAGGAGGTGAATACCTCCCATGGCCCATGGATCAGAAGCGTAGAATGACTCCTGTGCGCGAAGAACTGCATAAAGCAGGGTGGTTATGCCGAGGGAAAGATTTGCCGCAGTAAAGTCGATAAAGGCCATTTTAAACTGACGCAGAACAATGCTGAAAAGATTGAACGCCCCCTGCAGGGCAATACCGACCTGAATCACGCCGCGGGGGAAAAATGACCCGTAGCTTTTGCGGTATTTTTCTGAAAAAAGAAGCATGGCACGGTAAAAAGCAACGCGCGAGGCAATTTTATTCTGAGCGGAGCTTTTCCCCTTAAAATGAATTATCTCAATTTCCGGATAATACA
>JBNJDQ010000089.1:0-9948 GCA_051745065.1 Fibrobacterota bacterium
AGAGAATGTTGCAAATGTACGCGCCTGCAGAGTGAATGGATACCGATGATGTACCCCGTGTTCTCACGGGAATGCACAGCAGACCGGCCCTGACCATGGTATATTAATGATGAATACCAGTAACCATGGAGATTCATATGCGGACAGTACTCAGCATTATCTGTATCTGGACGGGCCTGCTTTTTGCGGCAGGCTCACTTTCTGTACGAGAAGACAGTCAGTACGGCAGGGTTGTTCCCGGCTATATTGAAGAGGCGCAGCTGGTGGTTGATATCAGCGGGGGATTTGCCGAACAGTCCCTGTACATCACCTACAGTGACCGGGGCGAAATCGGCGGTGAATCCTTTTCGGAGATTGTCCACAGCTTCTCTCTGCCGCCGGAGTCCGTCGTCGGGGATATGTGGCTCTGGATCGGCGACAGCATTATGCAGGCCGAGATTATGGAGCAGACTGCGGCACAGGAGGATTACGACAGTATTACTGCTCAGAAGATTGATCCGGCCATACTCAAGGTGCAGGGAGATCAGTATGATTTTAATATCTATCCCCTGATATCCGGAAAGAGCCGAAAGATAAAGATCTCCTTCATGACCCCGCTTACGTACACCGGCACCACCGCCCGGGTTCAGCTTCCCCTGGCCTTTCTGAATGGTGATAACAGTCTGCAAACGCCCCTGACCATTCTCTATCGGCATGGTGACGGCGAGGATTCCAATCCGGTGTTCGTGCAGGATACATCAATCAGCTTTTCCCGCGAAACGGATACTCTCGATATGACGTACCGCCGGGCGGATATTACAGATGTTCAGGAGTTTTCCCGGCTTGAACTTTCCTGCAGACCGGCTTTTTCCGAAGGAGTCTTTGCCGATTTTTATCGCAGTGATTCAGTGGTATACTACGAGCTGGGCATGTATCAGAAGGATTTCTTCAATACCGCCGTTGACACCGGTGACAGCACTACGTCTGTTTTCTGCGGCGTTGATCTCAGCGGCAGGTACGGTGTGGACTCCGCGTTCCTGCGGGATACCCTGAGTGATCTTCTGAATCGGGTCACCACCTGGCGGGACAGTGTCGGCCTGGTTCTGCTGTGCGATTCTGTACGGGATACCCTGCCCCTGCAGGCGGCATCGGCGGATCTTTCCACAGTACTGGATGAATTTACGGCGAACTCCCGGGTACTGAAATACATGAAAGAAAGAGAGCTGCCGACCCTGCTCTGGGGAGAGTACCGCAACGGCGGCGATGATCACTGCTCAACAGCCAACTGGCATTTTGCAGAAATTGATTCACTCTTTGCTGTGGATACAGCAGAAAATCTTTCCGAGGCCTGCCGGCGCCTGCAGGATTACGATGTAGTGACGTCCTATTATCACGGATATAATGACTATAATCAGGACATCGATCTTTCCGCCGTGGAGGACTACATCCGGCAGGGAGGAACCTTTATTCAGTTCATCGATTACAACCGCACGGGGGATATGGTTGCTTCACGCTGGCTGAAGGGGTTTGAACTGCCCGCTGATACGGATAATGCGGAGAATACCCGCTGTCATGCAGACCGCAGCACCGAGGTCGGCGCGGGATTCCCGGAATCCTTCTACCATAGGCGGGCCAATCCCATTCGCCACACTGACACGGCAGCGGTCAATGCAGTCACCGATGCGGCGGGACGTCCTGTGGTCGTGTCCAAACGGATCGGCCGGGGTATGCTGATTCTCTCCGGGCTGTGGCAGTTTAAGGATTCTCCCGGTCTGCGAACCACTCTTTCCCAGGCATTGCTGGGGGCGCACCGCTTTAACCGCGGGCGGGGGATCGATTCTTTGCGCCGCTGCATGGAAGGGCTGCAGGAGCGTTTCTCCTGGGATCAGACGCTTCTGCTGACCAACAGTATCGGTCCCGCCGGGACTGATTCCGCAGATACTCTGCACGGGGCAGGCCTGCCCGGCGTCGTGTGGTATAATCTTCTTCCCCGGCGGGGCTACACACCGCCCTCCGTCTCCGGCGGGGATCAGGGCTTTTTCGGTGCCGGTGCGTATCTTCAGAAGCTTGCCGCCGAGGCCGGCGGTATGTACCAAAGCCCCGCTGATATTCCCCTGATGGATATTCCCACGGTGATCAATCCTGCATTTCCCCCCCTGAGCGGACTCAGCCTGACAGAAGGCCGTGATGGCAGGAGCTTGCGCATGACTGATATTACGCCCAATCGCAATCGCCCGGTCTTCTGGTACGGCCGGACAGTTGTGCAGGATGAGGTCGATTTTACCATCGAAGCGGAATATTCCGACAGTTCCCTGCGCAAATCCATCACTATCCCTGTTACAGACAGCGTGCATTTCAGTGATTCCCTGATCGGCCGGTATTACCATCAGCAGGAACTGAAAGCCCTTTTTGAAAAGCCCGTCCTGGATACGGCCCGTATACTTGCCATTGCCCGTGCCCACCGCCTTCTCAATGATTTTACCGCCTTCATGGCCTATGAAGCGGATTCCCTGCACAGTTTTATCAAGAATCCCCATGATGAGAGTGATATTACCACGGGAAACCTCATTACCGGAGAAATGCTTGATCAGCTGCAGCTGACGGCACGACTCAGCGGTGCCGGTGCTCTGAATGTGCGTATCCAGGCGCCCTTCAGCGGTACTGTTACCCTGCGTCTCTTCAGTCTGCGGGGAGAACAGGTTGCCCGGCGCAGCTGTACGGTACGCCGGGGCAGCACTGCGAACCTGGCAATGAACGGCTCCTTTGCCGCGGGCATGTACATTGCCGTGGTAACCGTGGAGCAGGGTGCCGCAACCGGCAGAAATCTGCGTCGGATTCATCGTCTGCAGCTGTTTTAAGGGGCTTTTTCTGCCAGGTGCAGCAATTCCCCCGGCCGCCGTTGTGCAGTCGGGGGTTTTCATATATTTTCTGCGGTAAAAATCAACCGGGAGCAGGAATGCAGATTTTTAAAAGGTTACTATGTATTTTCCTACTGACAATAACTCTTTTTGCGAAGGAGCAAACCGTGAGTAATGATGGTATTTATGTTGATATGACGACCAATAAAGGTGATATCCGTATTAAAATGTTGTATGAAGAGACCCCTCTGACGGTGATCAATTTTATCGGTCTTGCCGAGGGCACAATCGAAAACAGTGCCCGCGATGAGGACGAACCCTATTTCGACGGCATTGTGTTTCACCGCGTTATTGACGGATTTGTCGTGCAGGGTGGTGATCCCACCGGCACAGGGCGCGGCGGTCCGGGGTATCAGTTCCCCGATGAGATTGTGCCGGATCTGCGCCATGATAAAGCGGGAATCCTCTCCATGGCCAATGCGGGGCCCGGCACCAACGGCAGCCAGTTCTTTATCACCCTCGATGCCCAGCCCCATCTGGACGGTAAGCATACGGTCTTCGGTGAAGTTGTGGACGGCATGGATGTGGTGAAATCAATCCGCAAGGGTGATAAGATCCGCTACGTTGATGTTGAGCGCATCGGTGAATCGGCCGAGGCCTTTCAGTCCGATCAGGCCGCCTTTGATTCTCTTTTAAAGAAGTATCGTGCCGAAGAGAAAGAGGCCCTTGCCGCTCAGCGTGCAGATATGGCTGCAGGTATTACGGAAAAATACCCCGACGCCAAAGAATCGGAGAAGGGGTTTTACTACATCATCGAAACTGAAGGAACAGGCGATACCCCGCAGGAGGGTGACCAGGTTTCTGTCCATTATACGGGATCCTTTCTTGACGGGCGTGTTTTTGACAGTTCCCGCAAGCGCGGTGAACCCATTCAGATTGCCGCCGGTGCGGGACAGGTGATTCCCGGCTGGGATCTGGCCCTGCTGGAAATGAAGGAAGGTGAAAAGCGCACCCTGATTCTGCCGCCGGATCTGGCCTACGGTTCTCAGGGCGCCGGTGGAGTAATTCCACCCAATGCCTGGCTTGTGTTTGAGATGGAACTGGTGGAAATCAGGTAGATTTCCATACCCCCTGCGGCGTTGAGTATAGTGAACTGCATTTGAAGGGCAGAGGATACGGTAATCATATTCCTCTGCCCTTTCTGTTTTCATCTATTCTTTGCACGGGGTATGATTCTTTCAGAGGGAGGGCAATTCCGGCTGCTTCTTCGCCTGTGCCAAAACCTACAACTGAATATTTTCAGGTACGGAAATTTTCTACAGTTCTATGATATCTTTTTTGTATATTCATCGTAAGTCTGATGGTTTGTACGGGATTGCACATGCGCCCGGTAGACCTGCCCGAACACTTCACTACCTCTGTTTCCCAACATTCAAGAGCCCGTCACTTTCTGCCGAACAGGCGGTACGATTGATTCGGCGAACATTGTCCGTGATTCCGTAGGGGGTTCGAAAGAACATCCTCTTTCATCCACCGATTTCCCCATTAAAGGAGACGCAATGAAATGCCGTCTCTCCAGGGCAATTGCATCTGTTTACTTTAAAATGTACGAAAATCAGATCCCACTGCGGGAATCAGGGATGATACAGACGTGTAATGGCACCGCGCCGGTATCCGTGGAGATTAAAACACCCTGTTCATGCAGGAAATGATGCATAAACAGGGTGTGAAATAACTGCGTTACGATTGTCTTATTGCAGAAAAACTACGTCCGTTATCATGACCGCAAAGGGTACATTTATCAGTCGTTTTTAACAGGGGAGAACCAGTTCTTCAGCTTCTTCATTCCGGAACCTAATGTATCATGGGGGGCTTTTTCGGTATAATTTTCCTGACCTATCAACAATGCAAGAGGTTTGAGCTCATCATACTCTTCACAAACAACTTTTACCATGGCGGCTAAGGGTAAAAAGATAATCATTCCGGCGATGCCCCACACGGAAGCACCGATAAGAATGGCTAAGATGGAGCTTAAAGGATTGATTCGCAGGTTACCCCCTGCGATTTTCGGAGTTAGGAAATTGCTTTCAAAAAACTGAACACACCAGAAAAATGCCGCGATGGTTATGGGCATCCAGACGGAATCGTAGGAAATGACAGCATATAATACGGGAATCGCAGCACCCAAAGATGTTCCTGCATAGGGAATAAGGGCTAAAACCGCGGCCAGAAAGCCAAAAAGGAAGGGGTTGTCAATGCCGATAATCCACAGACCGACACTGTTGATGAGCCCCAGCAGCAGAACAACGATCATCATTCCGAATAGGTATTGCTGTCCGACCTGTTGAACGGTTTTAAACATTTTAAAGGCTTTTTCTCTCTGCGTTTCGGGGTAAAAACGGAGTAACCCCCGGACCAGCCCTTTTCTGTAAATCAGAATCAGGAAGGTGTATATGGTTGATGTTAAGAGCCCGAAAATGATATTAGCTGTGCTGCTGAAGGTTTTGCTTACCAAGGCACCAGCCGACTTGTTTAACCAGGTTTTGATCTTATCCAATAAATCACCCTGTTCCAGTTGTGGCAGAAACTCAATCGTATTATTGAAAAACAATGTGATGTCTGCCAAAACCCTGATATTTTTCACTTTAAAATCAGTATAGTTTTCTGAGAGTTGGAGGATTTGATTTGAGAACAGAAAAATGGTCCCGCCAATTATCAGGAATAATCCGAGCATGGAGAGCGTCGCCCCTGCTATTTCACCGGCTCCCCGGGATGAAATTCCTTTGGCTGCGGGGAAGAGTATAAAGGCTGTTAAAAAAGCAAATGCCAGAGGAATAAGCACGGTTTTGGCCAAAATTAAAACGGCAAATGAACCGATGAGTGTGCCCATGATATAAAAGGATTTCTGAAAAGACATGTTCATATTGGATATAACTCCGCTAAAAAATAATCAGGCTGACAGGGAATAAATATACTATGTGTGAGGAGCTCCTCTCCCGGAACTTTCCATTTATTTGTTTCGCAGGCCCGCAGAGCGAGCTGAAATTCGCACATTTCCGGAATGACTTGTTTTTCATAGACCTTCGGGGCGTTCAAGCTGTTCCCTGTGGATTTTGATTATGATACGCGGGCACAGAGAGCGATACGATCAAATCTGAAAAGACCGGGGGAATGAACAAAAGAGAATGAAATGTGCAGAAATTTGTTCATTCAGGGGCGGTTTTCCACATGTTTAGTTTTTGTATCGTTTTGATTCAAAAGGGGTTGTGCTGTTTATTGGTTTCGGAAGGGATTCTTTTTCCGAATACGTATGTTATTTTTAGAATAATCAGATCGGAGGTTGTCCATGAACAGGCGTATGCTCTTTTTTGCTTTTGCTGCGGGAATCCTTACCTGGGGTGGCATGTTCGTTTTGCTGTACCGTCGTCCCCTTTCCCTGTTTCCGGAAAATCAGTCCTATTTTTGTTTTTCTCCCGGTGATGCACATCACGGTTTTGGTGATTCCTCCCATTCGATGCTCAACATCGGGGATACGGCCATGACTTTTTATTCACAATGTGATTCATCCGGTCACGGCGATGTCTTGGTGTTTCACTCCAGTGATCTGTACCGAACCATCGATTTCGGCGCCTATGATTATCTTACAATACATACGGATTCCACCCATACCGATGATTTTCGGGTGACCTTTTTCTTCTATATTCCCGGTGTTTCAACATACGAGGATCTCTCCACGCAGTATCCTCTTTCCTTTCGCTGTATTTCTTCGGCAGGGCCTGTCTTTCAGGTGAATCGGAACGATCTGGCTCCGGATTATAACTGGATTGCTGAAAATGGAGAGCTGCCCCGCTCCGCTGAACTGTACAACGGTCTGACCCACATTGTGTTTTCGCCGCTTCGTGAAGGATCCTTTTCCCTTGCTGTACGGGAGATGGCTTTTCAGCAAAAATACGGCGCTCCCTCTGCCGCCGGAGCCGGAGCCGGAGCAGTGGTGTTCATAGTGGTTCTTATTACAGGGCGGCATTTGCGCCGACAAAAGAATAGATCCATCAAAGAACGGATTTACTCATCATCCCCCGTCACCCCCCTGGACAGGAACATGCGAAAGCGTATTACCGCCTTTATTCACAGCCATGCCTTCGAGCGGGACTTTACTCTTGCCCTGGTTCAGGAGGAGTTTCACCTGTCTTACGGCGATATCAACCGGGCAATACTCAGGGAAAAGGATCTTCAGTACCGGCAATATCTGACAAAGCTTCGACTCAACAGAGCCTCTTCTTTGTTGAATACTTCAGATCTTTCAATTGCGGAGATTGCCGCCCGGGTCGGTTATGAGTATTCCAATTCCTTCAGCCGTGTTTTCAAGCGGGAAACCGGCATCACCCCCCGTGAGTATCGCCGTCGCATCAGTCGCGGGTACTCCACCGCAGAATCGTAAGGTCTTTTTCCACATTGTATCCGGGCAGCATGATGCCCCCGGAGAATGGTTTTGTTTATCAATTTTTTATGATAAGAGAAACTTCTTTTTTGGTGATATCACACCATTCTGCATGTGAGAGATGCTGTGCACACTGCAGTAGTATTCTTTGCACTTTTTAATGAACAGAAAATATTCCGGTGACCCTCTTCTCTGTTTATTGCGGGTTTACTGTTATTGTGTTCTTGTAACAGTTTTTTTATCATTGTGTTACGAAATATGCAAAGCTATTGTGGTGTTTTTGTTCCTCTTCTTTTTGTCTATCTTGGTGGTGTATCGTTTTTTAACCGGAGGTCTTTTATGAAAGGACGTGTAGTTTTTGCAGCAGTACTGGCAGCGGCATTGATTGGATCCGTGTTCGGAGCAGATCGGGGCCGTTCGGCACGGTCGGAGCGGCCGACAGAGGGTTTTTCCTACAAGGGGGAATGGAAAGAGAGTGAGATCTACAAGGGAGATCATCAAAACAAGCAGGGCGATACCGTTCAATGGGGGGAGTTTAACGGAAAACCTCTCTACTGGTGGAGCAAGTTCTGGACACAGGGGGAAGAGCCGGGAACCTTCGGCAGACAGGGCGGAACAAACCCCTGGGTGCTGATCAACAGTGCCTCCTACGATCCGGAAAACGGGCAGAACAGTGTTGCCCCCCAGTGGACCGGGTGGAACGGAGATCTTGAGAACAGTCTTTCTGCAGGGGAAGCTGCTGTTCCAACCTGGCGTGACGGAGCTGAAGGGGCGTACACCATTATTCACGATGATATCGGCGCCCTGACGTACGAAGATCATGTAAAGCCTGCCATGGAGGTCAATAAAAAATATCCCGATATTAAAGTATCCTGGGGAACCTTTGTGGAGGAGTCCGATGGGCAGGACTGGGAGATTATGCGCGAATTGGTCCGCAGAGGGCATGAGATGACAAATCATTCCATGCATCATACGTCCGCGGCGGATCAGTGGCAGTGGTTTCAGCAGGGGGATACCCTCCCCGTGGATGATCCCTCCATTCCGGCTGAAGTGAAAGGTCTGGTGGTAAAAGGCTTTCCCATGCCGGAATACTCTGAATCACAGGGCAATGAAAATGTCACTGTGCAGAATGATCTGGCCACTCTTACCTACGATGAAGGCTGGGGTGGTGGTGTCCTTGACCCCGATGCGTATAATTCAACTGCTGAGATTTCCGTTGACCCTGCCGCCGATGTGGAAACGGTAACCCTTCCCACGGGGCAGAAACAATATGTGCTGTACACCGATGACGGAACGGCAGACTCCACCGGTGCACGCCAGGGCTTTATTCTGGCTTCCATGGCCGGCTGGTACGAGATGGAGGATGCCCCGGCATCGTGGGAACCCAACGGCGGAATCAGCTGGTTTTTGACCAAGGTATTCTGTGTGGAAAAATGGCGTCCCGATGAGTACGAAGTTGAGGTCGTACATGCGGGAGACTCCATTGATGCCAATGTGTATGATAAAATCGATTCGTACGGGCAGTTCTTTCCCCCCACCATGCAGACGCAGTATTACTGCTATCCCTTTGATGCGTACTCCGAGGTAACCCATGACAGTATTGAAGGATACGGATATGTCTCTGCACGGGGTGGTGCAAAATCGGGAACGCCCATGTCCTGCGATTTCTTTCATCCCTACCGGCTTGATTTTGATGCTTTTTATATGGTGGATAAAGAGGCCAAAACGAAATTTCCCGATAACCCCCATGTAATGCTGGGGCTGGAGGAAATGGTTGATTCCATTATTTCTCAGAAGGGCTATATGATCCGTGAGCTCCATGCGGTGTGCAATGTTCCCTTTGAGAATATCAATAAGCCTGACGAAGGAGGTTGGTGGGGCGGTATTACCCAAAGCCTCTATGATGATCATCTCGCCTATTGCAGTGACAGGATTGATTCCCATGAACTGACAACGTATACTGCCAGTGAGGTGATTCGCTATCGTCAGACCGGTCATGCCGTAACCGCAGCGACTCTGAGCGAACAGGCTGATGGTACATACACCCTGTCCTGTAACGTCAATTCCATTGCGGAAAAATACCACGATGAGATTTCTGTAATCGTGAAGCTTCATGAGGGATGTGATAAACTGAATGTGAAGTATGCTGACAGTAATTCTGTCTGGGGAGATCATCCCTACCGCCTTCCCCGGAAGATGAACCATGAGGGAACAGTCTGGTCAATTAATGTGAATCCCTTCCTCGGTGATGCGGTTATTTACCCCGGCCAGGACTGGGATGGAGAGACGGTTGGTGTTGTGCAGGAACATACCGCCGGTGCAGTACAGAATATTTCCGCCCGCGTCAGCGGAGAAATGATACAGCTGAATATCGCTGCAGGTACCTATGCGGCAGCACTCTTCGATCCTTCCGGCCGCTGTGTACGCTCACAGAGAGTAAACGCCGCTGCAGGAGGTGCAGGGATGCCCGTGGGTGATCTCAGCCGTGGTATGTACATTCTGCGTCTGAGCGGTGCAGATCAGCAGCTTTTTCAGAGTAAAATCTTTATTCGATAAATACCAATGCAGATGTGGCTGTTGCCGCATCTGCCCTTTTTGCAAAGGAGTTACTATGATACGACGTATGTCCGCTGCGGCAGCATTGCTGCTTGCAGTCCATGCGGGGGGAGCAGA
>JBNJDQ010000090.1:0-9914 GCA_051745065.1 Fibrobacterota bacterium
GAAAAAGATAACTATACCTGGCGCAAAGAGCGTCGCCTGAAGGTGGATCACTCTCTGTCCTTTTTGTATGAACCAATACAGCCGATCACCAGTATCTCCTTCGATTTGTCCGTGGATAGAAATTTTGAACGTTTCCTTTATGATTGGGACGGTAACAGTCTGAACCGTTTCATAGATGAAGGTGTTCTCTTTTCCTATCAGCCGGGATGGCGGGAATATCGTCTGCTCTATTCAGAGATCGGACGAAATCAGAATTACGATATGTCTCTTTCTCCCAATGTCGGCCGGTGGCTTGATCTGGATTTTGATCTGTCCGGCGGGTATAATCATGATCTCGACCTTGCATCGGACAGTCTCTATCTGGAAAGTGATATTACTTCAAAATTCAGAACAACCGCAAACTTTCGCATGGATCGATTATTTTCCTCCCTCGCTGAACGAGCCCGGGAACGAACACGTACAGACAGCGGCAGCCGCCGGGAGTCATCACCTGCCCCTTCTGTGTCCGGGCGAATTGCTGATGCTCTTGACGTGATTAATCTGAGCAGCCTGAACTTTTCCTACAGTGCAGATATGGGACTGGATAACAACTTTCTTACGCCCTCATATTTTGATACCTACCTGCAGGAGGATTTTGTTGAATTTTTTAAATATTCCACCGGTCTGTACGGACGTTCCGCCGGGGACATTATTACCGGTGACATGAATGATTCATCCTTCTTCGGCGGGGTTCAGCACAGAAATTTATGGTACACCGGGGTGAGTAAAAACGGGAGTGACCGCCGTACAACAAAACGGAATGTTTCTGTAAATACCTCCTTTGATATTCCCGGTGTCCTTGATCTGAGCATACGCCGTATCAGTCTCGGGCATTCCGTTTCATATAATATTACGCCCGAAACAGATCGGTTTGATACGAGCCGCACCTGGCCTGATATTCAAGCTGAGGCACAGACATCGTTTATGGAGGATATTGACCGCATTCAGAGCCGTTTCAGCCGATTTTCAATATCCACGGGGTATACCTTCAATAAGAAGGAAAAAAAATATTCCTCTTTTTGGGATACCTCCGCTCCGGGCAGCGAATACGATCTTGATAACACGTATACATACGGCTTTTCTCCTCTTCTGGATATTGACGGAGCCTTGCGGCGGCGTAATATCGATGTTGGGTACACCTTCGATCTGACTTTTGATACGACGGTTTCATCCACCTTTACCCTCGTGGAGGCGCAGCGCAACTCCTCTGCGGGCCTGGCTTTGCAAAAGGGCTTTAATTCTGCAGATTATTCGGTGAACCGCGATCATCGGTGGCGCTTCTCCTGGAGAAAGAAAGGAGAGCCAGGGCAAACTTTTGAGCTGTTTGAGGGCCGAAAACTCGATGTTATCGGGGACATCGTATACAGTGCAGATTTTTCTCTTCGCCGTGCAAAGAACCGGTATTATACAGCCGAGAATAACGGTGGTCTTTCCGATCCCAATACATATGAAGAGCAGAACATCTCTTTTAAACCCAATGTTACCTATACATTTACAGATAAAATCGATTTTTACTTTTACTACAATCTGCAGCGAGAAGTCTACGGTGAATCACAGAATGTGCGTAACTCCGATGAGCTTGCCGGTCAGATTACGGTCCGTTTCTGACGCCGCCTCTGATAAATTGCAGTTTTTTGCCGGAAAAATTCTTAAGCTTGGTGGCCCGTCGGCCGATACATATACTACAAAGGTTTCACAAAAAGGCGGTGTATCATGGTTGGTACAATATACAATGCAAAAAACAGTTCTCTCCAGTATCTGAAAAAGAATCAGAATACCAAAGAAGGGTCCGGAAGCGCAACCACGGCCAAGGGGTTATCCTACAGTTCGGACTCCATACAGCTTTCCTACAAAGGGGCCAACGGCTCTACCTATGAGGTTCGCATGATGCAGGAGAGCCTGAAAAAAGCTGGATACTCAACAGCCGATGCAGGTGGTTTTTCTGATTTATTCGGCAAAACCGGAAAAGAGTTTCAGGGGCAGGCATATCAGTCCCGGAGTTATCGTCTGGAGATTGAAATTGTATACTCTCAAAAAGGTACATCACAGCAAAATGATACCTCTGTTGATGATCTTATTGGTAAACTTCCCGATGAATGGAAGCCCGATGCAGTGGCAGATCGTATCCTCGGGTTTGTAAAAGGGTTTCAGGGAAAGACCAATGCCAAGGGTGAGGATTTCTTTACTCTTGCAAAGGATGCAGTTATGAAAGGGGTGAAAGCAGCTCTGAAGGAACTGGAAAACCTTCCTGATTCGGTGCTCGGTGTTTCGAAAAAGACCTCGGAGCTTATCCTTGAAAAACTTGATTCCTGGGGTAAAGAAGAAGGAATCCACCCCGGCGATGCATCCAATGAAACTGATAATAAGACTGATGCGGGAATTGATTTTACTGCGTAATAAGTAGATCATTTGCGTGATCTGATTTGCATTTTTCCGTTATCATGTACATATTTTGTTCGATTATAGACATCCTGGCTTAAGTCTGCATGGTTGCATTTTTTCTGATACATTTTATACTACCATAATAATCAGTGAGGTGTACCATGCGGTTTATGCTTGTACTTCTCATCCTCACCACAACGCTGTTTTCCGGCTCTCTTATCTTTGACCATTCCCTTGGTTCTCAGACCTATTCCCCACAAGCAACGGGGACCATCGTTTTTCGTTCAGGTGAGATATATCTGAGCGGACCGGGGCGAACTTTTTCCTTACGGGATCTTTCTGCGGTGCGCTTTTCTGGGTTTACTTCCTCTGTTATCTCAACAGGAGGGCAAAAACACACACAAAAGGCGGTACGCGCGGTGTACGGTCCTCAGCGAATTTCCGTTGCGGAGAACGATCTCATAACCGTTACTGCTTTCACTCTTTCCGGGCGGCAGATGGGGGAGATGTTTTCCGGCACAGTTGGCCCAAAGGGATATCTCCTTGATATAAAAAGCTCTTTTCCCGCCCATTCCGCTCCGGCCATAGTACGAATTAAAAACCATGAGAGTGATGCAAAGAGCTTCTCTCTTATCTATCTGTCAAAATAAGGAGACCAATGTGATACAACTGTACCTGCGAATATTATGTACTGTTTTTTTTATTTTTACCGTATCTGCTGAAACAATGTACATTCATCACAGTAATGGAAGCGTAAGTGAATATAATGCTGCTCTTATTGACAGTATTACCTTTGCATCGGATACCACGGACAGTGATACGGGGCAAACCTCTCAGTACGAACTGCATTCAAATATTGTTGCGTCAACATTCTGGGCCGGAGAAGGCGCCAGCAGTGACAACGGAAATATTTCCAATATGCCCAGTGCCTGGAATTCCAATTGGGGTGAGGACTTCGGTCTTGAAGATCATCCTCTGAATATCGATCGTGATGCTGATTTTATTCCCACTTCCTGGCAGTATACGGGAACGCAGAATCCCTATTATTGTGCATTGCCGTATAATGACTTCGGTGACCTGGACCATGAAGATAAATGGGGAAATCAGACCACGGGTGTTCCCATTGATGATGACTGGCGGAAGGTAAACGCCTATGATGTAATTCCCTGGGCGGATGAAAAAAGCTCCTGGAGTGGGCAGGAGTCAATGTGTAAAAATCGCTGGATAGAAGTTCGCTGGCAGGGAAAAACCGCCTATTGCCAGTGGGAGGATGCCGGTCCGTACTACTATAACGATCATGAATACGTTTTCGGCAGTGCTGAACCGCAGAACACCTACGATCCCGGTGCAGGCATAGATCTTTCTCCTTCCGTATGGTTGTATCTTGGAGCAGATCTGAGCGAATGGGGTATCAATGATACTGTTGACTGGCGGTTTATTGATGCAGCTGATGTACCTGACGGTCCATGGAAGAGACATATCAATACAGATCAGGTAAGCTGGGAGTAAACTTCCCCGCGCGGGGTGTCACCACTGTTCTGGGCTGTTGCATATACGGGCTGCCGCAGCAGCCCGTTTTTACCGAGTATCTTTTTCTGTATCTTCCGGATCATCTTTTGGGTACAGAGAGCCGGAAGCGACACTCCTGAAACTGGCCTTTATACCATGCGACCGGTTTCAACAATTTTCAGCATCTGCTGAACTGCTTTTTCCAGACCCACAAGGGCTGCCCGGGAAATAATTGAATGACCGATATTCAGCTCGGCGATTTTGTCAATGCCCGCAACAGCGGCGGTATTCTGGTAGTTGAGTCCGTGTCCGGCATTAACGGTAAACCCCAGCTTGCTGGCGTATTCTGTGGCATCTTTCAGTTTCTCAAGCTCTACCTGCCGGTCCCGTGCGGCGGCATTGGCATAATAGCCGGTATGGAGTTCTATATGTGTCGCACCGGTTTTCTTAGCAGCTTTTATCTGCTGAAAATCAGGGTCGATAAAAATGGATACGATAATATTGTTTTCCTGCAGTTTATCAAAGGCTGTTTTAAGTTCCTGTTCACGGCCCTGCACAAGAAGACCGCCTTCGGTGGTGCGTTCCTCACGTTTTTCCGGAACCACCGTGGCCATCCACGGATTGACATCACAGGCAATATTCACCATCTCTTCGGTGACGGCCATTTCCAGATTAAGGGCGGTGGTTACCATCTGTTTCAGCAGATAAATATCCCGATCCTGCATGTGTCGGCGATCCTCGCGCAGATGAGCTGTAATTCCCGAACAGCCGGCAAGCTCTGCAATAGATGCCGCATGAATCGGTTCGGGTTCAATGCCTCCGCGGGACTGCCGCAGAGTTGCTATGTGGTCAATATTTACGCCTAAAGTTGCCATGCTATTCTCCTTTTGCATTGGAACGTTCAATTGCTTTTACGTGTATTCCCCGCTCCTGTAAGTAGGGGGTTATTTCTTCCAGAGCTGATATAAAGGCCGGATCGGCCTGCGTCCATACCGTCAGCTCACGCTTCCTAAGTGCCTGACGTGCAAGAGTGCGCATTTGATCCGCGGCTGATGCCGATGAGTCAATGGTGAAAACTGTATTTTTTCGCCGCAGAATCAACCCCGTTTCAGCAGCATCTTTCCGTGCCGGTTCCGCCGTGGGGGAAGTCAATACTGCAGCGGGACGCCGGTCATAGAGGGGTATCTCTTTTTTGCTGAGCGCTGTAAAAAGGTGAGTGCGCAGGGTACTGTTGGAAAGGGCAAGGGTTCCACCCCGGGTTGCTGCGGCTGCGGGTGTTTGCACCGGTCGCATGAGATCATCCAGTTTCATGGCGACCTCTTCCCGGTTGTCATCAAGCATAATAGTAAAGCGTGAGCGCACGGTTTGCTTTTTTATACGGGTTTCCAGAGGTATCGATACACAAAGGGGCATATTGTACTGCTGCAAAACCGTAAGGAATGAACGGTCCCGTTTATTCCAGAGATCCACGGTATAGGTCATTTTTCCGCCGTCGTAGGTCAGGAATTTTACACGCTCTCCTGCGGGAAGCTTTTCAAGATCTTCGACGATGAAATAAATATCCGCTGTATGTTCAGCGAAGTAGCCTCCCGGCCGCAGTCGCACCTGAATATCTTCCCGATCCTTTTTGGAGCTTGTAAACAGGAGGGTTGCCCGCAAATTACGATCATTCATGTAGCAGTCTTTCAGGGTGTAGGATGTGTTCTCTACAGCTCTCTGCACGTCCTGTATAAATTCCTCCATGGGAATGCCCCGCGGCACGCGGCAGATGACCTCCTTAAGCCCTGTTTCCAGATCCGTGGAAATAGTAATGGATGAATCGCGAACCCCCTGTCCCGTAAGTTTTTCGATGATGTTGTTTTCCAGGGGATTGAGGTTGCCCCGCAGGAGTCGTTTGTTTTTTGGCAGGGAGGCGGTGCTTTCAGCGGTGCTGCGCAGAGACAGAAGCAGAGCCAGAAGTGCAAGGGCGGAAAAGAGAGTAATCAGGAGTATCTTTTTGGTTTTGTCTGTATTCATACATTTCGTCTTAAGTGTAGTTCTTTACCAGTAAAATAATTATTTTATACAGAGTGGTTGCAGAAAAAAGATATTAGATGAAAGACCTTACCTATGATAATCCCCGCAATCCTCGGTCCCACCGCATCCGGCAAGAGCAGTTTCGCCCTTGATCTCTGCGCTGTGCTGCAGGGGGAAATCGTTTCCTGTGATTCCCGCCAGGTCTATGAAGGAATGCAGATCGGAACGGCTGGACCATCTGAGGCGGAGCTCAAACGCATTCCACATCATCTGGTGGGATTTCTCTCCCCCGCTGTGGAGTATTCTGCTGTTCAGTGGGCCCGTGCTGCAGCCGATGCAATTGGGGAAATTCTACAACGGGGAAAGGTGCCCGTTATCTGCGGCGGAACATTTTTTTACTATTCTGTTTTGGTGCACGGCCTCTTTGAGAGCCGGGGACAGGATTATGGCTTCCGTACTGCAGCATTGAAGCGGGAGGCCGCTGAACCGGGGAGTCTCTTCAGGGAACTGGAGGTCCTTGATTCCACCGCCGCCGGGGCTATTCACCCCAATGATACGTATCGCGTAATTCGGGCCCTTCAGAAAAACCGGTTTCCCGCCGATAGAGAAAGAGAGCATAGAACTTTTGCGCCGCCACACTGGGATTTTCAGCCCCTGGTCATGCAGCGCCGGCGCGATGAACTCTACCGGCGGATAAACAGCCGGGTTGATGACATGATGGAGCGAGGCCTGTACGAGGAATTTCAGTCCCTGTACAGAAATGGATTTACCGGAGATACACCGGGAATGAAATGTGTTGGCTACAAAGAGTTTTTTAATTATATTCAGGGCGGCTGCACCCGTCAGGAGGCTGTGGCTGTGATACAGCGGAACAGCCGGCGATACGCAAAGCGGCAGCTGACCTGGCTGAGAAACAAACTGCGTCCCGCAATGATTCTTTCTCCGCAGGAAGAACCTTCAGCGGATATGATCAGCAGGGCCGTCGATTTTCTGCGTGCAGCGCAGGGGGGTGATTATGAGTAACGGGGGAAAAGATACTCCGGAAAACAGAATGGACGGTAGTGGGGAAAACCGTATCCTTTTGGAGCGCCTGGTACAGCAGAATGAGGTGATTATCGGGCTTCTGCGGGGTATTCGGCAAAATACCGCTGCTTTAACCCAACCTTCAGAGAAGGAAAAACGCTATCAGTATCGTGAGCGTCCCGTAAAAGCAGCTACGGAAGATACGCGATCTTCCTCTGCGGAAAAAAAGCCGGGTGTTGCGCAGAAACGTTCTGCAGAAGAAGTGCCGAAAGGGAGACGGAAAAAGACTCAGGCCTTGGGTAAAAAAAGGAGCCTTGCAATGAAAAAAAAGAATAAAGGGGCGCCTTTTGCGGATACGCCTGATTCAGGGGCAACCACGGCGGTGAAGAAAACTCCAAAACCCAAAAAAGAAGCACCTCTGCCGCCCGAATTTATCGAGGAAAACAGCACCGGCGAAGAAGATCCTTTTGCACATTTGGCGGAAAATAGTGGCGGCAGACAATGAAACAGCGGATTTTTACCGGTTGTTTTATTTTTATGCTTTTGGCCGGTGTGGCCGGTAAAACGCGCCGCAGCACACTTCGCACAGTTCCTGATGCTGATTTTATCGGCGGCGGGGCATTGCAGGGCGGCTATTCCTGGTATCTGTATGAGGATACCGCCGGAGAGCGTGCGTCCCTTCATCAGGGAGACGCCCTTCTCGGTATCAGTGAGTTTATGAACGTCGGAGTCTCATGGACCGGGACCGGAGCTTCTCTATCGCTGAAAGGACGCCTTCTTGATGAATATTCCGGACCGTATCCCTCTGTTGCTCTCGGTGTCCGTGATATGTATACCAGCTCCACCCTGTCCCGAATCGGAGAGTCCGGTGATACACCTGATCGGACCGGAGAAGTTTTCCTGGCTTTCAGTAAAAGCTATGAGCCTGCGACTCTGCGGTTTCACGGCGGTATTACCTCGCTGCCCTATCAAAAGGGGGAGGCATTTAATCTGTTTATTGCCCTTGAGAAATATTTGGGATCATTTTTCTATATGACTCTGGAGGGATGGAGCCTTCGTGATCGTTTTCATACCGCTTTTTCAAGCACCCTGCGGTTTCTTCCGGAAAATCGGGGGGAATTTGTTTTTGAGGTTGTGGATCTGGCTTCATTTCTTACGGATGAGCATGGCAGCCCCCGCCTGGGCCTGACCCGGGGCAGCGATAAAGACTGGGTGGTTCCCGGGCTCTCCCTGGGATTCTCTTTTTACATGCCCACGGATCTTGCGCAGAAACCTTCGTTCAGAACCCTGGAGAATCTTTATTCAGAAAATCGTGATGACCTGCAAACCCTGCGGAAGGAACTGCCGCAGCTGCGCGAGAATATCAGTCGTATGGAGAGTGCCAATACTGCTCTTTCCTCGCGGGTTGACAGTCTTTCACAGCGCTTTGAATCTACGGATTCCCTGCTTCCTGAGTACCGGCAGGTACGCAGTATGCTTCGCCGTCTGACTGCTCTGTATCGCTCTGAACCAGTGGATTATCAAAAGATCCGCAGTCTCCGTGACCAGTTTTCCCAGGGGGATTCAACCATGCAGGAGATGATCCTTCGCGTTTTGAAAAATGAAGATGAGCCTCAGTCCCTTAGAATGCAGGCTGCTGCAGTTACGGGACTGATTAAAATGGATGAGGCTGTTGCGGTGCTCCTTGACATTCTTGCAGAGAATCCTCCCGGCAGATTTCAGGTTGAACTGATTGTTTCACTTGGATTGATCGGTGATACGTCCGTACGGTATGCCCTGGAAAATCTTGCACGCTCCGATGATCCTTCCGTTGCAGCAGCAGCACGCGAAGTTCTTTATATGTGGGACAGTGCGGATATTCCCGCAGGGTACATAGAGACACAAAGTGAATTTTCCGTGGAGGATGCGTATATGGAAGATTCCGCAGAGTCTGATTCCGGTGAGTAATACCGGTTCGAAATGAGAATAAACAAAAATTGACAAAATGATTCAGCGGTTTTTTTGAGAACTCTTTTGATGAAACCCTGAGCAATATTCTTAATGAAAAGGATGGATATGATTAAGGCAACACAACTTTCGGAAGGCGATGTGATTATTTTTGACGGTGAACCGCATAAGGTTATGGAATTGAAGAATACCATGACCGGACGGGGCGGGAATACTGTTTCCACGGTTCTCCGTAATATATTTACGGGCAGTCAGGCAAAAAACCGGTACAAGTCGGATGATAAAATTGAAAAGCCCTTTATAGAGAAGCGTGAGTTTGAGTTTCTCTACGAAACGGGGGATGAGCTTTGTTTTATGGATCTTGAGAACTATGAACAGGTGACTATTATGCTGCAGGATGCGGGAGCACCTGCTGATTACCTGATCCCCAATACGCCCTGTGCCCTCGAAATGTATGAAGGTCGTCCTATCGGGATTAAACTCCCCAAGACAGTTTCCCTCAAAATTGTCGAGACAGAACCTGTTTTGAAGGGGGCAACGGCGTCGGGCAGCTCTACTAAACCGGCTGTCCTGGAAACGGGGTTGAAAATACAGGTGCCTATGTTTATCGAAGAGAATGAAACCATTGTAATTAATACTGTTACCGGCAAATATCAGGGCCGTGCTGATCAGTAAATATTAGTAATCCATTATTATTCAAAAAATGTCGGTAAGTTATTGCCGGCATTTTTTATTTATTATATAATTGGTTCGATTTTGTAATACAATAAAATGAAAGGAAATATATGGATACGTACAAAAGAGTTGCCGGCCATCCCAATGTTTTGGCAATGGTTTTGGCAGGAGGTGAAGGATCACGCCTCTATCCGCTTACAAAGGACCGGGCAAAGCCTGCGGTAATGTTTGGCGGAAAATACCGAATCATCGATTTTGTTCTGAATAACTTTGTTAATTCAGGAATATTCAAGATTAAAGTTCTCACCCAGTTCAAAGCAGAT
>JBNJDQ010000091.1:0-9801 GCA_051745065.1 Fibrobacterota bacterium
AGCATGCGCCAGCTGACTGAGACCAATAGATCCGGTGCGAGTTCCTGCACGACCTTTTGAATACAGTATGTATCGGCCTTTCGGTCTATTGCCGTCAAAGGGATGCCGTAACGCCGGCACAGATCTACATAGCGGGGATAGTCGGGCCGCTGTGGGCGATCAGGATCTTCGAAACGCGCTTTTTTTCGGTGGGTAAAGACATGCACGGGAGAATAGTCCCTGGAGTGAATCAGGTGTTCAAGAGCATTCAGGCCATGCTCTCTGCAAAGCAATCCCACAACGGGTAAAGGATGATTCACAATGTACCGCCTTTCATGCGAAGGATTCCAGCAGTAATATAGGCATGTTCCCCGTCTGCACAGCTAAGGGTAAGGGCTGTACGTTCCGCATTAAGTTCTTCAAACAAACGAAAGAGTTCCTGCCCTTTTCGGGGCAGATCAGTCAACGAAATCAGCCTGCGCTGCCGGGGACATTCCCTCTGAGCACGGGCTATTTCACAGCGCAGTGCCCCTTTTAGTGAGACCCAGGGCCGTACGACATAGCTATCGGGATCACATTCTGTATGGGCCCGCACAATACGGCATACTTCCTGTGCAGTATGGACCTCTGTTTTTATCCGGGCATCTTCCGGAGTAACCCGTTTATGAATCACCGGGGAAATATCAGCTTGCGGTTTTGGTACAAACCCCCGCGCTATGGCAGGGATAAACTCAAGGGTCAACAAGCTCCCCGCAGCAGTCATTCGCCGCCATACATCATCGGCGGTACCCGAAAGAGAAATCCGCCGGCGAAGATAGACCGGCCCCTCGTCAAGGCCGCTCTCCTGCTTCATCACATTGAGCCAGGTCCAGGAACTTCCCTGACGAATCTGGTTTTGTATGGGGCTGCCACCGCGATCTGCCGGAAGCTTTCCCGGATGATAGGTAACACAGGTGCAAAGACGGAGCATATCATTGGGTATAATCCAGGACCATCCCGGAGAAATGACCAGATCCACCTGCAGCTCACGCAGGCGCTGATACACTGATCCCGCAGCGGAAAACTCCCGACGCGCCTCGCGGGGATTCACCCGCAACACTTCGATCCCTTCAGCGATAAAAGGCGTCATATCACAGTTACAATCCACGGTTGTAACAATAGCTGCAGGACGCAATTCCGAACCACCCAGAACTGCTTCCAGAATATCAAAAGACCAACGGCGATAGGTACACCATACAAAGATCATAGCATCATCCATTTAAGATATGTCCCGTATCAGTTCAAAGGCCTCCGCCCACGGAATACTGACCTCATTACCACGCTTCATTGCAAGGGCTTCGACCCCTTTAACACTGCGCGGATGCGGATACGGGCGAAGCTCACTCTCATAGGCAGCCATGGCCTCTTTTTTACGTTCTATGGAATCAGCAACATCGTGATAGACCATCGGACGAAAAGGTGATCGAACAGCCCCGGCCCACTCCGTGCTGGAAAGAACTTCATAGGCATAGATCTGCTGAGGGTAGACTTCACCGAGATAGGGGCGACAGGCAACCATGGTAGCATCATGCACTACCGTGTGATCACGGTTATAGTCACCGTAATGATGGGTATAAATTACATTCGGTGCAAGGTCATTCAAAACCTTCTGCAACCACTGAACAATATCAAGAAGAGGGATCACATCCAACCGCTGATCCGGAAAACCGCCAAAATGGATATCCTCCGGCTGAACTCCGAGAATCCCCAGAGACCTTCGGGATTCCGCATAGAGTTGTTTAATCTCTTCAGGGGGAGCATCTTCCACAGCAGCATACCGGGAGGATTTGCCCGTAGCCGCAATCAATACGGAAACACGGGCTCCGCGATCACACTCCCGGGCAATGCTTGCACCACAGCCCAGAACTTCATCATCAGGGTGAGCTGCTATAACAGCGATTGATTTCATACACACCTCACTCAACCGGAAAAGCCATCCGTTATATATAATTGTAATATAATTCCATTGCACAGGTAAAAACACAATGCTATTATTGATTTCGGTAAACAAAAACAGGCTGCAACGGAAAAAGGATCGTTATGACGGTTTTATTTAAAAGAGTACTGCCCCTTCTTCTCATTCTTCAGGGGTGGGTCGCAGCAGAGGAACCGGTAACGATTGTTCTCTCTCTCTTCAACCGTCTGAAAGATGCCGAAGCACACCCCGTAACCATTGATTCCATCACAGTGGAGCACAGCGAATCCCTGCGCCGAACCGATGCCATGCTTGCAGAATACCGTAACAGGAGCGCCCTGACTCTGCGCGGCGGATATGTACAGAATCTCACCGGTACGGAGCTCTACGCCGAGCGAACCCGGGCCTACACCGGACTGGAGTATGCCTTTCTGAAAAACGGACGGGGCACATTCAAAGAAAAACGAAAACAGCTTACTGCCCAGCGCCGATTCGACTCACTGCAGACATACGGGAATCTTCTGCAGGAACAGTACGATCATCTGCGCCTGAAAATTGAACACGCCGCATACACCTGTCTGAGAAAGATCCGTGAAGCCCATCTCGAAATTCTGCAGGGATACACGGCTCACCTGCAGCAACAGAACCTCTGGAACCAGACCGACCGCAGCACAGTGCAGCGCTACCGTGAACAGCAACGCGGAGACAGTATCTTCATTGCCAATTCCCGGGATATCCCCTCTTCGTCGTACACACCGGGGGTGTATATTCTCGATATTCAAAGGATACGCTCTTTTCTGGACAGTGTACCCCTCGCCTCCCGCAGTGAACTGCTCAATGCTCAGAAGGAATCATTTCGGTCCCGCGCCCGGCTGAATGCACAGCTGCAGGGCAGCTTTGAACCGGCAGACTCTCTGGGAGAACGGGCAAACCTTACCGCGGGAATCCATTTTGCCATGCCCCTTTTTACAGCTACATCCGCAGAAGCACACCTCCTGAAGGATATCCGCAGGAATGAAGAGAAAGAACACCGGCGCCGAATTCAGAGAAAACGGGACTCCATCGAAACCCGGTATCTCGATTATCTCAGCGCCCGCAACCGTATTCGTCGGTATGAAAGTGAAACTGCGGCGCATATATCCCGTATCAGAAACCTGACTGCAGAGGGGACGAAATCACAAAACCGCAGCTATTCCTCACAAATATACCAGCTCTCCCTGAAAACCCTGGAATCTTTGGAGGATATGCTCCGCACCCGTCTGGAGCTGAACCGCAGCATTATCGATATTCTCAAAACTGCCGAAGCCAAACACCCGCAGGAGTTTATATCTATGCCACAGAAAGAGGATGACATTCTGCAAAGCACCCAAAATCACCGGGCAGGACGCGCCTGCTATATCTGGCACAGCTCTCTTCAAAATGAACCAATTGCGGATATTATCCGGGTGATGACCACATGGAACATTCGCCGCCTCTACGCCTCAGGGCTTAATCGAATCAGTGAAGAGAAGCAAAAGGAGCTTAGAGCAAGCCTGCAGACGCAGGACATCGCCCTGATCCCCCTCTTCAGCGAAAACACCTGGATCTATCCGGAAAAACATGATCATGCTCTCAGGTCAATACTGCAAAGAGCCGATTCGGCTCCGGCCCTGCATCTGGATATTGAACCGCACGCTCTTTCCGGCTGGCGGGAGGATAACTACGCAAAACTCAACGATTTTTCCCAACTGATATCCCATGTACGCAGTTCCTATGCAGGAGAGCTGATCCTCTCTCTTCCGGTCATTTATCCGCAGCGCTTCTACGGCCGTCTCTCACGTATCTCCGACCGTATCACCCTGATGGCCTACGGTCCCACCGATACCGATAAAATCCGTGCCCGCATAACGCCCCTCCTCGGGCAGATGGAGAAAGCCACCGTGGAAACAGCACTTCGCTGTGCTGACTATACAGACACAGAACATCTGCAGACCGTTGCAGAAGGTTTGGAAAACGCCCGCATGGATGTTGTATTTTTTGATTATGCCTCACTCAAGGAGCTGCAGTGAAACTCTCCGGACGAAAAAACCGTTTGAATTACGGCAGCGAAGGAACACCACCTCTTCGTAAAGTTCTCGGTTTTATTCAGAAAAAACTCTCCTTTATTATTTATTACCTTATTATCGGCGGGATCCTCGTTACAATTGTCAGCGTCGGCTGGGAACGTATTGTCTACATCAACGGGGAAGGCTACATTCGCAGCCCCCGCGTAACCCTGCGCAGTCATCGCCCCTACCGTATTGACACGGTCTTTGCGGAACTCGGGGATACGGTTCTTTCGGGAAGCCCCCTTTACAGCTGGCGTGTCATCCCCCGTGAGCGGGACTGTACCGCAACCACTGAGCGGCGCGAACGGAAAAACCGCCTTGAACAGGAGCTTGCCAACATCCGCATTACCATACGCGAAAAAAAGCGCAATCGCCGCAACCTGAGAAACGTTATTGAGAAAAACAAAAAACTCCTTGCCTATGATTTGCAGAGCGAAGAAAATCTCAGCCGCCTGGAGCGAATGTACATAAATCTTGGCAGTGAACTGAAGGCCGAATATGAACGGGCGGCTCTTCTGCAGCGGGAGATCAAAGAGTTGCCGGCAAAGCATTTCTCCACCTCCTCTCACCGGATCCTCGCGGGGCGGGAATATGCGCACACCGACGGAGAAATAACCCAGCCGATTCCTCCGGCGGGCTCATTTATTCCCGAAGGAGGGGAAACCGGTGAAATAACGGAGGTAACAACGACGCAGGATCTGCCCTCCCTCACATTTCTTTCGGGAAAAGAGGGGCTTCGCCTCAGGATTCACCACCGGGCAGTAACCCGGAAGCCGGTGTTCGAGAAGCATCGCCGGGGATTCAGCCTCATTCTGCCCTCTCCCGGCCGCCACACCCGTATTATGCGAAATGATACGGAACTTAATCGCATGGGCATCAGGAAGTTTTCTCTGCAATCGGACAAAAAGGAGCTGAAGATATCCGTGGACATACCCGCCGTGGATATTCACCGGGCTGAACGCTCCGTGCGGGGTGACACCCTGTTTCTGCAGCTCTCCGGGGACTCTCTGCCACAACTGCACCGGCGCATCTCTCTGGATCACCGCCTGCCCCATACTGAATGTATCGGGTTTGCAGACCCCGCCAAAGGCAAAAGGATATTTCCGGGTAAGCAGGTAACCATGGTACTGCCGGATAACCGACGCATTCCCGGAACCATCGATCATGTGTACAGCACCACACGCCCCCTGCCGCAGATGTTTCGGGAGAAATACGACGTCTCTCTGCCGCGGATCTCTTTTCGGATCATTCCGGAAAGCCCCGATGACCTGCCCGGCATCAATCGACTTCAGTTTCGAATTCTTATTCCCCGGAAGGTTTTTAATGAGTTATAAGGCACCTCTCTTTATTACGCCCTTCGCCGATGAGCGGGTTGAGGAAGTTAACTCCCTGCGCTGTATTCAGGCGGAGGATTTCACCACCGATGACGTTACAGCATCCCCTGCTGTTATCGTACGCTCCTGGGACGGGGCACGGGAATTGATATGGAAAATCAAACAGGACAGCCGGGAATCCGTCTATCTGAAACCCCTCTTTATCTGGCGCAGTGAAAAACGACCACCCTGTGGTATGGATCAGCTCTGCGACGGCCTCATTACTGCAGAAAAAAGCGAAGAATACGTGCTGCGAAACCGCGAAAAGATCGACATGATCAACTCCAATATACAGGTACTCACTCCTATCAGCCGTCAGTCACAGGATATGCAGTTTGAACTGGAACTGAAGATAATCCGCCATATGTACACCCGTAAAGATGACCTGGAACCGGTCCTCTGTTCAGAATCCCTCTTTGCCTACACCTTTCCCCTGATCTCCGCCTTCATGGGCAAAGATGACGCCCAGGAATTTGTTTTACTGCAATTTCTCGCCAAGCGCGAAATCATCAAGCCCGCCTTTCTGGACCGTATTCACAGCTGCCCCACCTGCAGCAGTTCTTTCCTCAATTTCCGTGAAATCTGTCCGCATTGTGCAAGCGCCCATATTCACCGGGAGGATCTTGTACACCATTACCGCTGTGCCTACGAAGGTCCGGAAAGCGATTTTTACGGTGACACCGGACTGGTCTGTCCCAAATGTCACAAGGAGCTGAAAAATATCGGGGTGGATTATGACCGTCCCTCGGATATTTACAACTGCCACAGCTGCCGCTCGGTATTTCAGGAACCGGATATCGATATTACCTGTGCCAACTGCCATACCCGCTCTACACCGGCCGAAATCCAGGTGCGTGAAATCAACCGCTTCAGTCTGACCCCCCTGGGAATGAACTCTGCTGTCAAGGGATTGCTCTTCTCTCTCGAAGATGATCTGCGCGGAACAATTGATATTGTTGATATGCCAACCTTTAAGAAAATTGCGACCATCGAGGCAGCCCGGATCAAGCGGTACCGGGTATCCCGTTCCACCCTCTGCAGACTGCGTATTGCAAACTATATCGAAGTGTTTTCATCGGTCCATGAGGAACTCTCACGGATCAACCGCGAGATCGGTACAGCCCTGAACAATACCCTGCGCACCAGTGATGCCGTAACCTTTCTGAATAATTCCGATATGCTGATACTTTTAACAGAAACCACCGCGGAATGGGCTCAGCAGGCAATGCACAGAGTGGAAGACGCCCTGAACGATCTTATTTCAGCAAATTCAGATACGCCGCCGCAGATCCAGACAAATACCCATGAAATCGACACATCCTTCAGCCTTATCACGTACCTGCATGAGCTGAATGCAAAATGAACGCTTTCTTCAGTGAATACATCGATTTTTTAACAGGACTCAATTTTTACCGCTTCACCCGCATTTTCTGGTTCTTTATCATCTTTGATTTTTCCCGCTACATCCTTCTCGAAGTGGTTCTCATTCTGCTGATCTCTTTGAAAAAGCTTATTGTCAAAGACCGCCGCCGTGAATCATTCATTGCCCTGTACAGAGAACGTCCGCTCATATCGGTGATTGTCCCGGGCAAAAACGAAGGCAAACATATTCCCGCCCTCGTGCGGTCTCTGGGCAAACAGAACTACAAAAACTATGAACTCATTGTCGTGGATGACGGCTCCGACGACAACACAGCCGAAATCTGCCGGGATCTGGAAAAACGGGGATTCATCCGACATTTTTTCCGCAATGAAGTCCGCGGCGGAAAAGCCTCCGCAGCAAACCTTGCCCTGCGCTACAGCCGTGGCAAATATGTGGTACACCTCGATGCGGATTCAAATATCGAGTACAATGCATTGGAAGAACTGGTGCTTCCCTTCTACGAAGATGCCAAAATCGGTGCTGTGGGCGGGGATGTACGCGTGGACAACCGCTTTGAAAGCCTGCCCACATCCCTGCAGGCCCTGGAATACGGCAAAACGATATCCGTGGGTCGTCAGATTACCTCGCATCTGGGAATGCTGCGTATTATCTCCGGTGCCTTCGGTGCATTTCGCATGGATATCCTCCGGCGCCTGAAGGGCTGGGATATCGGGCCGGGCCTGGATGGGGACATCACATTGAAAATCCGTAAAATGGGGTACAGGGTCACCTTTGCACAGCGCTCTGTCTGCTACACCCATGTACCGACCTCTTTCTTCGCACTGGCCAAACAGCGCTACCGCTGGAACCGCTCCACCGTGCGCTTTCGCCTGCGCAAACATTTTGACCTGCTCCAGCCCACGGCAAACTTCACCATTCTCAATGCCCTGACCGTCATGGACAACCTGTGGTTCAATCTCATTCTCAATTTCAACTGGTGGATCTACCTCTTTCAGATCACCACGGAATACACCGAATCGGCAGTCTACATATTTATAACAAACTATATTCTCTACATCGGTTCCAATATTCTGCAGTACATCTTTGTTCTTCTCCTTTCTCCCAATCGCTACACCTTTCGGGAAGATCTTAAACTGTTCCCATTTCTTCCGGCCATGCCCCTGTACACCGGCTGGTATCTGCGCACGGTTCGTACCTACGCCTACCTCATGGAGCTGCTCTTTAAAACCTCCTACGAAGACCGCTGGAATCCCTGGAAGGTCTCCCGCCAGGCGCGGGACAACAACATGTAACACGCTGCTCAAAAAATTCTCACATCCCATATCTATATTTCTCTTTTTCAGAGAGGATCTATGAAATACGCAGGAATAATGTTACACAGTATACTTGTACTCACTCTGTGCGTTGGCTGTACATCGCCACAGAAGAAGTCATCCGAAACCTCCTCCCCTGCGCCGGGGAAGATCAAATATCTCTTTCTCTTTATCGGTGACGGCATGGGACTGCCCCAGATGGCAATGACCCAACGCGCTTTGGAGCGTTCCATCGAACCGGGAAAAGCGCATCTGGCCTTTACACAGTTTCCCGTAACCGGCAATGCGGCAACCCATGCGCAGGATCGCTTTATCACCGGTTCCGCCGCTGCGGGAACGGCCCTTGCCTGCGGCAGTAAAACCACCATCGGCACCGTGGGAATGACTGCTGACGGAGACACCCTCAGATCAATTGCAGAATATGCAAAGGCTGCAGGAAAAAAGGTGGGCATTGTCTCCAGCGTCAGCATCGACCATGCCACCCCGGCCTGTTTCTATGCTCATGAACCGGCCCGGGGAAACTATAATAATATTGCCGCACAGATGGCGACAAGCGGCTTTGATTACTTCGGCGGTGGATATGCCAAAGGTGACTTTGAGAAATATCATCAGAAAGACCCTGAAGGAGACCCCCGGAATATTCCCGCACTCATGACGGAGGCGGGCTACACCATCCTCAAAGACCGTTCAGCACTCACGGCGGCACACCCCGGCGGCAGATACTGGGCCGTTACGGAGTATGATGAATCCGCCGCCCTGAATTATGAAATCGACCGCACGGAAAAGGAGATCTCCCTTGCAGAATTCACCCGCGAAGGCATTCGGCTCCTTGATAATGATGAGGGCTTTTTCATGATGGTTGAAGGTGGAAAAATCGACTGGGCCTGCCATGCCAATGACGGCGCCTCGGCGGTGCACGATGTCATTGCCTTTGATAAGGCCGTGGAAGCGGCTCTGAACTTTTATCAGAAGCATCCCGGCGAAACAGCGGTGATTGTGACGGGAGACCATGAATGCGGTGGCCTCTCCCTGGGCTTTGCCGGTACGGAGTACGACACCCATTACGATCTTCTCAAACATCAGAAGATTTCTTTTGCAGCCTTTACGGAAAAGCTTACGACCATGAAGAACCGCTCAGAAGCGGGAAATTTTGCCGAATATGCAGATTCCATTGCCGCGGCATTCGGCCTGGGCGGCCCGGCGGCTCCTCTGCGGGAATACGAGAGCAAACGCCTTCAAAAAGCCTTCGCCCATTCCGTGCAAAACGATTCCGTGGATCTTTCCCCCTACGAAGCGAGGATCACCTATAACAAATACGATCCCCTGACAGTTACCGCCACGCATCTGCTGAATAACCGCGCCGGACTGGGCTGGACCTCGTACAAACATACGGCGGTCCCCGTACCGGTCTATGCCGTCGGCCCGGGCACGGATATTTTTACCGGAAACTACGACAACACGGATATCTTTCATAAGATGCGCTCCCTCACCACGTATTAAACCTCCGCTCCGATCTGCACGGTGCAGATCGGGGCGTTCTTTCCGCACCCCCGTTTCGGATCTTTTTCCGGCACACCCTGCGTGAGCGCACGTATATCCATAGGAAGAAACCCTGATTCTGCAGTGGGATCTGATTTTCGTACATTTTGAGGTGATCGGAGCGGGGCTGATGCCCCGGTTACTATGTCGGTATTGCCACCGAAGGTGCTTT
>JBNJDQ010000092.1:0-9640 GCA_051745065.1 Fibrobacterota bacterium
CGTTACATGATTGAATCAGTCATCATGTACGGGTACATATTTCAGAGTCAGCGGGCGAAACAGGGAATAAAAACGCAAACCGATATAGGTCAGCAATGAAACAAAGAGACCAAAGATAAACCCGATGCCGCCACAGATGAACGGAGCCGCCACAGCTCCCTGTACTCCCGTGATATACTGGCCGTTCCACTGCACAACCTGCCCCCCGAAAAACGCAGCGATACCGAAGAGAAGAGAAAGAAGGATTCCTCCGAGCGTTGCCCCGGGGACAATCAGTTTCACTAAGGATATCCCGTGCAGGCGTGTGACCGTTACTGTGTTTATACTCTTCATGCAATTTCCTTTTTTATTGTGACAGAGAATATGCCCTTCACCGCACATGCCCCCGCCGTAATGATGTTTTTTCAATATACGCATACCGAAAGCACGCAAAAACCGCCCGGATTACATTGCCGGGCGGTTGCCCCTGCATCTGTATGCAGAGAGGTATTATTTCACTTCAATCCAGAGAACCGGATCCTGCTCCAGCTCTTTCCCCTTGTATTTTTTGCTGCTTCCCGCTCCCAGGGCGGCAAATCCCCAGTAGCCTTCTTCCGTGGGAATAAAGGAAATCATGCCCTTCTCATCGGTGATTAATGTATTGGTACCAATCCGCTCATCCGTAACACCTCCGTCGTCGGAACGATTTATAACGGTCCGTTTTTTAACATCAACGTCGGAATTCAGATATTCAATTTCCACAATTTTATTGACCGCCGGCTTTCCGTCACTGTCCAGAACCCGTGCACGAAAGAGTGTTCCCGGACGGATTTTATAGGGATCAACCAGGGGCACAATTTCGGTGTATCCCGGCGCACACCGGCGGTGCCAGTCCGTAGGCATACCGCTTTTATTCAGCAGGATCTTGGTAATCTGCTGAATATAGAGATCTTCAGCTTCTTCCCAATAGGGATGGGGTACGATGAATACGGCGTAGTCACCCATGCCTTTGGTGGGCACCGTAAAACGATACCCCGGTGCCTTGGACTCATCAAGATGATAAGTCTCTTTGGTTACCTTGTCTGTCAGATCTGTTTTATCCCCGTGATGAACGTAAAAGACCTCTTTGAGGCCCAGAACAGTTCCATCCTTTGCCTGACCGCTCTTCATGAGATAATTTGACTCAAAGGGATGCCCGAATATATTCACAATTTCAACACCCGCTCCCGAAACCCTGACCTCTTCGGGAATCAACATTTCAAAATGAGCCCAGCTCATGCCGGCCAGAATGAGTACAACACATACGACACGTTTCATAGAACCTCCAGATAATAATGATACTTCATATCAAATATATTCAATGGCGAATGAAAAATCATAAAAAGTAATGAGCACGGAATGAACCGTTTCTTTCTGCATAATCGGTTCATAGTAAAAGAGGAAGGCCGTTCCCGGCCTTCCTCTTTACGTATTGATAAATTCTGCAATTTTATTTTGCAAACGTCTTAACGGTACGATTTACTTCATCCGAAGCAACCCGAACAAAGTAGACTCCGCGGGACAGCCCGCCGAAATCGACTGTGTTGAGCCCTGCCGCAAGACTGCGGTTCTTCAGATTCTTCACCAAACGTCCCTTCGCAGAGACAAGGGCAATATCGTAGGTGCCGCTGCTGCCAACCATGAGAGAGAGTTTCCCCTGGCTCAGCTGCTTCACATTCACCGTATTTACGTCATCCGTCGTGGCATTTTCCACTGTGCCCACAAGATCTGCACCGGTGTAGGCCGTAAAATTCTTCACGGTGAAACTATGCTCTTCCTGTTCAAGCTCATCGGTCATCACTTCAATCTCAATACCCGTAATCTCTTCCGTATTGATCATATCCTCCTGATACCCCATAATTCCGGAATACTGGTTCTGCTCAAAGGCACTCACGGGAATACGGCCGCTCGTGCGAAGGCTGCCGCCGCCCACATGGCCGAGCATTACTTCACGGCTTTCTCCGGAAGAGGTCAGCAGACGGATCGTCAGAGGTGCCGTCGTCTGATACTCAAGGGAGATATGGTCAAGCTTGCTCATGGTTCCCGCAGAAAAGTAATACCCGTAGCCGCAGGTGGGGACATTCTCACCGGCCGCTTTGTCAACGCTGACCTGTGCATTGTCAATATCACCGGTAAAGCTTTCCGTATTGGCAGAGGAGTTCAGAGCATCGTTTTTGTAGAAGTTCCATGCGGCATTACTGAGAGACTTCGCTTCACCGAACTGCTCATCTTTCTGCATATCCTTGATACGCTCAATCAGCTCATGGCCGGTTACCACATAACAGCCCGTATCAATTGCCCAGTCGATGTACTCTTCCATGCTGCTGGTACGGTCATCCCAGGTGTTCCACCCTTCCGTAACATTCAAACCGTAGGAATTCTTGTTTACATCGTTCTGCAGTGTTGCGTTGTCGTAGATCGGCGTATAGTAATCCGTATGGGCACCATAATGGATCGGTGCTTTATTGCCCTCAAGGCGCAGGCGGGTGGTGTTTTTCACCGTGGCAAGCCACGCTTCTTTGGTCATACCCCACATAATATAGAGGTTGAAATCAAAGCCCGTAATCTTACCCGCATCTGCCCAGTCTTCATAGGCACCGATATCACCGCCATCAAGAGCGTTGTCATTAATCTGCTTATGATTATCCCACACTTCCCGGCGGTACTCCTCGGGGACTACAAAAACGTTCACCGGAACCTGCCACAGACCCGTCGGCGTGCTGTCAATAGTAACATCAACACCGATCAGACGCTGATGGTTCACATTGGGAGAGCCATTATCCATGGTGTAGGGCCACAGAAAGTTGGTTCCGTCGCGATGCTCTTCGTATCCTTCTTCCAGACCGCAGTCATACTGATAGCCAAGCTCATCCAGGGCGTAGTACAGCTCGGAGTTTACCTCCAGACGGGGCGCACGGAAGGAGTTCACATCGCCGCTTGCAACGGAGATGCCAAGGCCGGCTTCAAGCTCCTCTTCACCCAGCTTGACCGCCCCTTTCCAGGCCTCTTTGCTGATGTACTTACCGGCATAGGCCGTCCAGCCCATGTACTGCCAGATGTTACCGTCTTTCTGGCCGTACTGCTCCGCTTCGTTGAACTCTTCACCCCAGGGAAGGTAATCGATCTTGGAGGTATCATAGCCCTCGCCACCCCAGCGGGCAAAACCGTCCATGTAGGCTTCACCGCTTGCCCCGGGCATACTGGCAATGGGTTCACCCTTTTTATTGGGCAAAGGAGAGTTACTCTCCATATGGTCGATGGTGTGGTTCCCAAACTCATGACCAAGGTTGAGAGCTTCTTCAAAGGCCTGCTGAATGTAGCCCTGTACAAATACCTGTTCCTGTTCAGCGGTCTTGTAAATGGGCATTTCACGACCCCACGATGCGGCAACCTTGGAGTGAAGCACTTCTCCGTCGGGGTAGAACTCTTCATTGGGCACATAATAACCGTATTTGGATTCACGCGCCTGCCAGCGAACCGGCCAGGTGGGAACCATAAACCCGGTAATTACGTTAAAGGTAAACTTGAGCTCCGAACCATCGGGATTGGTTCGGGTCGGTGTCTGATTGCCTACGATGCGTTCTACCAGCCAGGGATATTCGCTGATGAACGAGTTTTGCTCCCATTCAGGCAGGGTGTCCCAGCCCGGAATGGTATCCGTATCAAGGGCCACCGGTTCAGTTCCAGCATTGATATACCCCGATGCTTTCCAGACTGTATCCTTATAGCGAACAATCTCACCTTTGCTGTACGATGCCAGTTCACTCCAGGCCATGGCCGGCTCGGCTTTGAACCCCGCAAGGGAGTAGGCCGCCCAGCTCATGCCCATGTCACCTTCCTGGATTTCAAGGGGATTATCACCCTCTGTGGACCAGTCTCCCTCAACACGCTTTCCGCCGACCCACCCCTGATCGGTAAATTCCAGATCACCGGCCTTGGGTTCATAATTGGTACCGGTCTTTCCGGAATAGGCGTTATCATCCCAGATGATTGAGATGTACTGATTCACATCTTCCGGACGTTTCCCACCGGGTGGGTTTACGGAAGGAAAGGCATAATCCTCTGCCGCAGATGCGACAACTGCTGCAGCCGTAAGCAACAGCATAATCCTCTTTACCATAAGTGCTCCTTTTTTATGAGTATTCATATAATAATATAACAAAAAAAATGAATAATTCCTGATTTTTTTGGGGTAATTACAAAGAGGAGAGCCTGTTCAGCTCTCCTCAGTAGATATAGAATCACTCCTGATCAGCCGACCTACTGTGCAAACGTCTTTACAGTGCGGTTTACCTCATCGGAAGCAACCCGCACAAAGTAGACTCCGCGGGACAGCCCGCCGAAATCGACCGTGTTAAGCCCTGCCGCAAGATTGCGGTTCTTCAGATTCCTGATCAACCGCCCCTTGGCAGAAACAAGAGCAATATCGTAGGTGCCGCTGCTGCCAACCATGAGAGAGAGTTTCCCCTGGCTCAGCTGCTTCACATTCACCGTATTTACGTCATCCGTCGTGGCATTTTCCACTGTGCCCACAAGATCTGCACCGGTGTAGGCCGTAAAATTCTTCACGGTGAAACTATGCTCTTCCTGTTCAAGCTCATCGGTCATCACTTCAATCTCAATACCCGTAATCTCTTCCGTATTGATCATATCCTCCTGATACCCCATAATTCCGGAATACTGGTTCTGCTCAAAGGCACTCACGGGAATACGGCCGCTCGTGCGAAGGCTGCCGCCGCCCACATGGCCGAGCATTACTTCACGGCTTTCTCCGGAAGAGGTCAGCAGACGGATCGTCAGAGGTGCCGTCGTCTGATACTCAAGGGAGATATGGTCAAGCTTGCTCATGGTTCCCGCAGAAAAGTAATACCCGTAGCCGCAGGTGGGGACATTCTCACCGGCCGCTTTGTCAACGCTGACCTGTGCATTGTCAATATCACCGGTAAAGCTTTCCGTATTGGCAGAGGAGTTCAGAGCATCGTTTTTGTAGAAGTTCCATGCGGCATTACTGAGAGACTTCGCTTCACCGAACTGCTCATCTTTCTGCATATCCTTGATACGCTCAATCAGCTCATGGCCGGTTACCACATAACAGCCCGTATCAATTGCCCAGTCGATGTACTCTTCCATGCTGCTGGTACGGTCATCCCAGGTGTTCCACCCTTCCGTAACATTCAAACCGTAGGAATTCTTGTTTACATCGTTCTGCAGTGTTGCGTTGTCGTAGATCGGCGTATAGTAATCCGTATGGGCACCATAATGGATCGGTGCTTTATTGCCCTCAAGGCGCAGGCGGGTGGTGTTTTTCACCGTGGCAAGCCACGCTTCTTTGGTCATACCCCACATAATATAGAGGTTGAAATCAAAGCCCGTAATCTTACCCGCATCTGCCCAGTCTTCATAGGCACCGATATCACCGCCATCAAGAGCGTTGTCATTAATCTGCTTATGATTATCCCACACTTCCCGGCGGTACTCCTCGGGGACTACAAAAACGTTCACCGGAACCTGCCACAGACCCGTCGGCGTGCTGTCAATAGTAACATCAACACCGATCAGACGCTGATGGTTCACATTGGGAGAGCCATTATCCATGGTGTAGGGCCACAGAAAGTTGGTTCCGTCGCGATGCTCTTCGTATCCTTCTTCCAGACCGCAGTCATACTGATAGCCAAGCTCATCCAGGGCGTAGTACAGCTCGGAGTTTACCTCCAGACGGGGCGCACGGAAGGAGTTCACATCGCCGCTTGCAACGGAGATGCCAAGGCCGGCTTCAAGCTCCTCTTCACCCAGCTTGACCGCCCCTTTCCAGGCCTCTTTGCTGATGTACTTACCGGCATAGGCCGTCCAGCCCATGTACTGCCAGATGTTACCGTCTTTCTGGCCGTACTGCTCCGCTTCGTTGAACTCTTCACCCCAGGGAAGGTAATCGATCTTGGAGGTATCATAGCCATCACCACCCCAGCGGGCAAAACCGTCCATGTAGGCTTCACCGCTTGCCCCGGGCATGCTGGCAATGGGTTCACCCTTTTTATTGGGCAAAGGAGAGTTACTCTCCATATGGTCGATGGTGTGGTTCCCTATCTCGTGACCGGTTTCAAGGGCATCATTAAAAGCTGCGTTGATATAGCCCTTGATAAAAACAGTGTCCTGATTTTTCGAGGTGTAAATCGGCATTTCACGACCCCAGGATGCGGCAATCTTGGAGTGGGTATTTGCCGGATTGTAATCATCGGGATAATATGCTTCGTTAGGCACATAATAGCCGTATTTGGATTCACGCGCCTGCCAGTCCACGGGCCAGGTGGGAACCATGAGTCCGGAAATAACGTTAAATGTAAAAAGGATCGGCGAACCATCGGGGTTGGTCCGCGAAAGCCCTGAAGCTACGGCCTCCACAAAGGACCACGCTTTGTACTGCTCCCGAATATCCGACTTGGTCGACTGATCCATTTCGTCCCAGGTCAGCTCCTTTTCAACATACTCCGTTCCGTTCCATTCCTCGACGGTAAAGGTGTTACCGGCGGAGGTGTCAAGAATCGCCGGTTCAGCGTAGACTTTCTGGATAATCGTTGTATCAACGCCCTCAGAGGTAGTCATTTCAACGGTATCTTCTCCCGTGGAAATCGGCCAGTCGACACAGGCCCAGACAGAATCGTTATGGACGACTGTATCGGGAACCTGCGGGCTGTAGGCACCGGTCTTATCCCACTGGGTGTATGCAAGGGGTGTGCGCCCGGCAAGGGTCTGACTTGCCCAGCTCATCCCCATGTCACCTTCTTCAAGATTAAGCTCATTTTTATTGTCACTGGTTTTCCAGCCGCCTTCATCGCGAATACCATTCACCCAGCTCTGATCACTGAAAGACTCAATCCCCGGATGACCTTCGTAGTTGGTCCCGGCCTTGCCGGAATAGGCATTATCATCCCAGATAATGGAGATATACTGATTCACATCCTCCACCCGTTTTCCTCCCGGTGGATTTACCGAGGGAAAGGCATAATCCTCCCCTGCGCTCAGGGTTGCTGCAACAAGGGCCAGCAGAACAATTCGTTTCACCATTTGATTCTCCTTTTTAATTCCGCCTGTTAATATAGCATATTTTTTATTGTTCCACCATTATTAAAATGGAGGGCCACACCTTGGTGTAGACACGCTTTCCACAGTTTTCTTCTTCACCCCCCCTGTTCTTTGGTGGAAGAGAAACTCAGCATATAGAACCGGTTTTCTGCAAAGGTCTTTTGTCTTTGGAGAAGGAAATCCTCCCGGCAGAATTCCTGCACCTGCGCACCACTGTATCGATGGGACAGGGGCGGCCCCTGGGACATTTCCCGTTTGGCCCAGTCCAGAATGTGCATTTCCCCGCCGGGTTTCAGGACGCGGAGCACCTCACGGACAGCAGCGCGGGGATCATCAAATTCATGAAAGACCAGGGCCAGGAGCGCAACATCAAGCGAACTGTCGGGCAAATCGATATTCTGTCCGTCACCGCAGAGAGCCAGAACTTCTTTCGTATCTTCAGGCAGTTGCTGCCGAAGATATTTAAGCATCTGCGGTGAAATATCAAGGGCGGTCAGAGCTCCGCCGGGACGCAGGCGCCTGAGCGCAGGCAGGGCAAAGTACCCCGTTCCCGCCCCGATATCAAGCATATGCATTCCCGGTTGAAGGTCCATGGCATCCAGCACATTCTCCGGTGGCAGCTGCGCTCTGCGCCGGGGACTTTCGAGCTTTTCCATCATTGCCGGGTCAAATCTTTTATCCATACTGTACCTCTCCTGTTTTTCAAAAATGTTATATTACCAATATAGCCTTTACTTAATCATCAGGAAAGTAATGAAAACCATTTCGCGGAAAACCGCCCTTTTTCTTTTCGTCCTGCTGATACCCCTCAGGGCCGCAATGATACCCCTGGAGGCAAAACCGGAACTTCTTCTGCGCGGCAGTGTCACCGATGAGCAGGGCTACGTATATGATGTACACATTCTGCCCGGATACGACACTCCCGGAAAGATTTTCAAACGCCAGTTGATCCGTGGTGGACGCCACCAACTGGATGGAGCCCGGAACATTGTCATGGGGATTGTTGATATCCCCCGCTCCTTCAGACATCTGCATGACTACATTACGCCGGATCCGTGGTATAATATTGGAGACGCCGTTACCGCCTCAATGAGGGCAGAGAAGGCTCTTATCGGTAATTTTATGACCCGTGACCTCGGTGCCACATGGCGTCGTTACATGCAGCGGGCTCATCAGCTCCGCCGTAAACGGGCTATCGGCTGGATCTTTGCCTACCCCTGGTACAGCATGCGCGCAACGGTTAACTCCACCCTGCGTCTTGCCGGCGGTGCCGTAGCCGTACCATCGGTATTTGCCTACGCAACGGTTCTGCGCCCCGCGTGGGAACTCTCCCGTCCCGTTCTGAAAACCGGCGGCAGTATGGTTATGGGAGCAGGCCGATCCATTGTCGGCACCGGCGAGATTACCTGGGGACTTGCGGCAAACCAGGCCATTGGAGCCCTGGCAACGCCACTTTCAATGAATGCATGGAATACCGCCCTGGGCGTTCCCACGGCACTCTTCAGCCGCATGCCCACCCCGGAAACAGCAGTCAATTGGTGGGTCTCTGTGGAAAGTGAACCCCGGCAGCATTTCGCCGTGGACACAGCTGCCCTTTTACGCGATTTCAGCAGCTTTGCAAAGACCACGAAAAAGATCAGGGACTCTCTGCAGAAGCGGGATTCCATTGCAAAACCGACACTGCAGGAGCTGGAACAAATGCTCAGCCTCGCCTACCGCAGGTATAAACTCCTCGACGACAGTCTGACAACCATGAAGGACTCCCTTCAGACCCACGCAGAAAACTACCGGCGCCATACCATGGAAAAAGCTGGATTTCCCCCGGCGGGCAGCAGCAGTTATTCGCAGTATTCCCACCGGAAATACCTGCAGCCCCTTCTGGAAAACGCCCGCGGCACGGACAGCATTGGGGAGGACAGTTGCCGCACGGAAATCAGCAAACTGCAACAGTCCTTCGTGCGCCGGTACGGAGATCGCTACATCCGCGTGTATTCTCCGGAAGAGATCCGTACAGAGACCTTTGATCCAAACACCGTTGTGGGGGATGAGCTGGACTCACTCATTCACGAATACCGCTGAGCAGGCATAAATTGCATGTTTTGAGTGGTCCATTACAGCAAAAGATACTATAATTCAGATATTATTCTCTTTCCAAAGGGCTTTCCCGATGACATACCGCGTTCATCTCAGAACTGTTATCATGCTGTTTCTTACACTCTTTGGCGGCAGTATTGTACTGGCCTTTATTACCCTTCAGAAACAGGATTATGAGTTTCTGTTTACCCATCAGGGGCATAAACAGGCTCTGGCCGTCAGTCGAAATGTTCAGGAACAACTGAGGACCCTTCTGCATGAACCGACCATCATTTCCGAGTTCCTCAGAAACGAAATCCGGCGCGGAAATCACACCGTCACCCGCAATTTTTCAAACATTTCGGACCTTCTTCGTTCATTCTCCCGCAACCTTCCCCATACCATGAGCCAGGTCAGCACGATAAACTACGGCAACCACCACGGATACTTCGCCGGTATTCGCATCAAC
>JBNJDQ010000093.1:0-9515 GCA_051745065.1 Fibrobacterota bacterium
CGGCTGGGCAATCCCTATCGCCCGGCGGGACAGGGGAATATACGCATTGAGTCTTTCAGTGATTCGGGATATCCCATGCTGAAAAAAGCGCGGCATGAGCTTCGGCGGATCGGTATTAAGACCTTCGATTTTACGGCAGTTCACGGCGACTTTGTATTGCGCCACGGCGGTGTCGAGACGGATACTGTTACCTGTGATAATTCACTCTTTGATATTTATTTGCAGGGGGATTACCGCTTTCCGGGGAAGAATTTTGTCTTTGATATCGAAGGTGTGATTGATCCGGCATATAAAAAGTTTGTGACGAGTGTTGTCTGGGAGGCGCTTCTTGATGGTGAAAACGGGAGCAAGCGCTTTCAGGGGACCGTTCGCGGTACGGCGGACTCCTACCGGGTTTCTGTAAACATTAAAATTATAAAGCGTGGTGTACGGAGTTTCTTTCGGAACATCTTCAGTAATTAATTATATTATTATGAATAGCTATCACAAAGGAGTACGTTATGGATAATTCATTTTGGGAAAATCTTAAAAAAGGCCTTGAAGACGGTGTTTCTGTATCAAAAGAGGCGGTTAATCATTACTCGAAACTGGGTAAGCTGAAGGTGGAGCGCCATCAGATTGAAAAACGGATTGATGCGACCCTCCGTGATCTGGGACAGCGTGCCTATGATATGAAGAAGGATGGGCAGAAAGCAAAGATCGGTGATGATATCGCCATTGAAAGTTTTGTGAAGGATATCGATACATCCCACAAAGCCTTGGATGCTCTCGATGAGGAGATTCAGGCCCTGAAGGATGCCTACTCGAGTTGCAGAGACAATTCTGCAGACGGTGAAAAAAACGCAGCGGAATAGTCAGAGGTGCCGGGAAAAAAGACGCTTTATCTAAAACTGAGATCCCTCAGAAATGGCAGGGTTCGGCAGCGGCGTCGACGGGTGACGCTGGTTCTTTTTGTCGTTCTCTTTTTGCTTGCCCTTGCCTGGATCTATCTGCTTCCCCGTATGAAAGAGATGCAGTCGTCCTATGAGTTCAGAAAGGAGATTCTGCACAGGCGTGTTGAAGATGTACGCCAGGCCGTGGACAGCGCCCGGCAGCTGCAGAAGGGGACTGCCGACCGTTTGACAGGGTTGCGCCGTAAAAGCAGCGCCCTGAGTAAAAAGCAGCTCTCTGCCCGGAGGGATTCTCTTCAGAAGGACCGCTTTTTGCATGACTCCCTTCTTGATCTTACCTTTCTCCATCTCTATACGGATTCCCTGTTGCAGGAGTATACCCGTCTTGCGGAAAGAATTGACAGCGGTGAAAATATCTTTGATGATATTCCCGTTATTATTCCCCTGCCGTCGGGGGAGCGATTTTACCGGACTCGCTCTTTCGGAATGTATCAGGGGGTTTTTGAAGAACGGGAAAAGCGCCATACCGGCGTGGATTACTCGGCCCCCGTGGGAACTCCGGTCATAGCACCGGCGCACGGGCGTGTTCTGCGTGCGGGAGAGCATCGTTTCTGGGGCAAATATGTTGAAATTTCCCATTCCCACGGGGTGACAACCTTTTATGCCCATCTTGACAGTTATTCCGTACGGGCGCGGCGTAATGTCAGCAAGGGGGATACCATCGGGACCGTCGGAGAGACGGGCTATTCCGAAGGACCGCATGTGCATTATGAGATTCGTCTTGACGGAACTCCGCGTAACCCTGAACCTTTTTTGGTGCACCATGATTCCTGAAACCGGTAGGGTAAAACGGATTTCGGTCATTGTTTTTCTCGCGGCAGTCATGCTGTTTTCAGGGGAATCGTCTCTCAGTAACAGAGAGCAGTTTTGTGCCGGCGTAGTGCTCCTCAAGCGCAATGAACATCGTTTCAGTCCCGCTCAGAAGGCGGACTTCTTTCTGGACCTGTGCACAATGACGGGGATCGGGGTAACGGAGGGAAAGGAAATTCTCTTACATTTCAATGATCGCCCGGAGCAATGGGCGGAATTTCTTGAAGAACTGATTGAAAAAATGAAGGATACAGAATGAACTCGGATCAGTGTACCGCCCTTGCGGCGGCTGTTTTTACGGTGGGGGCCTTCCTCTTTGCTCACGCCTACATTCTTTTCCCGCTGATGATGAAGCATCTCGGGCGAATGCAGGGGCGTTCCATACGCCGGGATCCCGAGTGGGAGCCCGTGGTCTCAATCTTTATCCCCGCCTATAATGAAGAGCGGGTGATTGCCGCAAAGATCGAAAACACCCTGGCCCTGGACTATCCACCGGAAAAACTGGAAATTCTGGTGTGTTCCGACTGCAGCAGCGACAGAACAAATGACATCGTTCAGGAGTATGTTAATACATATCCACAGGTTACCCTCAATGCCTATACCGAACGCAGCGGCAAGACCGGAATGATTAACAAAGCCGTGCCCGCGGCAGCCGGAGACATTGTCGTGCTGTCCGATGCAAATACGATGTATGATTCACAGGCGCTGCGCTCCATTGTCTCCGCCTTCAGTGCTCCCGATATCGGGGCGGTGCTTGGAAATCTGCAGCTCTATGTTGCTGACGGGGTGAGCGGTCTGGACAAAGAGGTCACCTATCGCGCCTTTGAAGCGGATATCAAGAATGTGGAAGGTCTTTACGGCTGCGCCATGGGGGCATTTGGCGGATTTTATGCCATTCGCAAATCCGCCTTTGAACCCCTGCCCGCCAATGCTTATTCCAACGACGATTTTCTGATTCCCCTGCGTATGATTCAGCGGGGAATGCGCGTGGTTTTTGATGCACAGGCCCGTGCTGAAGAGGAAACCGGGGAAACCGTCTCCGAAGAATTCGGCCGGCGTATTCGTATCGGCGCGGGTAATTTTCAGTCCTTCTCACTGCTTCCGGGAATGCTCAACCCCTTTCGGATAATTCGTTTTTTCTTCTATTTTTCCCACAAGGTTTTGCGGTGGTTTTCCCCTTTTATACTTCTTGTTCTTTTTATTTCAAATGCATTCCTGCTGGAGCTGCCGCTATTTCGGCAGATATTTGGACTGCAGGTGGTGTTTTACGGGATTGCCCTGATCGGGGCAGTGCTGGATCGGTTTGACGTCTCTCTGCCCGGTGTGCGGAGTATCTATCATTTTGTCTCCATGAATGCTGCTCTTTTCCTCGGTTTCTTTCGCTTTGCCCGGGGCATTAAAAGCGCCGTATGGAGTAGTACGGAAAGGGCTGAACAGTGAATATTGCCATTATTACGGAAGAGGATGTTTTCTACGTTCGCGAGTTTTTTCGCGAATTCTTTGCCCTCAGTCAGCATGCAGACTACACCCTGAAGGGGATTACGATCCTTCCCGCTTTTAACAAAAAATCACCCTTTGCCCTGGCCCGGCAGATGCTGGGGTTTTACGGCCCTTTTCATTTTGTCAGGGTGGGGATGCAGTATGTGTGGCGGAAAATGACGGGCAAAACCATTGCTGCCCTCGCCGAAAGCTGTGGCGTTGCCCTGCACCAGACGGATGATGTCAATACAGAGGAATATCGTGCATGGCTGCGTGAGAATGCAATTGACCTGGTGATTTCAGTGGCGGCGCCGGTTCTTTTCCGCAAGGAACTGCTTGAAACCCCCGCGTTGGGATGTATTAACTCGCATTCGGCCCTGTTGCCGGAGAACCGCGGCATGATGCCCGTATTCTGGGGGATGTACAAAAAGAGTCCGGAAATCGGCGTAACCATTCATACCATGGAAGCACAGCTCGACCGTGGTGAAATCCTCACCCAGGAGCGGGTTCCCGTGCGGGATGAATCCCTTCATGAGATGATTCTGAAGACAAAGAGGATCAGTGCCCGCCTGATGGACCGCACTATTCGTGATTTTCAGGAGGACCGCATTACACGCCGGCCGATTTCCGGCGAGGGATCATATCAGAGCTTTCCCACACCCGCCCAGGTGCGGGAGTTTCGCCGCCGCGGAGGGAGGCTCTTCTGATGGCTGTGGTCAATGCCCTTTCGGTTGATCTGGAAGACTGGTTCATGGTCTATAATTTTTCGCGTTTGTACACCCGGACCGACTGGGAGCGCTGTGAACTGCGCGTGGTTGAGAGCACCGGACGCCTGCTGGATCTCTTCGATGAATACAATGTGAAGGCGACGTTCTTTACTCTCGGCTGGATTGCCGATCGGGTTCCGGAGTTGCTGCAGGAGATTGTCCACCGGGGCCATGAGATGGCGTCTCACGGCTATGGCCATGAACTGGTGAAGGAGATTGGTCCGGGCCCGTTTAAAGCGGATCTGGAAAAATCTCTGCACGCGATTGACCGGGCCTGCGGGGTTCGGCCGGAAGGGTTCCGGGCTCCCTCGTTTTCCGTGGATCCGGCCATGGACTGGATCTTTGATACCCTGACAAGAGCGGGTATTCGATACGATTCATCCCTGTTTCCTGTTCCTTTTCATCCGGATTATGCCGCAAAGGGGATACCTCTTGCTCCCCACGAAATACGGCCGGGACTGCTGGAGTTTCCCATGACCTGCATTCCCGTGGGAGGTGTAAATATCCCCTGCAGCGGCGGCGGATATTTCCGTCTTCTGCCCTATGCCTGGTTTCGTTACGGCTTTCGCTACTGCAATCAGCATAATCGCCCGGCTGTGTTTTACCTGCATCCCTGGGAGCTTGACCCGGGGCAGCCGCGGGTGGGTACAGGTGTTTCGGCGTTCAAACGGTTCCGTCATTATTTTAATCAGAAAAAGACGTATTCCCGTCTGACACATCTTTTAAGAGAATTTCCTTTTACCACGCTTAAAACGGTACTGGAGCTGTAATATGCGCTACCGAGAGATTGGTACGACAGGTATCAGTATTTCCGAAATCGGCCTTGGATGCTGGGCCCTGGGTGGTCCCAGCTGGGAAGAGGGCGGCAATCCCAACGGGTGGTCGCCGGTCGACTTTAAAGAAGTAGAAGAGGCGGCCAATTTTGCCGTGGATGCCGGGGTGACCCATTTTGATAATGCCGATGTGTACGGCAGCGGCACGGCGGAGCGGGTTCTTTCCCGTGCCCTGGGCACCCGTATGAAGGATATTGTTGTGGCAAGTAAGGTCGGCTGGTTCCGGGGGACCGGTGCGCATGCCTATACTCCTTTGAATATCCGGCATCAATGTGAACAGTCCCTGATGAATCTCAACCGCGATACGATTGACCTGTATTATTTCCATCATGCCGATTTCGGCGAATCGGATTACCTGCTGGCTGATGCGGCCGAAACCATGCACCGTCTGAAGGAAGAGGGAAAGATCCGGGCCATCGGTCAGTCAGCGTACTCGCAAAAAGACTTCAAGCGGGTTTTTGCTGCGGTGCAGCCCGATGTGTGTCAGAGCTGGGCACACATGCAGGATTACCATTTTATTGCACCCAAAAGCGACCTCATGCAGCTGTGCGAAAAGACCGGTGCCGGATTCATCGCTTTTCAGCCTCTGAATCAGGGTCTTCTCCTGGATAAATATTCTCCCGGGAATCCGCCGACCTTCGGTCCGGGGGATCATCGGCAGGGGCTCAAAAAGTTCGGTACTCAATCCCTGAAAGCAACATCTGCTGCCATGGAGCGCATTAAAGAGCGCTTCGGTGCTGCGCCGGAGGATCTCAGCCGTGTTGCTCTGCAGTTTGTTTTGTATCATAAAAATGTGTCCGGGGTTATTCCGGGATTTCGCAATAAAAGACAGGTTGAACAGAATATCAGATATGCAGATAATCCCCTTACGGGAGATGATATTGCATATATTTATAAGGCATTTAAAGAATAGATTTTACATGAAAGGCCCGAAGAACTAATGGAATACAGAGGGTTAACCCTGGACCGGTTCCAGGAAGAGGCAATTACATCAATAATGGAGGACCGTTCGGTTCTTGTTTCCGCCCCCACGGGATGCGGAAAAACCATTGTTGCAGAATACGCCGTTGATAAAGTAATCGAAGAAGGGGGGCGGGTGATTTATACTGCCCCCATTAAAGCATTGTCGAATCAGAAATATCGCGATTTTAAAAACCGTTTCGGCTCGGCGGCTGTCGGCATCCATACGGGGGATCTGTCTATCAATCCCGAGGGGAATATCCTTGTGATGACCACGGAGATCTTTCGGAATATGATTCTTGAACGGTCCGAGCGCCTCGATGATGTTCGTTTTACCATCTTTGACGAGGTGCATTTTATCGATGATGCTGACCGTGGAACGGTATGGGAGGAGTCAATCATTCTTGCTCCCAAGCATATTCGTTTCGTCTGTCTGTCAGCCACAGTACCTAATCTGGATAAACTTGCAGAATGGATGGAGGCAGTACGGGAGCAGCCCATCGATGTGGTCATCGAAAAAGAACGGCCCGTTCCACTGAAGAATCATTTGTTCAGCGCAAAATACGGCCCCGTCTCATTCAAACTGCTTGATAAACAGTACATCAAAAATGAAAAGAAACGCAAGAAACTGCGTTTTCGGCGCCCTTCTCCGAAGCGTCTTATCAAGAATATTATCCGCAAAGAGCGTGATCCCATTCTCTACTTTGTATTCAACCGCAAGGGATGCGAGGAGAAGGCAAAGAATATGTCCAGTCTGGAGCTTCTTTCTGAGGAGCATCAGTTTCAGCTTGATGAACTGGTGGATAAGCTTATCGCCATGTACCAGATTGCTGATTACAAAAAGATTGATTCCCTTGAGCGGCTGTGGCGCACGGGGATTGCCTACCATCATGCGGGAATGCTCCCGGCGGTGAAGGAGATTGTGGAACGCCTCTTTTCCTCCGGCCTGATCAAGCTTCTGTTCTGTACGGAAACCTTTGCCCTTGGCGTAAATATGCCCGCCCGGACCGTTGTCTTTGATCAGGTGGAGAAGTTCAACGGCGTGGAATTTGAATATCTGACGAACCGTGCTTTTCAGCAGATGGCAGGCCGGGCGGGGCGCCGCGGTCTTGATGATATGGGCCATGTATACTGCCATATCATTCCCGAAATGGTGGCTCCCAATGAAGTGAAGCGCCTGTTCTACACGGAAAGTGAGAAGGTGCGCAGTCGTTTTTTTGCATCTTATTCCACCATACTGAGTCTGTACAGCCGTTTCGGTGAAGAGGCATACGACCTGTTCCGTTTGAGCCTGCGCAATTTTGAGCAGGGACAGTTTAAAATGTCCGATTCCTATAAGCGTGAGGAAAAAGAGATTCGTAAGCGTGTAGCCTTTTTGCAGCGCACAGGATTTCTGGATGGAAAGAACCTGACAAAGAAGGGGCATCTGGCATCGTTGGTAAACGGGTACGAAATTCAGGCGGCGGAGCTGTACTATCGCCGTGCCTTTGATATGCTTTCCGCCAAAGAGGTCTGTGTACTTCTCGGCTCCCTCGTGACAGAAAACAAGAAGAAACACGAAGTTGCCGTTGATTTTGACATCAGCATGGACGGAGCGAAGATGATTCAGCGTCTGCGCAATCATGAGCTGAAGGAGGGCATAAAAGATCCTATTCCGGAGCTCAATTTCGGCCTTGCTGCCCCGATTCTTTCATGGGTGAACGGCGGAACCCTGGGTGACCTCATGCTCTTTGGTGTTCCCGAGGGTGATCTGATTCGGGTCTTCCGGATGATTGTTCAGCTTATCCGGGCAATTAAAACGAATATCGATGATCCCGTCACCATTGAAAAGCTGAATGAAGCCCGTGCTTTAATCAACCGCGGTGTGGTTGATGCTGAAGCCGAACTGGCGGTTGACAGTATTCCCCTTGAAGAGATCGAAGAACAGCTTGAGGAGGAATATGACGATGATGAGTATGATCTCGACGAAGAGTATGAAGCTGAATAGAAGCATTCAGCTCCCCGAATTCCCGGAGGAAAGCCGGCACCAAACCTGACGGTCCCGGCTTTTCAGGCGGTATGCTCCGGCCTTTGCCCGGATGGGGGCTGTGGTAATTATTCCTGTTCCTGCAGAAAGTCCTCCCATGACTGCAGGTAGTCCGGGTTTCCCGGGGCAATAATATGGTTTCTTGCATAATACCTGCCACCGATGTGGGCATCACCCATGTAGAGCGTATCACCGCGGGTCATGCGCCGTTCGCGGCGTCCCAGGGTGTCTGCCCAGCGCCGTGCATCTGAATGAGCGCTGTCCAGAGACCGGCGCACCTCTGCATTCCCGAGACGGTAAATGTTTGACACGGCCCAGGTGAAATGCCACGCATCAAAATCCGTTACTATGTTCTCTTTAGAGCGAAAATACAGATTCTGAACACGCTCTGCTTCTGTGGGAGTGAAAAACTGGTCTTTGATAACCCAGAGTCCAAGGCTGTTGCCGCGGTCTTTATCCTTCAATTCGTATTCTGTAATTCGCAGGGTCTGCCCAATATCGATATTTTCAACAATTGCTTCAGTCCGCTCATGGGTCATGTACCGCATACATCCTGAAAAGAAAAATATCAGGGTGAGTATTACAGGTGCCTGTTTCATTTGTCCTCCTTTTTGGTTAAGTCTATCATGTTTTTTGCGATTATGCAGATTATTCTGAAAAAACGTGCATGACCTGTACGGAAATGGTACAATGAATGGTTAACCAAGGAGGATGTATGAAGAAAATGTATTTACTTGTATTGTTGATTACAGCTGCAGTTTCGGCTGACAGCTGGGGAGTTTCTCTTATGGCGGGCGGACGCTATGATGACATACGTATGTGTGTTGCCTCCGATGCCGGCGTGAAGGGCGGCCCCGTGATGGATATTAAGGTAACACGTTCTGTCGATCTGAATGACGGGAATTCTCTGGTGTTCAGTCTCCCTGTAATGCGGCCGATTCTCTTTGCGGCACGTTTTGACATGTTGCAGTTTGAGCCCGATGTAACCTTTACTATGGAGCGCAACCTTTCTGATAAAACGGACTGGCAGTTCGGTCCCGGTTTGGGGCTCAGCTTTCATTACGGGCCGGATTACCGGGCTGATGAGGATAATCGCGGGGAGGAGTTTTTTGCAGCCGGACCGTATATATCTTTTCTCAATGCTCTTCGGTTTACAGAGTCGGATGCGGGCTCTGCCCTGGGTGTTCGAGCCTTTTATGCGCCGCTTTTCTCCCAGGAGTCTGATCTTTCACCGGGAACAGTACTCGGTGGCGCTTTGGAATATTCACGTGGTTTTTAACAAAGGAGTAGGTATGCTGCGACTATCGATACCGGTACTGCTGATTGCCGGCGGTTTAAGTCTGCTCAGTGCCGCGCCCATGCTGGACAGCGGTACTGCGGCGCCGGAATTTTCCCTGAAGACGGGTTCCGGAGACACCGTGGCTCTTTCCCACTACCGCGGGAAGAAACAGGTTGTTCTGGTGTTCTACCCCGGTGACAATACACCGGGATGTACGGATCAGCTCTGCGAACTGCGGGACAATCTGGATTCGCTCAGTGAAGCGGGGGCTGTTGTTCTGGGGATTAATAACGGATCTCAGAAATCGCACAGGGCATTCCGTCAGGAGTACGGGTTCCAGTTTCCTCTGCTCGTGGATACGGATAGAACAGTGGCCGAAGAGTACGGTGCTGCATCGTTTTTTGGAATTAA